>JBQCIO010000301.1:0-23211 GCA_051953655.1 Motilibacteraceae bacterium
CGCGCGCGCCGCGCCCGCGCGGGGGGGCGCGCCCCCCCCCCCCCGGTCGGCCGCCGCCGGGGGGGGCGCGCCCCCCCCACCACCGGGAGCCGGACATCACGGCCGTCACATCAGGCCCCGACAGCAGCCGACCTCTCCCTCCGCACACGTGCCCGTCCCGGCACGCGAACGGGCCCGCACCCCCTCGGGGTACGGGCCCGTTCTGCTGTCCGGCGGACGGCCTGGAGGAGCCTCGACTAGTGCGAGTGCCCGTGACCGCCGTGGGAGTGCCCGTGACCGCCGGCCGCGGGCTCCTCCTCCTTCTTCTCCACCACGAGGGTCTCGGTGGTGAGGACCATGCTCGCGATCGAGGCGGCGTTGACCAGCGCGGAGCGGGTCACCTTCACCGGGTCGAGCACGCCCTGGGCGACCAGGTCGCCGTACTGGCCGGTGGCGGCGTTCAGGCCGTTGCCGACCCCGAGCTCGCGCACCTTCTCCACCACGACGTAGCCCTCGAGACCGGCGTTCTCCGCGATCCAACGCAGCGGCTCGACGGCGCCCTTGCGGACGATCGACGCGCCGGTGGCCTCGTCGCCGGTGAGCTCGAGGTCGTCGAGCGCGGCGACGGCGTGCACCAGGGCGGTGCCGCCGCCGGCGACGATGCCCTCCTCGATGGCGGCGCGGGTGGCCGAGATGGCGTCCTCGAGCCGGTGCTTCTTCTCCTTGAGCTCGACCTCGGTGGCCGCGCCCACGCGGATGACGCAGACGCCGCCGGCCAGCTTGGCCAGGCGCTCCTGGAGCTTCTCGCGGTCCCAGTCGCTGTCGGTGCGCTCGATCTCGGCGCGGATCTGGGCCACGCGCCCCTCGACCTCGCTGCGCTCGCCGGCGCCGTCGACGATCGTGGTGTCGTCCTTGGTGACGGTGATCCGGCGGGCCCGGCCGAGCACCTCGAGGCCGACCTGGTCGAGCTTGAGGCCGACCTCGGGGCTGACCACCTGGGCGCCGGTGAGCACGGCCACGTCCTGCAGCATCGCCTTGCGGCGGTCGCCGAAGCCGGGCGCCTTGACCGCGACGCCGGTGAACAGGCCACGGATCTTGTTGACCACCAGGGTGGACAGCGCCTCGCCATCGACGTCCTCGGCCACGATGACCAGCGGCTTGCCCGCCTGGACGACCTTCTCCAGCAGCGGCAGCAGCTCGGCGACCGAGCTGATCTTGCCCTGGGTGAGCAGGACGTAGGCGTCCTCGAGGACGGCCTCCATCCGCTCGGGGTCGGTGACCATGTAGGGCGAGATGTAGCCCTTGTCGAACTGCATGCCCTCGGTGAACTCGAGCTCGAGGCCCATGGCCTGGCTCTCCTCGACGGTGATGACACCGTCCTTGCCCACCTTGTCGAACGCCTCGGCGATGAGCTCGCCGATCTCGGCGGACTGGGCGGAGATGGCCGCCACGCTGGCGACCTCCTCCTTGCCGTTGACCTCGCGCGCGTTCTCGAGCAGCCGGGCGCTCACGGCCTCGACGGCCTTGTCGATGCCGCGCTTGAGCGAGAGCGGGTCGGCGCCGGCGGCTACGTTGCGCAGGCCCTCGTGGACGAACGCCTGGCCCAGCACGGTGGCCGTGGTGGTGCCGTCGCCGGCGACGTCGTTGGTCTTGGTGGCCACCTCCTTGGCCAGCTGGGCGCCGAGGTTCTCGTACGGGTCCTCGAGCTCGACCTCGCGGGCGATGGTGACGCCGTCGTTGGTGATGGTCGGGGCGCCGAACTTCTTGTCGATCACGACGTTGCGGCCGCGCGGGCCGAGGGTCACCTTGACGGCGTCGGCCAGGGCGTCGACGCCCCGCTCGAGCGCGCGGCGCGCGGTCTCGTCGAACTGCAGGGTCTTGGCCATGCGTGCTCAGGGTCCTCTCGAAGGACGGAACTGCGGCTTGTGCTGTGCGAAAAGTCGGTGCGGAAAGCACGGTGCTGTCACGTGCCAAAGCACGACGCGGGCCCGGGCACGATCGCCCGGGCCCGCGTCAGCGGCTCACTTCTCGACGACCGCGAGGACGTCGCGGGCGGAGAGGATGAGGTACTCCTCGCCGTGGTACTTGATCTCGGTGCCGCCGTACTTGCTGTAGACGACGACGTCGCCGACCTTGACGTCCAGCGGCAGGCGCTGACCGTCCTCGAAGCGACCCGGACCGACCGCCAGGACCTCGCCCTCCTGGGGCTTCTCCTTGGCGGTGTCCGGGATGACCAGGCCGCTGGCCGTGGTCTGCTCGGCGTCGAGCGCCTTGACGAGGATGCGGTCCTCGAGCGGCTTGATGGAGACCGACACTTGCTGACCTCCCCCTTGGGGTTGTCTGTGACAGGTTCAGTTGGCATTGGCGCGAGCCGGGCCGACCGCCGTCGCGGGTGCCGGACAGCCACGTCCGCGTTGGCACTCTCGGAGCGAGTGTGCCAGCGCCGACGGTAGCCCGGTCGCTGGCACTCGGTCAACCGGAGTGCCAACCGCCTGCTCCGGCGACGCTGCGGAAGGATGGCCGGATGGAGCTGGCCGACGTCGACGCGCTCACCTCGCCCGCGGGGCAGGCGCTGCTGGCCGCCCTGCCGCCCTACGACGAGGCGAGCGCGCTGGCGCTCGGCGAGCGGCTGCGCCGCGACCATCCCGCTCCCCTGGTGGCCGCCGCGCTCACCCAGTCCCGGCTGCGCGCCCGGGCCCGCGGCAAGCTCGGTCCCGACGCCGAGCGGCTGCTGCTCACCGTGGAGGGCCTGGAGCAGGCCACCCGCGCGGGGGTGGCCGCGCGGCACGCCGAGCGGTTCGCCGACGCCGGCGTGGCCGACGTCGTCGACCTGTGCTGCGGGCTGGGTGGCGAGCTGCTCGCGCTGGCCCGGGCCGGGGTGCGGGCCACCGGCGTCGACCGGGACCCGGTGGCGTGCGCGGTGGCAGCGGCCAACGCGCGGGCGCTCGGGCTCGAGGACCTGGTGACGGTGCGCTGCGCGGACGTCGAGGACGTCGACGTCGAGGCGTTCGGCGGTGCGTTCACCGACCCGGCGCGGCGCCGCGGAGGCCGGCGGGCGCTGGACCCGATGGCGTGGTCCCCACCGTGGCCGTTCGTGGAGGCGCTGCTGACGGCCGGTCGGCCGGCGGGGGCCAAGGTGGCGCCGGGGATCGCGCACGACCTCGTGCCCCAGGGCGTGGAGGCGGAGTGGACCAGCGTGGGCGGGGACCTGGTGGAGGCCGCGCTGTGGTCCGCACCCCTGGCCACCGCGCGCCACCGGGCCACCCTGCTGCCGTCTGGCGCCACCCTCACCGGGACGGGCGAGGAGCCGTCGCCCCCGGTCGGGCCGGTGGCGCCGTTCCTGCTCGAGCCCGACGACGCCGTCATCCGGGCCGGCCTCGTGGGCTCGGTGGCCGAGCTGGTGGGCGGTCATCTCGTCGACCCGACCATCGCCTACGTCGCGTCGGAGACGCTCGTGCACACTCCCTTCGCCACGCCGTACCGCGTGCTGGAGTCGCTGCCGTTCCAGCTCAAGCGGCTGCGCGCGACGCTGCGGACCCGCGACGTCGGGCCGCTGGTGGTCAAGAAGCGCGGCTCGGCGATCGAGCCCGAGCAGCTGCGCCGCCAGCTCCGGCTCACCGGCTCGGTGCCGGCCACCGTGGTCCTCACCCGGGTGGCCGGAGAACCGTTCGCGCTGCTGGTGGAGCCGGTGTGAGCACCCGACTGCTGCTGGTCGCCGACACCCACCTGCCCAAGCGGGCCAAGGACCTGCCGGCGCCGGTGTGGGACGAGGTCGACCGCGCCGACGTCGTCGTACACGCCGGCGACTGGGTGGACGTCGCGCTCCTGGACGCCCTGTCCGCCCGGGCTGCCCGGCTGGAGGGCGTCTGGGGCAACAACGACGGCCCCGCGCTGCGGGCCCGGCTGCCCGAGGTGGCCCGCTTCCACCTCGACGGCCTGCGCTTCGCGGTGGTGCACGAGACCGGTGCCAGCGCCGGCCGGGAGAAGCGGATGGAGGCGGCCTTCCCCGACGTCGACGTGCTGGTGTTCGGCCACAGCCACATCCCCTGGGACACGGTCTCCCCCGCCGGCCTGCGCCTGCTCAACCCCGGCTCCCCCACCGACCGCCGCCGCCAGCCCGCGTGCACCTACCTGACCGCGGTGGTCGACGCCGGCCGGCTGACCGAGGTGACGCTGCACCCGCTACCGCTGCGGGGGTGAGCCCGGGCGGCGCGTGGACCGGTTCGCGCAGGCGGTCGTCGGCATGTCGGCCGCTGTCGGGCGGGGCACGCCGAGGACCGCCTGCGCAGAACGGTTCAAGCCGGGGCGGCCGCGCTTCCCAGCGACGTGAGCGGGGGCGAGGCCGGCTGGGAGGTCGACGTCGACCGAGCCGACGACGACCGCCCGCCCCGTCAGCCGGCCGCCCCTTCCGCCGCGGGCAGCAGGGCGTCGAGGAACAGGTCGCGGTAGCGGGCCGCATCCACGCCGAGCGCGACGTCGACCAGGGCCGGTGGCTGCCCGTGCGGGTCGTGATCGAGGTCGCCGGCCCAGTCGCGCCGGTCCACCACGGTCGCCCCGCGGGTCCACCGCCCGGCCAGCTCCACCCGCACCGGGTGCCGCACCGTGCGCAGCCCGGCGGGGTCGGCCACCGAGGCGACCGCGCCGGCGTCGCCGATGGTCGCGTGCGCTCCACCGAACCGCTCGAGCTGGTGCAGCAGCAGCCGGCCGGCCAGCCGGGCGCCCGGGTCGGTCCGCTCGGCCAGCACGGCGGCGTCGGAGGCCGGCACGACGACGTCGTAGAAGACGTCGAGGCCGTACATCGTCACCGGCAGGCCGGAGCCCAGCACGATCTGGGCGGCCTCCGGGTCGTGCCAGGCGTTGAACTCGGCGGCGGCGGTGGCGTTGCCGACGTCGGCGGCGCCGGCCATCGCCACGATCCGGTGCAGCCGCTCGCCGACCTCCGGGTAGGTGCGCAGCAGCAGGGCCGCGTTGGTCATCGGCGCCAGGGTGACCAGGGTGACCGGCTCGGCGCTGTCCAGGATGGTCTGCCGCAGCAGCTCGACCGCGTGGACGTCGACCGGCCGGCGCGCGCTCTGCGGCAGCCCGAGGTCGGCCATGCCGTCGGCGCCGTGCACGTGGTGGGCGTCGCGGGCCGGCTCGAGCAGCGGACGCTCGGCCCCGCGGGCCACCGGCACGTCCGGCGCCCCGGCCGCGTCGAGCACCTTGAGCGTGTTGGCGACCACCTGGTCCACGTGGGTGTTGCCGGCCACGCAGGTGACCCCCCGCAGGTCGAGCCCGGGGTGGCGCACCGCCAGCAGGATGGCCAGGGCGTCGTCGACGCCGGTGTCGACGTCGAGCACCACCGGCACCGGGAGGCCTCCGGTCCCGTCGGTTGGGGGACGCAACCAGGTGGGCACCGGCTCGACAGGATCGGTCATGCGTCCATCCTGCCCGCCGCCACCCACGTCCCTGTCCGCCGCCACCCCCACGCTTGCTCACCCGCACCGGGGTCAGGCGAGGACCTCGGTGACCGGCTTGGAGGAGTCGGCGGGCAGGTCGAGGGCGGACGGGGTGCGGCCGCGGGCCACCAGCTCGGCGCCGAGCGCGGCGACCATGGCGCCGTTGTCGGTGCACAGCCGGGGCGGGGGCACCCGCAGCTCGACGCCCGCGGCGTCGCAGCGCTCCTGCGCCAGCGCGCGCAGCCGGCGGTTGGCCGCCACCCCGCCGCCGACCAGCAGCGTGCCGACCCCGTGGGCCTTGGCCGCGTCGAGCGCCTTGCGGGTGAGGACGTCCACCACGGCCTCCTGGAACGAGGCGGCGACGTCGGGCACCGGCACCGGCTGCCCGTCGCGCTCACGCTGCTCCACCCAGCGGGCCACCGCGGTCTTCAAGCCGGAGAAGGAGAAGTCGTAGCGGTGCCGCTCCAGGTCGCGACCGGTGGTGAGGCCGCGCGGGAAGGCGATGGCCGCCGGGTCGCCGTCGGCTGCGGCGCGGTCCACGTGCGGGCCGCCCGGGAACGGCAGCCCCAGCAGCCGGGCCACCTTGTCGAACGCCTCGCCCGCGGCGTCGTCGATGGTCTGCCCCAGCGGCTCGATCTCCGACGTCACGTCGGAGACCAGCAGCAGCGAGGAGTGTCCACCGCTCACCAGCAGCGCCAGGCACGGCTCGGGCAGCGGGCCGTGCGCGAGCTGGTCCACGGCCACGTGCGCGGCCAGGTGGTTGACGCCGTAGATCGGCCGGTCCAGCGCGATCGCCAGGGCCTTGGCCGCGGCCACGCCCACCAGCAGCGCGCCGGCCAGCCCGGGGCCGCTGGTGACCGCCACGGCGTCGACGTCGGCCAGCCGCACGCCGGCGTCGGCGCAGGCCCGCTCCAGCGTGGGGACCATGGCCTCCAGGTGCGCCCGGCTGGCCACCTCGGGCACGACCCCGCCGAACCGGGCGTGCTCCTCCACGCTGCTGGCCACCGCGTCGGCGAGCAGGGTGGTGCCGCGCACCAGGCCGACGCCGGTCTCGTCGCAGGAGGTCTCGATGCCGAGCACCAGCGGCTGGTCAGTCATCCCGGCCCCCCACCCGGCGGCGCAGCACCAGGGCGTCGGTGCGGCCGCCGTCGTAGTAGCCGCGGCGGACGCCGATGCGCTCGAACCCGGCGCGGGCGTAGAGCGACTGCGCCGGCGCGTTGTCGGCCCGCACCTCGAGCAGCACCTCGCGGCAGCCGCGCTGGACGGCCTCGCCCAGCAGGTGGTCCAGCAGCACCCGCCCCAGCCCGTTCCCCTGCGCCGCGGGGGCGACCGCGACGGTCTGGACGTCGGCGGTGGCGCCGACCGCCATCAGGCCGGCATAGCCGAGCGGCTCCTCCGACGGGCTGTCGGAGCCTCCATGCGACTCAGCCAGCACGTAGTGCCGGCTGTCGTGCTGGGCCAGCTCGGCCCAGAACCCCTCCGCGGTCCACGGGTCGTCCGGGAACAGCTGCACCTCCAGGGGCAGCACGCGCTCGACGTCCCACCAGCGCATCGGACGCAGCCGCACCTCGCTCACGAGAGCACCCGCTTGCGCTCGTGCGGCTCGGCGGCGTCGGGGCGGCGCAGGTAGAGCGGCTCGGGCGGCAGCACCGGCCGCCCGGAGACGGCCCAGCGGCCGACGTCGGCGGCGGCGGGGTCGAGCGGGGCGAGCGCGGGCCCGAGCTCGGCGGCGTGCACGACCGCCCCGCGACCGACCGCGCCGTCACGGGCCAGCGCGCGGACGTCGTCGGGCAGGTCGGCCGGCCGCGCGACACCCGGTCCCTGCCGGCGCACCGGACCGTGCGCGGCGAGCTCGTAGGTGGCCCAGTGCACCTCGCGCCGCCGCGCGTCGCCGGCCACCAGCACCTCGCCCCGCCCGGTCAGGAGCCCCTGCCGCCACGCCCCCAGCGCGAGCGCGTCCAGGCTGCACACGCCGACGACGTCGACGCCCAGCACTGCGCCCAGCGTGCGGGCGGTGACCAGGCCGACCCGCAGGCCGGTGAACGGCCCCGGCCCGACGCCCACGGCCACCAGCTCCAGCTCGTGCCGGTCCACCCCGGCCGCCGACAGCACGTCGGCCACGGCCGGGGCGAGCAGCTCGCCGTGCCGGCGGGCGTCGACCTGCTCGGACTCGGCCAGCACCTCGACCGGCCGGTGCTGCTCCGGAGCGGGCGCGGACAGCACCGCCGCACCCACCGAGGGGCTCGAGGTGTCCAGGGCCAGCAGCAGCACGGGGTCAGGCTATCCGCGCACGTCGGACGGCCGATCGGGGCCGACCGGGGGCGACCGGCGCGCCTTCCGGTGTCGACCGGGTCGGCGGGGCACGCTGACCAGGCCGGGTCTGACCCGTTCGGGCCGCCGGCCAGGGGGACGAGGTGGACCGACCACAGCGCTCGGAGCCGGACAGGGTCCGCCCTGGGCGACGCCCGCTCCCGCAGCGCCCACCGCCCGCGGGACTGGCCCTGCGCGTGTCCGGACCCCTGGTGCTCGTGCTCCCGGTGGTGGCCCTGCTGGGGCTGTCGGTGCGGAGCGGGGACGAGCCCGCGGCGGCCGAGACGGCGAGCGCGTCGCACCCGCGGACCAGCGCGCCCGTCCGGACGTCGGCCCCCTCGCCCTCGCCCCGGACGCCGTCCCGGCCTCCGGCGGCGGCACCCGCCAGGACCGTCGCGGCCGCGTCGCCCGCAGCCACCGCCAGCAGCACGGCACGCTCCTCTGCCCTGCCGGCATCCGGCACGGGCAAGCGGGTGGTGGTCTCCAAGAGCCGGCAGCGGGTGTGGCTGGTCGACGCCGACGGCACCGTCCGCCGCTCCTACCTCGTGTCGGGGATGACCAGCCAGCCCGACCCTGGCAGCTACCGGGTGTTCGTGCGGCAGGCGGCCACCAGCAGCGCGGTCGACGACAGCACCATGAAGTGGTTCGTCGGCTTCACCGTCGGCAAGTACCAGGGCGCCACGATCGGCTTCCACGACATCCCGCGCGACCCCGACGGGAGGCTCGAGCAGACCAGGGCGCAGCTGGGCACACCGCTGTCGGCCGGCTGCTTCCGTCAGTGGGAGGACGACGCGAAGGCGCTGTGGGCCTTCGCCCCCATCGGCACCAGGGTGGTCGTGGTCGCCTAACGATCCTGGGTCAGCGCGGAGAGCTCGACGTCGGCCCATCGCCGGCCGACGCCGCGCACCACGACCTCGCGGTCCTCCGACGTCGCGTCGGACTCTTCGCTGATGGAAGGGCTCTCGGAAGGACCCTCCACCGGCCCGTCGTGCCCCGTCCGGCGGACCAGCTGCACCTCGAGCCGCGACTCGCTCAGCCCCTCCGCCTTGCCCTGACCCCACTCGACGACCGTGACCGACTCGTCCAGGGCGGCGTCGAGGTCGAGGTCGTCCACCTCGTCCAGGGAGTGCAGCCGGTAGGCGTCGACGTGCACGAGGTCCGGGCCGCCGCGCAGCGACGGGTGGACGCGGGCGATGACGAAGGTGGGCGAGGTGATCGGGCCGCGCACCCCCAGCCCGTCCGCGATCCCCTGGGTGAGCGTCGTCTTGCCCGCTCCCAGCTCGCCGCTGAGCAGCACCAGGTCGCCGGGTTGCAGGAGCTGCGCCAGCCAGGCGCCGAACGCCTGCATCTGCTCGGCGGTGGCGACCGTGGTCCTGGCCTCGCTCACGGAGGTCACGGACGGCGGTCCTCGGCCAGCAGCTTCGCCGCGCGGGCCAGGTCCTCCCGCAGCGCCGCCATCGGCGCGCCGTTAGGTCCGAAGCGGATGGCCGCCGACGGGTGGTAGGAGACCACGACCGGGCGGCCGGCGTAAGAGGTCTCGGTGCCGCGCAGCGCCGTGAGGCGGGCGTTCGTCCCGAAGAACCACTGCGCGGCGGTGCCGCCCAGGCTGAGGATCACCGCGGGGTCGACCAGCTCCACCTGCCGGGCCAGCCACGGCCGGCACCGCTCGACCTCGCCGCGGCGGGGGGCCCGGTTGCCCGGCGGCCGGCACTTGAGCACGTTGGAGATGGCCACCTGCGAGCGCTCCAGGCCGGTCTCGGCCAGCAGCTGGTCCAGCAGCTGGCCGGAGCGGCCGACGAACGGCTGCCCGGCGGCGTCCTCCTGCGCGCCCGGCGCCTCCCCGACGAGGAGCAGCCGAGCACCTGCGGGATGCGCACCGGGGACGACCTTGGTCCGCCCGGCCACCAGCTCCGGGCAGAGCACGCACCCGCGCACGGCGTCGGCCAGCGCCTCCCACGTCTGCGAGCGCTCGGCCGGCAGCGTGGCGGGCGAGGGCAGCGGCACCCGGCTCACCCGCCCACCGCACGCTCGCCGGAGTCGCCGGCGTCCCCCGCGGTGGCCCGGGTGACCAGGTCGCGCAGGTGGGCGTTCACGGTGCCCGGGTGCTCGAGCAGCACCAGATGGCCGGCGTCGGGGACGACCACCAGCTCGGCGTGCGGCACCGCGGCCGCGATCTGCCGGCTGTGCTCGGCCGGAGTGAGCAGGTCCTCGTCGCCGACGAGCACGAGCACCGGGATGTCGTCGAGGGCGCCGAGGGCGTGCAGCTTGTCGTGGTCGTCGAAGGCCGGCCAGAAGTCCGCGACGGTCTCGATGGGCGTCTGGGCGATCATGCGGGAGACGTACTCGACCAGGCTGGCCGGGACGTCGGAGCCGAACGACCAGCGCTTGGTGAGCAGCAGCTCGACGTCGCTGCCGACCTGCCGGCCGCGGGCCACGAACGCCGGCCGCTTGGCCAGCTGGGCGAACACCGGCGGGGCCACCCGGCGCAGCAGCCGGGCGCCGGCCGACGGGATGCCGAAGGTGACCTCGGCCATCCGCCCGGGGCTGGTGGACAGCAGCCCGACGCCCACCACCCGGCCGTCGAACAGCTCCGGGTGCTGGTCGGCCAGCGCCATCACGGTCATGCCGCCCATCGAGTGCCCGACCAGGAGCACCGGCCCCTCGGGGACCGTCTGGGTGAGCACCCGGTGCAGGTCGTCGCCGAGCTGCTCGATGGTGGCGCGCGCCGGGTCGCCGCGGCCGGAGCGCCCGTGGCCGCGCTGGTCGTAGAGGACGACCCGCCCGGCGTCGAGGTCGCGGCGCTGGTACCACCAGCACTCCAGCGAGAGGGCGTAGCCGTGCACGAGCACGACCGTGAGGTCCGGGTGGGCGACGTCGTCGTGGACGTCGACCTCCACGTGCAGCGGCGCGCCGTCGCCGGCCACGACGACCAGCTCCTCGGTGGGCACGTGCCGGGCCAGCTCCGGGCCGGGCTCGTCGCGGCGCAGCCGCCGGGCCACCGCCCGGCGCTCGGCCGCCAGGCCCGCGGCGGCACCGGCGCTCGCCAGGCCCGCAGCCAGGCCGAGCAGGCCGGCGCGGCGCCCCCAGCCGTTGGCCGGGCTCACTCGCCGGCTCCTTGCGGCACCCCGCCCGCGCGGGCCGGGACCGTGCCGGCGTCGACGAGCGCGCCGGCGTAGGTGCGCGGCACCCGGCCGCCGATCCGGGTGACGATCTCGTAGCCGATGGTGCCGGCCGCGCGGGCCCAGTCCTCGGCCTGCGGCTCGCCGGCGTCGCCGGGGCCGAAGAGCAGCACCTCGTCGCCGGGCCCGACGTCGACGCCGGGGACGTCGTCGCCGAGGTCGACGACCACCTGGTCCATGCACACCCGGCCCACCACACGGCGGCGCCGCCCGCGCACCAGCACCTCGGCCCGGCTCGACGCCTGGCGGGGCAGGCCGTCGCCGTAGCCGAGCGGCACGATGCCCAAGGTGGTGTCGCGCTCGAGCACCTCCGAGTGCCCGTAGGAGACGCCGTGGCCCGCGGTCACCCGCTTCACGTGGGCGAGCCGGCCGCGCAGGGTCATGGCCGGGCGCAGACCCAGATCGCGCGGGTCGACCTCGCCGGTGGGGCTGACGCCGTAGACGGCGATGCCGGCGCGGACCAGGTCGAAGCCGGCGCCGGGGATGAGCAGCGCGCCGCCGGAGTTGGCCAGGTGGCGGACTTGCGGGCGCAGACCGGCCCGCTCGACGTCGGCCAGGCGCTGGTGGAAGGCCGCAAGCTGCGCGGCGTTGACCGGGTGGCCCGGCTCGTCCGAGCAGGCGAAGTGGCTCCAGACGCCGACGACCCGCAGAGCGCCCGCCTCCTCGGCAGCGCGGGCGGCTGCCAGCAGGGCTTGCCAGCCGTCGGCGGTGGCGCCGCCGCGGGACAGGCCGGTGTCGGCCTCGAGGTGCAGCCGGGCCGGGCGACCCAGCCGGCGCGCGGCGGCGGCGACCTCCTCGACCAGCCAGGGCGCCCCGGCGGAGACGTCGACGCCGGCGGCGAGGGCCGCGTCCCAGCCCTCGCCGGGAGCGGCCAGCCAGGTGAGAACGGGGGCGGTGAGGCCGGCGGCCCGCAGCGCGAGCGCCTCCTCGACGACGGCGGCGCCGAGCCAGGTGGCGCCACCGGCCAGCGCAGCGCGGGCCGCGGGGACCAGTCCGTGGCCATAGCCGTCGGCCTTGACCACGGCCATGACCTCGGCGCCGGAGCGCTCCCGGAGGACGCCGACGTTGGCCGCGATCGCGTCGCGGTCGACGTGGGCCTCGGAGCGGAGCACGCTGCCGCGCACCAGGCCGGTGGCGGGCGCTGCGTCGACGTCCACCGGCGCGCACGTCGGCAGCGGCTGCTGCCCGGCGCCGGCGGAGGTGCTCACGTCGCGCCATCCTGCCAGGCTCGCGCACGGTCTCCGGGCCGCGCGCGCTCGCGCCACCCGGCCGGCCCTTGACCGATGTGCGCACACAGGGGCGGGTTCCCGGACGGCGTGTCGCGGGGTCCGGGGCCGGACACGCCGATCGGCGGCGCCGGGGTGCGTGCGCAATTCGGTCAAGGGCGGGGGGTGGCACCCGGCAGCCGGTGCCCCGCCCCGGGTCCGGGGGGGGCGGCGGTCCACGCCAGCAGGCGCCGATGCGCGGATCCGCGCTCGCAGCCCCGGCCGTTCTGGGAGGGTTGGCCCGGAAACACCGGATGCCATGGGGGGTACATGGTGCAGCAGCGGTTCACGACGTGGGCGGCGGGCGGCCTGGCGGTGCTCGCAGCTGCGCTCGGCGGGGCGGTCCCCGCGTCGGCGCAGACCGCGCCCGACGTCACCGTCGTCGTGACCCCGGGTCATGCGCTGCCCGTCGCATCCGTCGACGTCGCGGTCACCATCGCCGGCTGCACGCCCACCAAGGTCACGGCCGTCCTCGACGGGAACGCCGCCACCGGGGACGAGACCTCCATGCTCGGCACCCAGGCCGAGGCCGCCGCCCAGCCCGACGGAACCTGGCGCGCCGACCTCGTGGTGCCGGCCGGGCTCGCCGCGCCCCAGGCCCTCACGCTGGAGGGCGACGTCGTCTGCGCCGACGGCTCGCGCCGTCGCGGAACGACGCCCTTCGCCGTCGACGGCTTCCTCAGCCAGGTCGTCTCCGTGTCCCCGCGCACCGCGCACGCCGGCGACCGGGTGCAGGTCCTCATGACCGACGGACGCGGGAGCTGCTGGCACGCGTCGGTCACCGACTCCCGCGGCAGCTTGTGGTCGCTGTGGCTTCAGGCCAGCCAGCCCGCACCGCCGCTACTCAACCCCACGGTCGACTACTCCGACCAGCCCGGCCGGATCTCCGCATCGTTCGTCGTGCCACGCGCGATGGCCCTCGGCCGCGCCACCGTCGACGTGCACTGCTCCCAGACCAAGGACCACGTGGCCTTCCTCGAGGTGGCCGCTGCGGCCTCGCCGTCGACGAGCGCCCCCGCGCCCCCCTCGGCCGCGACGACCTCGGCCCGCCCGCAGGCGACCGCCGCGTCCGCGGCCACCGCGTCGGCGGCCGCCGCGAAGCCCTCGTCCGCCTCGACGACCTCGGCGCCTTCAGCGGACGCGTCCACGTCGGCAGCTGCCACCTCGTCCTCCGCCCCGCAGGCCTCGTCCACCACCGAGCCCCAGCTCGCCCCGGTGGCGGTCGTGGGCAGCTCCGCCGAGGCCTCCGACGGCTCGTCGTGGCAGGTCCCCGCGCTCGTGGTGGCCGGGCTCGCACTCCTCGCCGGCGGCGGCGCCGCCGTGGCCCGCAGCCGGTCCCGCCGGGGGCGCTAGCCCCGCCGCAGGCAGGGAATCGTCGTGCGCAGGCGCTCCTCGGCGTGCCGCAGCTGGACGACGCGGACCCGCGGAACTGCGCCTGCGCAATCCGGTCGAAGGCGGGAGTCCCCGCTCAGCCCGCCCGCAGCTCCCGCCGCGCCGCGGGCAGCGCGGCCAGCACGTCCTCGGCGGTGACCGGGGCGCCGTCGACGCCGGCGCCGTCCTCGTCGTGCGAGGCCAGCCGGCCGGCCAGGCCGTGCAGGTGCGCGGCGGCGGCAGCGGCATCCAGCGGGTCGACCCCGCCGGCCAGCAGGGCGCCGACGACCCCGGTCAGGACGTCGCCGCTGCCCGCGGTGGCCAGCCACGGGGTGGCGACGTCGTTGACCAGCACGCCGCCGTCGGGTGCGGCGACGACGGTCGTCGAGCCCTTGAGCAGCACGACCGCGCCGTAGCGGTCGGCGGCCTCGCGGGCCGAGGCCAGCCGGGCCGCCTCCACCTCGCCGCGGCCGGCGTCGGAGCCGGCGGCGTCGAGCAGCCGGGCCAGCTCGCCGGCGTGGGGGGTGAGCACGAGCGGCACCGGGCGCGAGGTCCAGGAGGTCAGCGGCCCGCGCTCGCGGACCAGCGCGGCCAGCACGGTGGTGCCGTCGGCGTCGACGACCGCGGGCTCGTCGGCCAGCAGCACCTTCTCCAGCCGGGCGCGGGCGGCGTCGTCGGTGCCGAGCCCCGGCCCCGCCGCCCAGGCCTGCACCCGCCCCTCGCCGACGACCGCCTCGGGCCAGCGGGCGCGGACCAGCCCGGTGGGCCCGTCGGGTCCGGAGTAGCGCACCATCCCGGCGCCGGCGCGCAGCGCCCCGCCCACGGTGAGCACCGCGGCACCGGTGTAGGCGTCGGAGCCGGCGACCACTCCCAGCACGCCGCGCCGGTACTTGTCGCTCTCGGCGCCGGGCGCGGGCAGCAGCGCGGCCACCTCGTCGGCGTCGAGCAGCCCGAGCGCGGGGCTCCCCAGGTGCGGCCCGAGCCCGATGTCGACCAGCTCGACCACCCCGGCGTGCGAGGCGCCGGGGTCGACGACCAGGCCGGGCTTGAGGGTGCCGAAGGTGACCGTGACGTCGGCGTGCACCGCGGCGCCGGCCACCTCGCCGGTGCCGGCGTCGACGCCGCTGGGCACGTCCACCGCCACCAGCGTGGCCATCGACGTCTCGGCCCGGGCGACCAGCGCGGCCGCCTCCGGCCGCAGCCCCCCGCGCCCGCCGATGCCGAGGATGCCGTCGACGACGAGGTCGGCC
Organism: Motilibacteraceae bacterium; assembly: GCA_051953655.1. GTDB lineage: Bacteria > Actinomycetota > Actinomycetes > Motilibacterales > Motilibacteraceae > JBQCHF01. The sequence continues at coordinate 14,793 of JBQCIO010000301.1, forward strand.
GCCTCCAGCAGCTCCTCGACCCCGTCGCCGGCGACCCGTCCCCCGGCCGCCCGCAGCGCCGCCAGCCCGCCCTCGTGGGCCCGGTCGGAGAGCAGCACCGCGTCCACGCGGGCGCCACGCCGGGCCAGAGCGGCCCCGGCGTAGAGCGCGTCGCCGCCGTTGTTGCCGCTGCCCACGAGCAGCACGACCCGGGAGCCGTACACGCCCTCGAGCAGCAGGGCGCAGGTGCGCGCCAGGCCGGTCGCCGCGCGCTCCATCAGCGCACCCTCCGGCAGCGCGGCCAGCAGCACCTCCTCCGCCGCCCGCACCGCCTCGACGTCGTGCGCCAGCCTCACCCGTCGCTCCCCTCGCCCGGCCCGCCCGGTCCTCCGCTGGACTCCGCGATGACCACCGCAGAGGCGATCCCCGCGTCGTGGCTCATCGACACGTGCCAGCGGTCCACGCCCAGCTCGGCCGCGCGCGCGGCGACCGTGCCCTGCACCACCAGGTGCGGGCGGCCGTCGCCGTCCTTGCGCACCCACGCATCGGCCCAGCGCAGCCCCACCGGCGCGCCGAGCGCCTTGGCCGCGGCCTCCTTGACCGCGAACCGCGCGGCCAGGCTCAGCGGCGGCAGCGCCTGCTCGTCGTCGGTGAACAGGCGCCGGCGCAGGCCGGGGGTCCGTTCGAGCACGGCAGCGAACCGGGCCGCGTCGACGACGTCGATCCCCACGCCCACGATCACCCGTCGCACCTCTCCACGACTCGCACCTCGGGCCCGACGCCGTCCGTGCACTTTCGCCCCTGCACCTCGCGCGTGGGAGCCTACGCACGTGGACCGAGGGGGGATGCGGGTGCTGCGCGGCGAGCGGGTGCAGCTGCGGGCGACCACCGCCGGCGACGCCCAGAGCCTGCGCGCGCTGCGGGAGACCCCGCTGGTCGCCCGCTGGTGGGGGCCGCTGGAGCCGGACTGGCCGCTGGACGGGGACGACGTCGAGCGCTGGACCGTGGTCGTCGACGGCGCCGTCGCCGGCTACGCCCAGACCTGGGAGGAGCCGGACCCGCAGTACCGGCACGCGACCATGGACCTGCTGATGGACCCGCGGCTGCACAACCAGGGTCTGGGTGCGGAGGTGGTGCGCACGCTGGCCCGGCACCTGGTCGAGGACCGCGGCCACCACCGGATCACCATCGACCCGGCCGCTGCCAACGCCGCCGCCATCCGCTGCTACGAGAAGGTCGGCTTCCGCCGGGTCGGCGTGCTGCGCCGCTACGAGCGCAACCCCGACACCGGCACCTGGCGCGACGGTCTGCTGCTCGAGCTGCTGGCCGAGGACCTGGACTAGCGACGCGGCCGGCCGCGGAGCGGCCACCGCCCCCACATCGTCGTCGCCGCCCCCGCGGAATTCCACGGGGGCGGCGACAAAGGATCACGGGGCCGTGATCGTTCCGACCGAGGCCGGGGGAGGTCCGGCGCCTACTCCACCGTGACGGACTTGGCCAGGTTGCGCGGCTGGTCGACGTCGTAGCCGCGGGCGGTGGCCATCTCGCAGGCGAAGACCTGCAGCGGGACCACCGAGACCAGGGGCTGCAGCAGCGTGGGGCAGACCGGGACGCGGATGACGTGGTCGGCGAAGGGGACGACGGCCTCGTCGCCCTCCTCGGCGATGACGATGGTCCTGGCGCCGCGGGCGCGGACCTCCTGGATGTTGCTGACGATCTTGTCGTGCAGCACCGAGCGGCCGCGCGGGGAGGGCACCACGGTGACCACCGGCATGCCCTCCTCGACCAGGGCGATCGGGCCGTGCTTGAGCTCGCCGGCGGCGAAGCCCTCGGCGTGCATGTAGGCGAGCTCCTTGAGCTTGAGCGCGCCCTCCAGGGCCACCGGGAAGCCGACGTGCCGGCCGAGGAACAGCACCGAGCTGCAGTCGACCAGCGAGCGGGCCAGCGCCCGCACCGGCTCCATCGTCTCGAGCACCTGGTCGACCTTGCCGGGCATGTCCGACAGGTCGCGGATCACCGAGACGATCTCGTCGCCCCACTTGGTGCCGCGGACCTGGCCGAGGTAGAGCGCCACCAGGTAGCAGGCCACGATCTGGGTGAGGAAGGCCTTGGTGGAGGCGACCGCCACCTCGGGCCCGGCGTGCGTGTAGAGCACCGCGTCGGACTCGCGCGGGATGGTCGAGCCGTTCGTGTTGCAGATGGCGAGCACCCGCGAGCCCTGGCCGCGGGCGTAGCGCAGCGCCATGAGGGTGTCCATGGTCTCGCCGGACTGCGAGATCGCGATGATCAGCGTCTGCCGGTCGAGCACCGGGTCGCGGTAGCGGAACTCGCTGGCCAGCTCCACCTCGCAGGGCACCCGGGTCCAGTGCTCGATGGCGTACTTGGCCACCATGCCGGCGTAGTACGAGGTGCCGCACGCCACGATGATGATCTTGTCGATCTCGCGCAGCTCGTCGTCGGACAGGCGCATCTCGTCCAGCACCAGGGTGCCGCGCTCGTCCACCCGGCCCAGCAGAGTGTCGGCGACCGCCCGCGGCTGCTCGGCGATCTCCTTGAGCATGAAGTAGTCGTAGCCGTCCTTCTGCGCCGCCGACAGGTCCCAGTCGACGTGGAAGGTGCGGCCCTGCCGGGGCGTGCCGGCGAAGTCGGTCACGGTGACGCCCTCGCGGCGCAGCTCGACGACCGAGCCCTCCTCGATCTCCATCGCCTCGCGGGTGTGGGCGATGAACGCGGCGACGTCGGAGGCCAAGAAGTTCTCCCCCTCGCCGAGGCCGACGACCAGCGGGGAGTTCTGGCGGGCGCCCACGACGACCTCGGGGTCGTCGGCGTGCACGGCCACCAGCGTGAAGGCGCCCTCGAGCCGGCGGCAGGTGCGCCGCATCGCCTCGGCCAGGTCGCCGCCGGCGGCGGGCAGCTCGGCGGCGAGCAGGTGCGCGACGACCTCCGTGTCGGTGTCGGAGCGGAACTCGGCGCCGTCGCCCTCGAGCTCGGCGCGCAGCCGGGCGAAGTTCTCGATGATCCCGTTGTGGATGATCGCGACCTTGCCCGAGGAGTCCAGGTGGGGGTGCGCGTTGCGGTCGGTGGGGGCGCCGTGGGTGGCCCACCGGGTGTGCGCCATGCCGGTGCCGCTCTCGGGCAGCGGCTCGGCGCCGAGCACCTCGGTGAGGTTGGCCAGCTTGCCGGCCCGCTTCTCGGTGGCCAGCTTGCCGTCGGCGACGACGGCGACGCCCGCGCTGTCGTAGCCGCGGTACTCCAGGCGACGTACGCCCTCGATGACGACCTCGGCCGCCGACTTGCCGCCGACGTACCCCACGATCCCGCACATGCCGGTCAGCGTAACCGCCGCGCGACGCACTGCGGTCCACCCGCCGGGGGCTGCTGCACGTGACGGCACGGTCCGTGACACGGGTGGGTGTCAGCGCAGCGCGAGCTCCCACCGCCACTCGGCGTCGACGACCTCGAACCCCAGCCGCTCGTTCACCGCGATCATGTGCCGGTTGGTCTCGTCGTTGTAGGTCATGACCCGTCGCGCGGCGGGCACGACCTCGCGCAGCCGGCGCAGGTTGGCCGCCTTCACCAGCAGCCCCAGCCGGTGCCCGCGGTGGGCGCGCAGCACCACGGTGTCCCACTGCCAGGCCAGCTCGGGCACGGTGTTCGGCACCGCGAGCTCGGTGAGCGCGACCAGCCGCCCGCTCGCGCGGTGCCGGGCGGCGGTGGCCAGGTAGGTGCGGTCCATCCGGGTCAGCTCCTCGTCGCGGGCCAGCACCCGGGCGACGTCCCAGTGCTCGGTGGTGTAGGCCGAGTCGCCCCGCGGCGCGTCGGCGCTGATCGCGGTGCCCAGCTCGGCCCGGTCGGCCAGCAGCTCCTCGGGGGTCCGGGAGACCCAGCTCACCAGCTCGTAGCCCTCCGCCGCGGCCGCCGCCTGCTCCTCGAGCGCGGCGAGCCCGGACAGGGCGCCCACGACGTCGAGGCCGCGCCGCGCCTCGCGCTGCACCACCCGGTAGCCGCGCCGCCGCGCGAAGACGTCACCCGGGCGCTCGTCGGCGCCGCCGGGGTGCACGACGAACGCCGCCACCACGGCCCGGCCCGCCGCCCGCGACGCCCCCTCGACGACGTCGGCCAGGGCGCTGCCCACGCCGCGACGTCGCGCCTCGGGCAGCACCCACAGCTCGGCCTCGGCCAGCGCCGGGTTGTCCCGCAGCGCGAGCTGCAGCGCCGCCGCGCCCAGCGGCGTCCCCTCGCCGTCGCGCACCAGCCACTGGCGGCGGTCGTAGGCACCGTCGTCGGAGGCAGCCCTCGCCTTCCGCTCGACCAGCGTCCAGCCCGGCTCGCCGGGGCGCTGCTCCTGGTGCACCGCGTCGAGCACGGAGTACCACGCGGCGAAGGACTCCTCGTCCACCGGCGCGACCGGTTCCACCACGTACGGCAGGTAGGACATCCGCCCAGTCCACCGCCCCGCGCCCCCGCGGCGCACCCCACTTTCCCCGCGGGCTACGCGACCGGCTCGGCGGCCGGGCGGGCGGCGAGCCACTCCCGGGCGGCCGGGGCCGGCATCGGGCGGGCGAGCAGGTAGCCCTGGGCCAGGCGCACGCCCAGCGCCTCCACGCTGGCCTGCTGCTCTGGCTCCTCGACGCCCTCGGCCACCACCGCGATGCCCAGCTCGCGGCCGAGCCCGACGACGGCGCGGACCACCGCCTGCGCGGCGGTGTCGGTGGTGAGCCGCACGGCGAAGCCGCGGTCCAGCTTCACCGCGTCCAGCGGCAGCCGGTGCAGGTAGGCCAGCGAGCTGTAGCCGGTCCCGAAGTCGTCCAGCACGATCTTGGCGCCGGCCGCCCCCAGCGCCTCGAGCACCTCGGCCGCCTGCTCGAGGTCCTCGAGCAGCACGCCCTCGGTCACCTCCAGGCTCAGGGTCCCGGCCGCCAGCCCGCTGCAGCGCAGCACCTCGGCGACGACGCCGGGCAGGTCGGGGTGGCCGAGCTGCACCGGGCTGAGGTTCACGCTCACCCCGAGCGGGCGCGGGCCGCCCAGCCCCTCGGCCTGCCAGCCGGCCACGGTCCGGGCCGCCTCCTCCAGGGCCCACCGGCCCAGCTCCGCGATGAGACCGGTGCGCTCGGCCACCGGCACGAACTCGTCCGGGCCCACCGGCCCGAGCGCCGGATGGGTCCAGCGCAGCAGCGCCTCCACGCCCTGCACCTCGCCGGTGCGCAGGTGCACCAGCGGCTGGTAGGCGAGGGAGAGCTCGCCCCGCTCGGCGGCGTGGCGCAGGTCGGTCTCGAAGGCGATCCGGCGCAGCGACTGCGCCCGCATCTCCTCGTCGTAGGCGGTCACCGCGCCGCGGGCGCGCGCCTTGGAGCGGTACATCGCCGCGTCGGCGTCGCTGAGCAGCCGCTCGGCCAGGGCCTCGAGGTCCAGCGGGGCGACCCCGGGCGCCGGACGCGGCACGGTGGCCAGCCCCACGCTGCCGGTGAGCCAGTGCTCGCGCTCCCCCACCCGCACCGGCAGCGCCCACGCGCCGGCCACCCGGTCGGCCAGGGCGAGGGCGCTCTCCTGGTCCGGCACCGAGCCGGCCACCACGAGGAACTCGTCGCCGCCGAGCCGGGCCACCAGGTCGCCCTCGCGGACGGAGGCCCGCAGCCGCGGGGCCAGGGCGACGAGCGCCTCGTCTCCGGCGGCGTGCCCGAAGCCGTCGTTGAGGTCCTTGAAGTCGTCGAGGTCGACCAGCAGCACGGCGACCAGCGCCGGCGGGCCGGACGAGAGCGCCTGCAGCAGCGCCTGGCGGGCCATCACCCGGTTCGGCAGCCCGGTGAGCGCGTCGTGCAGGGCGGCGTAGGCGGTCGAGGACTGGGTGCGAGCTCGCTCCACGGCGTTGGCGACCAGGTTGGCCAGGCCCTCGAGCGCGGCGCCGTCGTCGCGGCTGTAGCGCCGCCGCCGGTCGCTGTGCACGCGCAGGGTGCCGTAGGGACCGTTGGGGCCGGGCACGGCGACGCCGACCAGGCTGGTCATCGAGGTGGCGACCGGCACCGGAGCGGGGAAGCGCGGGTCGGAGGCCCGGTCGGTCACGACCAGCGGGGCGCTGGACGTGAGCAGGGCGGTGCTGGGCAGCCCGGGCGTGAGCGGCACCTCGGTGCCGGGCTCGAGCCGGCCGGGCGGGTCGACGGCCACGATGCGCGTGGTCGCGCCGGCGGCGTCCAGCAGCGCGAGGAAGGCCTCGTCGCCACCGACGAGGCGACGCGCGGTGCGCACCGCGTCCTCGAGGACCGCGCGCTCGTCGGTCTCGGCCAGCGCTCTGCGGCCGAACTCGGCCAGCAGCAGCTGCTGCCGGGTGCGCGCCCGGGCGTAGTCGGTGATCCGGGCGACCAGCCAGGACACCGCGACCAGGGTGGAGGCCACCGTGGCCAGGACGACCGCCGAGCGGCCCGCGCCCAGTCCGTTCGCCACCACCGCGACGGCGGCCACGACGACGGCGAGCAGCACCTGGCCGGCGGCCCGGCGGCGGGGCAGGAAGCCGAAGCTGCCGGGCACCCACCAGACCAGGACCGCGAGCACCCGGCCGCCGGCGGAGGGACCGGCCAGCACCGCCAGCAGCCCCACGACCACGGTGGCGGCGGTCATGACCGCCTCCAGGCCGCGGATGGTGAGCCGGTCGGCCCCGCGCAGCAGCAGCGCGAGCCCGCCGAGCAGCAGGGACGCGGCGGCGGCGACGAAGGCGGCCTCGCGCAGCGGCGAGCGGCTCAGGTCCGCCAGCGCCCCCTGGGCTGCCAGCGCCACCCCGCCGCTGGCCAGCACGGTCCCGAGCGGGCGCACGACGACGCGCCGGTCGACGTCGGTCGGCTGCGCCTTCACCTGGGTCTCATCGGCGGCCGGGCCCGCACCCTGAGGCGATGACATCGGATGGGAGAAGCATGAGGGGGTGCGGTGAGCCGCTCCGTCCTGGGTGGCCGCGCACCCGCGAGGGGACGCCCGCGCAGGCGGCCAGGCGGTTCCTGGGTCGGTGAGAGGCGGCTGGTGACGGCGGGAGCCGGGCGCGGGGACGCCTCGGGCGGCCGGCCGCCGGTTCCGCACGCATGGGTGGCACACCCATGTGCATAGATGCCTATCGGTGTGACACCCACTCGCACCGTTCGGCACGGGTGGCACACCCATGCGCCTCCCCGCCGCCGGCCGGCAGCCTGACCCTGCCGCGCACCGGCTCTCCCCGTCGCCAGCGCCGTCGACCGTGCCCGATGCGGACCGCAGGCGGCAACGGGACGTCCAGGCGCGCATCGGGGATCCCCTCACCCCCAGGCAACGGGTCAGGGGACCCGTCACGCGCAGCAGACGGCGGCTACAGCGCCAGGCGGTCCTTGACGACCCCGGCCAGCCGGTCGGCCACGGCGCGGGCCTGCTCGGCGGTGGCGGCCTCCACCATCACCCGCACCAGCGGCTCGGTGCCGCTCGGGCGCAGCAGCACCCGGCCGGTCTCGCCGAGCTCGGCCTCGGCCGCGGCGACCGCGGCCTGCAGCTCCGGGTCGGTGCCGGCCCGGGACTTGTCCACGCCGGGCACGTTCACCAGCACCTGCGGCAGCCGCTCGACGACGCCGGCCAGCTCGGCCAGCGGGCGGCCGGTGGCGGCGACCCGGGAGAGCAGCTGCAGCGCGGTGAGCAGCCCGTCGCCGGTGGTCGCGTGCTCGAGCAGGATGACGTGGCCGGACTGCTCGCCGCCCAGCGCGAACCCGCCGGCGCGCATCGCCTCCAGCACGTAGCGGTCGCCCACCGGGGTCTGCACCACGGTGAGGCCCTCGCGCTGCATGGCCAGGGTGAACCCGAGGTTGCTCATCACGGTGGCGACCACGGTGTCCCCGGGCAGCCGGCCGGCCTCGCGCAGCGCCAGCGCGAGCACCGCGAGGATCTGGTCGCCGTCCACGACGGACCCGCTCGCGTCCACCGCCAGGCAGCGGTCGGCGTCGCCGTCGTGGGCGATGCCGACGTCGGCACCGGCCGCCACCACCGCCTCCATGAGCGGGCCGAGGTGGGTCGAGCCGTACCCGTCGTTGATGTTGAGCCCGTCGGGCTCCGCACCGAGAACGACGACTTCGGCGCCCGCCTCGCGCAGGGCGCGCGGCGCCGCCGCGCAGGCGGCGCCGTGCGCGCAGTCGACGACGACCTTCAGCCCGTCAAGGCGGTTCGGCACCGAGTCGAGCAGTCGCGCGACGTACAGGTCGACGGCGTCGGCCAGCGGCCGCACGCGCCCGACGCCGGCACCGGTCGGACGCTGCCAGTCCTCGCCGAGGCGGCGCTCGATGTCGTCCTCGACCTCGTCAGGCAGCTTGTGGCCGCCCTTGGCGAAGAACTTGATGCCGTTGTCCGGCATCGGGTTGTGCGAGGCCGAGAGCATGACGCCGAGGTCCGCGCCCGTGTCGGCGACCAGCCCGGCGACGGCCGGCGTGGGCAGGACGCCGGC
>JBQCIO010000302.1:0-7672 GCA_051953655.1 Motilibacteraceae bacterium
CGGAACGATCACGTGGACGTGATCCTTCCCTGCTTACCGCCATAGATCTGTCGCGGTAGGCATGGATCGATCACGTGGACGTGATCGTTCCCAACGCCGCCCGGACGTGAGCTCAGCGGCGCCCGACCGTCTCCCGCTCCCCGCGCAGGTCGGCCGCACCGTCCGTGGCCACGGCGCGGGACCGGGCGGAGCGGAAGGACAGCCAGGTGACCAGCGCCATCAGCGCCATGGCGAGCGGCACGTGGACCGCGGTGAGCGAGCTCTTGCCACCGTCGGAGATCTCCCCGCCGAGCCAGCTCTCGACGACCAGCAGCACGACCGTGACCGCGCCGCCCACCCACAGGTCGCGACGGGCGCGGATCCAGATGAACGCGACGAGCGTGGCCAGGACGGCCAGGCCGAGGGCGACCTCCCCACCGCGAGCGTGCACCTCCACCCAGCTCTCGCCGGCGTCACCCTTCTTGGGCAGGAACAGACCGGCCCACAGCCCCTGCAGCAGGACGGCGAGCGCGGCCAGGCCCATGAGCGCGGCGAAGACGCGTGGGGCGTGCTGACGCATGACAACTCCCGGGACTGGGTTCGTTCGAGACCCGCCAGGGATTGCCGTTCGTGACGCACCTACACGCCGCGTCACCGTCCTTTACGGCCTCTTGCCGCGTCGCTGACGCTCACACGTTGCGCCGGTACTGCCCACCCACCTCGAAGAAGGCCTGGGTGATCTGGCCCAGCGAGGCCACCCGCACCGCGTCCATCAGCACGTCGAAGACGTTGCCGCCGGTCGTGGCCGCCTCCTTGAGCCGGGCCAGCTGCACCTGCGCGTCGTCGTGGTGGCGCTGCTGGAAGTCGCGCAGCCGGGTCAGCTGCGACTGCTTCTCCGCCTCGGTGGCACGGGCCAGCTCCACCGGCCCGGGCGCCTCGCCGCCCTCGGGGTCGAGGAAGGTGTTGACCCCGACGATCGGCAGCGAGCCGTCGTGCTTGCGGTGCTCGTAGAGCAGCGACTCGTCCTGGATCTTCCCGCGCTGGTAGCCGGTCTCCATCGCGCCCAGCACGCCGCCGCGGTCGGAGATCCGCTCGAACTCGGCGAGCACCGCCTCCTCCACCAGGTCGGTCAGCTCGTCGACGATGTAGGAGCCCTGCAGCGGGTTCTCGTTCCCCGCCAGGCCCCACTCCTTGTCGATGATCATCTGGATGGCGAGGGCGCGCCGCACGCTGTGCTCGGTGGGGGTGGTGACCGCCTCGTCGTAGGCGTTGGTGTGCAGGCTGTTGCAGTTGTCGTAGATGGCGCAGAGGGCCTGCAGCGTGGTGCGGATGTCGTTGAAGTCCATCTCCTGCGCGTGCAGGGAACGCCCCGACGTCTGCACGTGGTACTTCAGCTTCTGGCTCCGCTCCGACGCCCCGTAGCGCTCCTTCATCGCGATCGCCCAGATCCGCCGCGCCACCCGCCCCAGCACCGTGTACTCGGCGTCCATGCCGTTGCTGAAGAAGAACGACAGGTTGGGCGCGAAGTCGTCGATCTCCATGCCTCGCGCGAGGTAGGACTCGACGTAGGTGAAGCCGTTGGCGAGGGTGAACGCGAGCTGGCTGATCGGGTTCGCCCCGGCCTCGGCGATGTGGTAGCCGGAGATGGACACCGAGTAGAAGTTGCGCACGCCGTGCTGGATGAACCACTCCTGCACGTCCGCCATGGCACGCAGCGAGAACTCGGTGGAGAAGATGCAGGTGTTCTGGCCCTGGTCCTCCTTGAGGATGTCGGCCTGCACCGTGCCCCGGACGTTGCGCAGCACCCACTCGCGGATCTCCGACGTCTCGTCGGACGATGGCTCCCGGTCGTGCTCGGCGCGGAACGCGGCCACTCGCTGGTCGATCGCGGTGTTGAGGAACATCGCCAGGATGGTCGGCGCCGGCCCGTTGATGGTCATCGACACCGACGTGGTGGGCGAGCAGAGGTCGAAGCCCGCGTAGAGCTCGCGCATGTCGTCCAGCGTGGCGATGGAGACGCCGGACGTGCCCACCTTGCCGTAGACGTCGGGGCGCTCCTCCGGGTCGCGGCCGTAGAGCGTGACCGAGTCGAACGCGGTGGACAGGCGGGTGGCCGGCGAGCCCTGGGACAGGAAGTGGAAGCGCCGGTTGGTGCGGAAGGCGTCGCCCTCGCCGGCGAACATCCGCGCCGGGGCCTCGCCCTCGCGCTTGAACGGGAACACACCCGCGGTGAACGGGAAGTGCCCAGGCAGGTTCTCCCGGCGCAGGAACGAGAGGAGCTCGCCCTGGTCCTTGGTCCGCGGCAGCGCGACCCGGCGGACCTTGTTGCCGGACAGCGTCTCCTTGGTCAGCGCGGTGCGGATCTCCTTGTCCCGCACGGTGAAGACGTACTCGTCGCCGCTGTAGCGCTCGACGACCGCCGGCCAGGCCTGCAGCAGCTTGGCCGAGTGCGGGGAGAGCTCGGCCTCGGCCTCGGCGGCCAGCTGCTCGAGCTCGTCGACGGCCGCGGACCCACGGGCCGCCAGCGCCTCCCTGCTGGCCCGCAGCTGCTGCACCAGCCGCGCGCGTTCGGCGTCCTTCTCGGTCTGCTGGTGGTAGCCGCGCACCGTCTCGGTGATCTCGGCGAGGTAGCGCACCCGCGAGGGCGGAACGACGGCGGACAGCCCCGAGGACGCCCGCACCTCCACCGGCCGCAGGGTGCCGGACGACACCGGCAGGCCCTTGCCCGCCAGCAGCCCGCGCAGCTCCTGGTAGAGCGCGGTGACGCCGTCGTCGTCGAAGCGGGCGGCGCTGGTGCCGAACACCGGCATCTGCTCCCACGGCACGCCGAACGCCTCGCGGTTGCGCACCAGCTGCCGGGCGACGTCGCGCCGCGCGTCCTCCGCCCCGCGACGCTCGTACTTGTTCACCGCGACGACGTCGGCGAAGTCGAGCATGTCGATCTTCTCGAGCTGGCTGGCGGCGCCGAACTCGGGTGTCATGACGTAGAGCGAGACGTCGACGAACGGGACGATGGCGGCGTCCCCCTGGCCGATGCCGGGCGTCTCCACGATGACCAGGTCGTAGCCGGCCGCCTTGCAGGAGGCGATGACGTCGTCGAGGTGCTCGGGGACCTCGGCACCGGCGGTGCGGGTGGCCAGCGAGCGGAAGAAGACCGGGCCGCCGTCGATGGAGTTCATCCGGATCCGGTCGCCGAGCAGCGCGCCGCCCCCGCGGCGACGGGTCGGGTCGACCGCGATGACGGCGACCCGCAGCTTGTCCTCCTGGTCCACCCGGAACCGGCGCACGAGCTCGTCGGTGAGCGAGGACTTGCCCGAGCCGCCGGTGCCGGTGATGCCGAGCACCGGCACGGTCCGCGCGGCGGCGGCCCGCCGCACCGCGGCGACCAGGTCCTCCGGCGCCCGCCCCTGCTCCACCACGGTGATGGCCCGGGCCAGGGCCGCGGGCTCGCCGGCCAGCACGGCGTCGGCGCTAGGCGCCTGCGCGGCGAGGTCGACGTCGGCCGCCTCGACCATCAGGTTGATCATGCCGACGAGGCCCAGCCGCTGCCCGTCCTCGGGCGAGAAGATCCGCGCCACGCCGCGCTCGTGCAGCAGCGCGATCTCCTCCGGCACGATGACGCCGCCACCGCCGCCGTAGACCTTCACGTGCCCGGCGCCGCGCTCACGCAGCAGCTGGACGAGGTAGGTGAAGTACTCGACGTGCCCGCCCTGGTAGGAGCTCACGGCCACGCCCTGGACGTCCTCCTGGATGGCGGCGGTGACGATCGCGTCCACGCTGCGGTCGTGGCCGAGGTGCACGACCTCGGCACCCTGCGTCTGCAGGATCCGCCGCATGATGTTGATCGAGGCGTCGTGGCCGTCGAAGAGGCTGGCGGCGGTGACGAACCGCACCGGGTGCTGCGGGACGTGCAGGGCGCGGGCCTCGCTGCTCATGGCCGTGCTCCAGGTGTTAGACGACAGGTGGCTGGACGTCGGTGTCCTGCCCCCGAGGATCGCAGATACTAGGACGTCCGTCTATCGTGCCTCCTAGCACCTGTCCTTCCATCCTCCGGACACCGCCCACGAGCAGCAGTCCGCGACGGGCACGATGGGCGGCACCGGGAGAACGCAGGACGGCAGCGGGAGGAGGGGCATGGACGACCCGATCGCCGAGGCGCACCGCCAGTGGGTCGCCCACGGCTGGGCCGAGGCTGCCGACGGCATGGCGGCCATCACCAGCCTGGTCCGCGCCCACCAGATCGTCGTGCGGCGGATCGACGCCGCGCTCAAGCCGCTGGACCTGACCTTCGCCCGCTACGAGCTGCTCCAGCTGCTCTCGTTCACCCGCACCGGCGCCCTGCCCATGGCCAAGGTGGGCGCCCGGCTGCAGGTGCACCCCACGAGCGTCACCAGCGCGGTGGACCGGCTGCAGGCGCAGGGCTTCGTCGAGCGCGAGCCGGACCCCTCGGACCGCCGCTCGGTCCTGGCCCGGATCACCCCGGCCGGGCGCCGGGTGGCCGCTCGCGCCACCACCATCCTCAACCGGGACGTCTTCGAGCAGCCCGGGCTGAACCCCGAGCAGCTCGAGCAGCTGATGGGCGCCTGCCACGCCCTGCGGGCGCACGCCGGCGACCTGGTCTGAGCCGCTCCGAGCCGCTCCGGCGTCGTTGACCCCCGGGCCGCGGGTTGGGAGGCTGCGCTCATGCAGGGGAGCGGGGGGATCCCGACGGCGGTCGACGTGCCGGCCGTCATGGCGGCGCTGTCCGAGCGCAGCCGCGCCGACATCGTGCGGCTGCTGGGCGAACGGCACCGCTCCCAGCGCGGGCTGTCGCAGGAGCTGGGCATGTCCCAGCCGCTGATCTCCCACCACCTCAAGGTGCTCACGGAGGTGGGGCTCGTGGAGTCGAGCCTGTGCGAGCGGATCAAGGTGTACCAGCTGCGCGCGGACACCTTCGACGCCCTCGCGGCCCGGGTCGGCCTGCTCGCCGAGCGGGCGGCCGAGGTGGCCCGGCACCAGCCTTGCTGAGCGCTCCTGTCCGCGCCCAGCAGGGACGGCACCACCAGCCCCTGGCGTCGACCTGGCCGACGTCGACGGCTCAGCCGTGCACCAGGTGCGGCAGCCGGTGCAGCGGCCGGGGCAGCCACCAGTTCCGCTCGCCCAGCAGGGCCATCGCGGCCGGCAGCAGCACCGCCCGGACCACGGTGGCGTCGATGACGATGGCCACCGCGAGCCCGACGCCGAGCTGCTTGAAGTCCAGCGGCGTGAGCGTGGCGAAGATGGCGAACACCGCCACCATCACGGCCGCCGCGCTGGTCACCACGCCCGCCGAGCCGGTGATGCCCTCGGCCACCGCCTCGCGGGTGCTCAGCCCCGCACCCACCGCTTCACGGATCCGGCTGACGATGAACACGTGGTAGTCCATCGAGAGCCCGAAGAGGATGACGAAGAGGAACAGCGGCAGCCAGGTCACCACCGCACCGTTGGACCGGAAGCCGAGCAGCCCCTCGGCCCACGTGTGCTGGAAGACCAGCGTCAGGACGCCGTAGGCCGCACCCACCGACAGCAGGTTGAGCGCCGCGGCGGTGAGCGCCACGGTGAGCGAGCGGAACGACAGCACCAGGACCGCGACCGTGAGCAGCAGCACGAAGCCGACCACCAGCGGCATGCGGTCGTCGACGAGCGTGCGGAAGTCGCTGTTGCCCGCGGTCTCCCCGGTCACGCCCGCGGTGACGCCGGGAAGGCGCCCGAGGGTGGCCGGCACCAGGTGGCCGCGCAGCCGGCGCATGGAGTCCACCGCGGCTGCCGACTCCGGCCCGTCCGGGATCGGCACCTGCACCATCGCGACGTCGCCGGCCACCGCGTACTGCGCCCGGAGCGGGGCCTGCGCGGTCACCGCGAAGTGCGGGTCGCCCGCCACCCGTCGGTCCAGCTCGGCGACGGCTGCGTCGACGGCCCGGTGGTCCAGGCGGGATCCGTCCCGGGTCCACACCGCGACCGCGTGCGTGGCCCCCTGGTCCGGGAAGGCGGCGGTGAGCCGGTCCAGGGTGCGCAGCTCGGGCACCGAGCGCGGCAGGTCCTGCACGCCGGGGTTCGCCAGCGCCATCCCGGTGGCCGGCAGGGCGAGCGCCACCAGGGCGAGCACCCCGGCGCCGAGCGCGAGGGCGGGCCGGGCCAGCACCGGGCGGAGCAGCGCAGGCCAGACCCGGGCCTGGCCGTCGTGCGCCTGCAGACGCCACAGGAGCGGCACGCGCGGCCGGTCCAGCCGACGGCCGAGCAGCGCGAGCAGGGCCGGCAGCGCGAGCACCGAGCCGGCGACCGACACGGCCACGACGAGGATCGTGCCGACCGCCAGCGAGGCGAACGTGGCCTCTCCGGCCAGGAACATGCCCGCCATGGCGATGACGACGGTGACGCCGGAGACCACGACGGCGCGCCCGGAGGTCGCCGCGGCCCGGGTGACGGCGTCGAGCGTGCCCGCCCCGCGCCGGCGCTCCTCCCGCTCGCGCCGGACGTAGAACAGCGAGTAGTCCACACCGACGGCCATGCCCACCAGCAGCACCACCGACGAGGTCGCGTCGCTGGTCGGGATCAGGTACGAGGCCAGCGTGGACAGGCCCATCGCGGCCATCACCGCGGACAGCGCGAGCAGCAGCGGCACGCCGGCCGCCAGCAGCGCGCCGAACGCGACGATCAGGATCGCCAGCGAGACCGGCAGCGACAGCAGCTCGGCCTGGTGCAGGTCGTCGCCGTAGACGCGGTCCAGCGCCGTGCCGAGGGTGGCGTCGCCGACCTGCTCGACCCGCAGGTCGGGCACGGTCTTGGCCACGTCGGCCACCCGGGTGCTCAGCGCCGCGGCGACGGCCCTGCCCTGGGTGCTGCGCTCCTCGTCGCTGCCGGACACGGCCAGCTCGGCCTGCAGCAGCACCGAGCGGCCGTCGGCGGAGGGGATCGGCCCCTTCACCCCGGCCACGCCGGGGGACCCGACCACGGCCGTCCGGACCGCGGCGACCTCGGGCGAGGCCGGGTCCAGCCGCACGCCCTCGCGGGCCTGCACGAGCACCTGCTCGGTGGGCAGCCGGCCGAAGTCGGAGCGCAGGATCGCGCGGCTGGCCGGCGCCGACGTGCCGACCGACGAGTCCGCAGCGGTGAGGTCACGGCCCGGCAGGACCGCCCCGACGCCCACCGCCGATGCCACGAACACGAGCCACAGCACCATGGCGGTCCAGCGGTGGGTCGCGCTCCAGCGGGCCACGGCGACGACGGGGCCGTGGTCCCGCGGCGGCGCCGACGTCGACGTCGTCCGCTGAGCGGGCGTGCGCGGCAGGGTGCTGCTGGTGGTCATGGCGTGCTCCGGCTCGGCAGGCGGTGGCGCGCACGGTGGTGCGCGGCCCTCAACCTGCCGTTGATCATCAGCCCTGCCATCGGGGAGCGACCCTGGTCGGACCCTGAGAGAGCCCCCAGTGCTCCGGTGGTGGGTGAGGGGACCCCTGACCCGCTTCCCACGAACGCATGGGTGTCACACCCAGACGCATCTATGCCTATGGGTGTGACACCCGTGCGAGCGGTTGCGCACGGATCCTCCACCCCCAGGCAGGCGCCGGCCGCAGGACACGACCCGCCACCCGGCTCCCCCGTCACCAGCGCCTTCGACCGGGCCGAAACAGAACCTCACCCACCGAACACGTGAGGGGACCCCTGACCCGTCAAGTAG
>JBQCIO010000303.1:0-21109 GCA_051953655.1 Motilibacteraceae bacterium
GTCGGCCCGGCCAACTTCGCCGGGCAGGGCTGGGCGTGGGCCCGCGTCGCCGAGCGCGGCCTCGAGGGCGTGGCGGCCCAGAACGTGGCGGTGGAGCGGCCCCTGGTCTTCCCGGCCGACCTGCTGGTGCCGGTCCCGGTCTACCGGTCCGCCCCGTGGGCGGCGCTCATGCAGGAGCACACGCTCGCGCACGCCACCCACGTGATGGTGGAGGCGATGCGGCCGCTGTTCGGCGTGCGCAACGGAGACGACGCCTCCGGGGACCTCGCCGTGCTCCGCCGGCACGGGGTCCCCACCGCGCTGGCGGCCCACGGCTCGGACGTCCGGCTGCCCTCGCGCCACGTCGAGCTCTACCCCTGGTCGCCGTTCCCGCGGATGCCGGCGGACCTGGTCGGGCGGCTGCAGGCCCAGGCCGAGCGGCACCTGCGGATCGCGGCGGCGCACGAGGGGCCGGTGTTCGTCTCCACGCCGGACCAGCTCGACTTCGTGCCGCAGGGCACCTGGCTGCCCACCGTGGTCGACCCGGCCCGCTGGGCCACCGACCGCCCGGTGCTGGAGCGGGAGCGCCCGGTGGTGCTGCACGCCCCGAGCAACGCGCTGCTCAAGGGCAGCGAGCACGTCGAGCCGGTGCTGCGGCGGCTCGAGGCCGAGGGGCTGGTGGAGTACGTCCGGGTCGAGGGCGTGGCGCCGGAGGAGATGACCGCGCTGGTGCAGTCCGCCGACATCGTGGTGGAGCAGCTCGTGCTCGGCCTCTACAGTCTCGCGGCCATCGAGGCGATGGCGGCCGGCCGCGTGGTGCTGGCCCACGTGCACCCCCGGGTGCGCGAGCGGCTGCCGCGCGAGCTGCCGGTGGTGGAGGCCGACCCGGCCACGCTGGAGCAGGTGCTGCGCCAGGTGCTGGCCGACCGCGAGCGCTACCGCGAGGTGGCCGCGTCCGGTGTGGCCTACGCCACCGAGGTGCACGACGGGCGCCGCTCCGCGGCCGTGCTGGCGCCGTGGCTCGGGGTCGGACAGCCGGCCGGCCGGCGAGCCTGAGTGCGCGACCGGGCACGGCAGCGACGGCGGCCACCGGTGCGACCGGTAGCCTGAGCGGGCCTCGTGCTCACCTCGCGACCCGCCCGCAGACCGGGTCGCAGCGCGGGGCGGACCATCGACGTCGAGCGCCAGCGAGGGAGCACCGGTGAGCAGCCACGAGGGCGTCCGGATCCAGCCCAGCGCCGACGTCGACGACCGCGCGCGGATCGGGGCCGGCAGCAGCGTCTGGCACCTGGCCCAGGTGCGCGAGGACGCGGTGCTCGGCGAGGAGTGCATCATCGGCCGCGGCGCCTACGTCGGACCGGGCGTCCGGTTGGGCGACCGGTGCAAGCTGCAGAACCACGCCCTGGTCTACGAGCCCGCGGTGCTCGAGGACGGCGTGTTCGTCGGTCCGGCCGTGGTCTTCACCAACGACCACTACCCGCGCTCGGTGGACCCGGACGGCAAGCTCAAGCGCGGCGACGACTGGGAGGCCGTGGGCGTGACCGTCCGCGAGGGCGCCAGCATCGGCGCCCGGGCGGTGTGCGTCGCCCCGGTCACCGTCGGGCGGTGGGCCACCGTGGCGGCCGGCGCCGTGGTCGTGAAGGACGTGCCCGACTTCGCGCTGGTGGCCGGGGTGCCGGCCCGGCGCATCCGGTGGGTCGGGCGGGCCGGTGTGCCGCTCGAGACCGACGGGGAGGCCACTCCCGAGGGGCAGCGCTGGCGCTGCCCGAAGACCGGCCAGCTCTACGTGGAGAACGACGAGATGCTCACGGAGGTCGCACAGTCATGAGCGGGACCATTCCTGCCGCCAAGCCCATCCTCGGCGACGAGGAGCGCGAGGCCGTCGACCGCGTGCTGCGCAGCGGCATGGTGGCCCAGGGCCCTGAGGTGGCCGCCTTCGAGCAGGAGTTCGCCGCGCTGGTGGACGGCCGCCAGTGCATCGCCGTCAACAGCGGCACCAGCGCGCTGCACATGGCCTTCCTCGCCGCCGGCCTGAAGCCCGGGGACGAGGTGATCGTCCCGTCGTTCACCTTCGCCGCCACGGCCAACTCGGTCGCGCTGGCCGGGGGCGTGCCGGTGTTCGCCGACATCGACCCGGCCACGTTCAACCTCGACCCGGCCGCCGCCGAGGCCGCCATCACCCCGCGCACCCGCGCGATCATGCCGGTGCACCTCTACGGCCAGCCGGCCGCGATGGACCGCTTCACCGAGCTCGCCGACAAGCACGGGCTGCTGCTGTTCGAGGACGCGGCCCAGGCGCACGCGGCCACCTACCAGGGCAAGCCGGTGGGGGCGTGGGGCATCACCGGGTCGTTCTCGTTCTACCCCACCAAGAACATGACCTCGGGCGAGGGCGGCATGGTCACCACCGCCAGCGACGAGGTGGCCCGCAACGTGCGCCTGCTGCGCAACCAGGGCATGGAGAAGCGCTACGAGAACGAGCTGGTCGGCTTCAACACCCGCATGACCGACCTGCACGCCGCGATCGGCCGGGTGCAGCTGACCAAGCTGGCCGGCTGGACCGAGCAGCGCCAGCGCAACGCCGCGTTCCTCGACGCCAACCTCGAGAACGTCGTGGTGCCGCCGGTGGCGGAGGGCGCCACCCACGTCTACCACCAGTACACGATCCGGGTCGTCGGCCAGGACCGCGACGCCTTCGCCGCCGAGCTGGCCTCCCGCGGCGTCGGCTCCGGCGTCTACTACCCGATCCCCAACCACCGCCTGCCCTCCTTCGGGCTCACCCTGGACCTGCCCGAGACCGAGAAGGCTGCCCTCGAGTGCCTCTCGCTGCCGGTCCACCCGGCGCTCTCGCAGGAGGACCTCGAGAAGGTCGTCGAGGTCGTCAACGCCGTGGCGAAGGCCGGCGCCTGATGGCGACGCTGCGGGCGGGCCTGATCGGCCTGGGCATGATGGGCCGCCACCACGCGCGGGTGCTGCGCTCGCTCGACGGCGTCGAGCTGGTCGCGGTGGCCGACCCGGGCGGCGACGCCCACGGCGTGGCCGGCGGGCTGCCGGTGCTCTCCAGCGTCGAGGAGCTCATCGCCCACGGCATCGACTACTGCATGGTGGCCGTGCCGACCGTCTACCACGAGCCGGTCGGCCTGGCGCTGGCCGCGGCCGGCGTGCACGCGATGGTGGAGAAGCCGCTCGCGCAGGACACCCCCGCCGCGCAGCGGCTGGCCGACGCCTTCGAGCAGGCCGGGCTGGTGGGCGCCGTCGGGCACATCGAGCGCTACAACCCGGCGCTGCAGAGCCTGCGCTCGCGCCTGGAGGAGGGCGACCTCGGCGCGGTCTACCAGGTCGTCACCCGCCGGCAGGGCCCGTTCCCGGCCCGGATCGCCGACGTCGGCGTGGTCAAGGACCTGGCCACCCACGACATCGACCTGACCGCCTGGGTCACCCAGCAGCCGTTCCGGTCGGTGGCCGCGCGCACCGCGCTCAAGAGCGGTCGCGAGCACGAGGACCTCGTGGCCGTGGTGGGCCAGCTGGCCGACGGCACGGTGACCAGCCACCTGGTCAACTGGCTCTCGCCGATGAAGGAGCGGGTCACCATCGTCACCGGTGAGAAGGGGGCCTTCGTGGCCGACACCCTCACCGCCGACCTCACCTTCCACGCCAACGGCCTGGTGCCGACCGAGTGGCAGTCCATCGCCAGCTTCCGCGGCGTCAGCGAGGGCGACATGGTGCGCTACGCCATCCCCAAGCCCGAGCCGCTGCGCACCGAGCACGAGGCCTTCCGCGACGCCGTGCTGGGCAAGGAGTCCGACATCGTCACCATGCGCCAGGGCCTGGCCACCGTCGCCGTGGCCGAGGCGGTGCTGGAGTCGGCGCGTGACGGCCGCACCGTCGACCTCGGCTGAGGCCGGCGGCACGCCCCGGGGGGCGTCGCTCCGCCCCGGCGGGCGGCGCCCCGACATCGCCCTGCTGCGCGTCGTGGCCATCTGCGGGGTCGTCGTCATCCACGTCAGCGGGCTGACCCTGGCCCAGGCCGCGGTCTCGCACGAGCCGGTGTGGTGGGTCGCGCTGGTGCTCAAGACCGGCACCCGCTGGTGCGTGCCGCTGTTCGTCGTGGTCAGCGGTGCCCTGCTGCTGCGCCCCGGTGTCCTGGACGACCCGCGCCGGTTCTACCGCCGCCGGCTGTCCCGGCTGCTGCCGGCGCTGGTGGTGTGGCACCTGGTCTACATCGTCTTCCTGCTCACCGTGCGCGGTCAGGAGTTCCACCCGACCCTCGTGCTGGCCGGACTGCTCACCGGCCGCACCTACACCGCCCTCTACTTCTTCTGGCTGATCCTCGGGCTCTACCTGGTCAGCCCGCTGCTGTGGCGGGCGGTGCGCGACCTCGACGACCGCGGCCGGCTGCGGCTGGGGGCGGTCCTGGTGGCGGTGGCCTGCGCCTGGCAGTCGGTGGTCTTCTTCCTCGCGACCTACGCGCACGTCGACGTCGCCGCCGCCCCGACGATCTTCACCTACTGGGTGCCCTACACCGGCTACTTCCTGCTGGGCGCCGGGCTGGGTGCGCTGCAGGTCCCCCGGCGGGCCGCGCTGCCGGCCGCCGCCGGCTTCGTGCTGCTCACCGCCGTCGTCGTCTGGCAGGGCAGCGGCGCCTCGCCGGACGCCTTCGACGTCGTGTTCCCGCAGGCCTACCACGGCTGGCTGGTCGCGGCCTGCACCGTGCTGCTGTTCCTGACCGCCACCGCGCTGCTGGCCCCCGCCGACGCCTCCTCCGACGCGGCCGGCCCGGGCCGGCGGGGCGCGGCGCTGCTCCGGCTGCTGGACACGCTGGCCGCGCTCACCCTCGGGGTCTTCGCCCTGCACCTGCTGGTGCTCTACGCCCTGCAGCACTCCGGAGTGCTCACCGTGGAGAACGGCGCGAGCCGGCTGCTGGAGCTGGCCTACCTGGTCGGCGGGACGATCGGCCTGTCGTTCCTGGCGGCGTGGGTGCTCTCCCGGCTGCCCGGCGCCCGCCGGCTGGTCTGAGCGCCCGTCCTCGAGGCCCTAGACGCCGAGGAACGGGGCGATCGCGGCGGCCGAGCGCCGGCCGTCGTGGTGGCGCCGGACGAACTCCGGCCCTCGGGCGGCCACCTGCGCGAAGTGCTCGCGCCGCGCCACCACGTCCGCCACGACCTCGGACAGCGTCGTGGGGTCGACGAGCACGAGCGGGACGTCCTCGCCGTAGCGGGCCAGCACCTCCGGCAGCGCGTGGGCGAGCACCAGCCGGCCCGAGGCCATCGCCTCCAGCGCCATCACGCCGAGGTTGCCCAGGGCCACCTGGTCCACCACGACGTCGGCGTCGCGCACGAGGTCGCCGACCAGCGCAGGGGGGACGCCGGTGAGCCGGCGGTACTCGATCAGCCCGGCGTCGTGCAGGCGCGCCATCGCGGCGTCGACGACGTCCGAGCCCTTCATCAGCGGGTTGCTCGGCGCGTGCAGCACCACCGGGCGGCGACGCTCGAGCGCGGGCACGCCGGCCACGAACGCGTCGCGGCGGACCACGACCGGCAGCCAGGTGGCGCCCGGCACGAAGTCGAGCATGTCCGGGGTGGACACGAACCGGCCCACCCCGAACTCCTCGCGCAGCGCGTCGAGCTGGGCGTGCACGGCCTCGGTGGCCCCGCGGAGCCGGCGGACCGGCAGGCTGTCGCCGGCGTCGCGGAACGGGCTGTGCGGGTAGACCTCGGCGTGCCGGTCCGGGGTGCGCGACTCGGAGCCGTGCAGCAGCACGGCGAGGCGGCGGCCGCCGGCCAGCAGGGCCCGGGCGTCGCGCCCGCCGGCGGCGAAGTCCCACCCGGACGGGGCGGTGCCCTCGACGTCCACGATCGGTCGCATCGACTCCAGCAGCACGTGCGTGGCCGGGCCGACGGCGTCCTGGACGATCCGCCGGCGCACCGCCGGCAGGGTCCACTCGCTGGAGGTGACCGGGTGGTCGGCGGCGAAGACGAAGGGTGCGTCGGCCCGGACGACGTGCAGGTTCTGCGCGCGCACGCCGAGCCGGTCCTGCACCGCCACCGCCCAGGCGGCGCCCTGGCCGGCGTAGTTGGCCGGGGCGATGAGCAGCCGGGTGGGGCCGTCGCCGGCCGGCGGCAGCGCGAGGGCGGAGCCGTCGGCCTCCAGGGTGTGCGGGGCCGGGGCCGGCTCGCCGCACGGCCCGGGCAGCACGGCGTAGACGTGGTCGGGGTCGGTGTCGCCGGCCACGTCGATCCACTCCGACCACGGGCGGTCGCTGGCGCCGACGGCGGCGACCAGCCGGGCGGCGGCCTCCAGCCCGAGCACCACCGCGGCGGCCTCCCGGTCCTGGGTGGCGGTCCAGGCCGCGGCCGCCGAGCGGGTGTCGGTGACCGCGACCAGCAGCGGGGCCGGGCCCGGGGGCAGCACCTGGGCCAGGCGGGTGGCGGCGCTGGTGTCGGTGACCGGCAGCCGGGGCTGCCGGGTGACCTTGAGGACCAGCCGGGCCGGGCGGGTGCCCCCGCGCAGCCTGACCATCCGCCGCGACAGCGCGATGCCCCCGCGCTCGACCCGCCGGCGCCCGCGCCGCCAGGCCAGCACCGCGCGCTCGGCCGGGGTGTCACCATGGGTGCGGGGCACGTGCCGCGGGGAGAGCCGGACCACCAGCGGGGCGCGTCCGGTGAGGGCGGCGAGGTCGTCCAGCGAGGGGCCGGGGGGCTCGACGTCCCACCAGCCCACGACGACCGCGGGCGCGCCGGGGACGGCGGCCGGCAGCGGCGCCGCGGCGGGGCCGTCGACGCCGGGGGTGACCGGCCGGCTGACCGGCTCCTCGCCCGCCAGCGCGCTCCGGTCGGCCCGCTCCACGAGCCCTTCCTCGACCGACGGGTGGGCGGTCTCCGGCTCCTCGGCGGCGCTCACCCGCCCACCTCCACGCGCTGCTCGTCGGACGGACCCTCGGTGGTGGTGCTGGTGGTGCTGCTGCCGGCGCTCGTCGGACCCCGGTCGGTGCGGGCGGCCAGGGCGGCGTCGAGCACGCGGCGCAGGGCCGGCACCAGGAGCGCGTCGCGGCGCAGCGCGGCCCCGGCCGCCTGGCCGGCGGCGACCCGCTCCGGGTCGGCGCCGCGGGCGTCCTCCCAGGCGGCCACGAACGCGTCGGCGACGGCCGCGGGGTCGAGCCGGCGCGGGTCGTGGCGGCGGGGGTAGGCGGCCAGCACCCGGCGGGCGTCGTGGTCGGGGTCGATCACCGTGACCACCGGGCGGCCGGTGGCGGCGTACTCGTAGACCTTGCCGCTGGTGACCAGGCCGCCGCCCTCCTTGGCGAACACCAGCACGTCGAGCTCGGCGTAGGCGCGGCCCACCTCGGACTTCGGCCACCGGCCGAGGTGGCGCACGCCGTGGCGGGCGTGGTCGGCGAACAGACGGACCCGGTCGGCCTCGCCGCTGCTGCCGCCGTGGCCGATCTGGCCGTAGAAGCGCAGCTCGGCGTTCTCGCCCAGGCGCGGGCGGGCCCGTCGCCAGGCGTCGAGCAGGAGCTCGACCGGGAGGCCGCCGGAGATGGTGCCGAGGTAGCCGAAGACCGGCGCCTGCGGGTCGGGCCGGCGGGGCGTGAGGGCGTCGGCCAGGTAGGCGCCGTCCCACCCGTTCTCGACCACGTGCACCCGCTCGGCCTGGTCGGGGAAGCGCCGCCGGTACCAGTCGGCGATCGGCGGGTTGACGAACCAGGCCTCGGTGCAGCGGCGCTGCATGACCTCCCACAGCCGCTCGGCGGGGCCGCCGGGGTCGAGCTGCTCACCGGTGTATACGTCGAGCAGCCAGCTGTCCCGGTCGTCCAGCACGTAGGGGACGCCGGACTCGACGCCGAGGGAGAACGCGGGGGAGAAGTCGACGTAGGGGTTGCCGGTGGCGATGACGAGGTCGACCGGGTCGGCCCGGTGCAGCCGGTAGGCGGCGGCGTCGAGCCGGGGCCGCCACAGCGCGTAGGTGAGCTCGGGGTAGACCGCGAGCTCGCGGGCGGTGGTGGCGTCCCGCCAGTCGCCGGGGGCCTCGGCCCGCTGCCGGCTCCACCGCGAGACCACCGGGTCGCGCCGGCCGGGCGGGAACGGGACCCGCACCACCCGCACCGCGGGGTCGACGTGGGCCAGCAGCGAGGGGTCGGCACCGCTGACGACCTCGAAGGTGGCCAGGTCCGCGGTGATCACGGTGACCCGGGCGCCGAGACCGACCAGGGCGTTCACCGTGGCCAGGGCCCGGTAGGTGCCCGGGCCCCGGTGCGGCGGAAAGCCCCACGCCACGTAGAGGACGTGCGGTGCCCTGCCGTCGCCCTGCTGACCGTCCGACCGCTGACCGTCCGGCTGCTGCCCGCTCGGGTCCGCCGCGCTCGCGCCGTCGCTCACGAGCGGCTGCCGAACCGGTCGCGCAGCGCCTCCACCGCGCGGCGCGCCGCGGTGCCGTCGCCGTAGGGGGTGGGGCGCTCGCCCTGCGGGGCCGGCCGGGCCACCAGCCCGGCCAGGCCGTCGAGCTCGGGGCGCAGCACGTTCCAGCCGCCCTCGAGCGTCTCGACCCACTCGGTCTCGGTGCGCAGCGTGGTGCACGGCACCCCGAGCAGGAACGCCTCCTTCTGCAGGCCGCCGGAGTCGGTGACGACCCCGCGCGAGCGCAGCACCGCGGCCACCATCTCCGGGTAGGGCAGCGGGTGGGTGGTGCGCAGGGCGCCGCGGTGCAGGTCGATGCCGAACTCCTCGCACCGGGCGACCAGGCGCGGGTGGGCCAGCAGCACCACCGGCAGCGGCAGCCCGGCCAGGGCGTCGACCACCGCGCGCAGCCGCGCCGGGTCGTCGGTGTTCTCGGCCCGGTGGATGGTGCTGACCAGGTAGTCCTCGCCGACGGCCACGCCGTCGGCCGGCGCGGTGGCCGGCTGCTCGCGGACGGCGTCGCGCACCTGGAAGCAGACGTCGGTCATGACGTCGCCGACCAGCACGGTGCGCGCGCCCAGACCCTCGCGCTCGAGGTGCTCGACGGCCACCTGGGTGGGCGCGAGCAGCAGGTCCGCCGCGTGGTCGGTGAGCACCCGGTTGTGCTCCTCGGGCATCCGCCGGTTGAACGAGCGCAGCCCGGCCTCGAGGTGGGCGACCGGCAGGTGCAGCTTCACCGCGGAGACCGCGCCGGCCAGGGTGGAGTTGGTGTCGCCGTAGACCAGGACCCAGTCGGGGGCGTGCTCCTCGAGCACGGCGTCCATCGCCGAGAGCATGGCGCCGGTCTGCACGCCGTGGCTGCCGGAGCCGACGCCGAGGTGCACGTCGGGGGCAGGGATCTTGAGATCGGCGAAGAACACGTCCGACATGCGGGCGTCGTAGTGCTGCCCGGTGTGCACGATGACGTGCTCGTCGCCGGCGGCGCTGAGGGCGGCGGCGACCGGGGCCAGCTTGACGAACTGCGGCCGTGCGCCGACGACGCTGAGGACCTTCACGGGACAGGCTCCTGGCTCGGGGTCGGTGCGTAGCGCAAGGTACCGTAAGCGCGATTGACGCCGTCCGTCGCAGAAGGGCCACCCGTGAAGATCGCCGTCGTCGCGCTGGGGAAGATCGGACTCCCGCTGGCGGTGCAGTTCGCCGGCAAGGGCCACGAGGTCGTCGGCGTCGACGTCAACCAGACGGTGGTCGACCTGGTCAACGCCGGCCAGGAGCCCTTCCCGGGCGAGGCCGAGCTCGACGTGCGGATCAAGGAGAACGTGGAGGCCGGGCGGCTGCGCGCCACCACCGACTACGCCGACGCCGTGCCCGGCGCCGACGCGGTCGTGCTGGTCGTGCCGCTGTTCGTCGACGACACCACCGACGAGCCCGACTTCGGCTGGATGGACTCGGCCACCCGCAGCCTGGCCGCCCACCTCACGCCGGGCACGCTGGTCTCCTACGAGACCACCCTGCCGGTCGGCACCACCCGTACCCGGTGGAAGCCGATGCTGGAGGAGGGCTCGGGCATGGTCGAGGGCCGCGACTTCCACCTGGTGTTCTCGCCCGAGCGGGTCCTCACCGGGCGGGTGTTCGCCGACCTGCGCAAGTACCCCAAGCTCATCGGCGGCCTGAGCCCGGAGGGTGCGCAGAAGGCGCGGGAGTTCTACGAGGCGGTGCTCGACTTCGACGAGCGCCCGGACCTGCCGCGCGGCAACGGCGTCTGGGACCTCGGCTCGGCGGAGGCCTCGGAGATGGCCAAGCTGGCCGAGACCACCTACCGCGACGTCAACATCGGCCTGGCCAACCAGTTCGGCCGGTTCGCCGCCGCCCACGGCATCGACGTCTACCAGGTCATCGAGGCGTCCAACTCCCAGCCCTACAGCCACATCCACCGCCCCGGCATCGCCGTCGGCGGTCACTGCATCCCGGTCTACCCGCGGCTCTACCTGTGGAACGACCCCGACGCCACCGTGGTCCGCGCCGCGCGCGAGGCCAACGCCGCCATGCCGCAGTACGCGGTGGGGCTGCTCGACGGCCTGCTCGACGGCCTGTCCGGCGTCCGCGTGGCGGTGCTGGGCGCCTCCTACCGCGGCGGGGTGAAGGAGACGGCGTTCTCCGGGGTGTTCGCCACCGTCGCCGCGCTCACCGCGGCCGGGGCCACCGTGGGCGTGCACGACCCCATGTACACCGACGAGGAGCTGGCCGCCCTCGGCTTCACCCCCTACCACCTCGGCGAGCCGGTCGACGCCGCCGTCGTGCAGGCCGACCACGCCGAGTACGCCGGCCTCGCCCCCGCGGACCTGCCCGGGGTGCGGGCGCTCGTCGACGGCCGCCGGGTCACCGACCCCGAGCGCTGGCAGGGCGTGCCGCGCCGCACCATCGGCGCCGCGGAGGGCTGAGCCCAACCCGCGCCGCTCCTCCGTGGCGCGTACGCGCCACGGGTGGAATGGCCGTTTTCGACCGTCCGTGACGACCCGGACGCGTAGGGTCCGCAGCATGCCCCTCCGCACCACCGGTCGTCCCCTGCCCGCCGACGCCCCGGAGGAGGGACGGCGCACGGTCCCGGACCGGGGACGGATCGCGCGCCGTGCCGTCGGCGTCCTGGTGTCCGCGGTGCTCGGCGTGGGCGGCCTGGTGGCGGTCGGCGCGCCGGCCGAGGCGGCCGAGAGCTATCCGGTGCCGGCCACCGGCACCTTCACCTTCAGCGGGCACGGCTGGGGGCACGGCCACGGGCTGTCCCAGTGGGGTGCCTACGGCGCCGCGCTCCAGGGTCTGAGCTGGCAGCAGATCGAGGCCTTCTACTACCCGGGCACGCGCATCTCGCAGCCGACGCTCCCCGACGCCACCCTGCGCGTGCTCATGGGCGTGGACGAGGGCACCGACACCCGCGTCGACCCCGCCACCGGGCTCACCCTCACCTGGGGCACCCAGTCCCTGGCCCTGCCCACCGGCACCGAGATGCGCGGCTGGCGGCTGGTCACCTGGCCCACCGACCGGACCAGGCTGCAGCTGCAGCGGCTGTCCTCCACCGGCAGCTGGGTGGTGTGGAACCCGGCCACCGGCAAGGACGACCCGACCGCCGTCGTCGGTGGGGACGCCGCCTTCTCCGTGGCCGGCGCCGGACCCACCACGAGCGTCTCGGCGCTGCCCCGGCTGGTGCTGCCCAGCGGCACCCGGCGGGCCGTCCGCGGGGCGATCCGCAGCGTCGCGTGGGCCGGCGGCGGGGTGCGCACCATCGCGCTGGTGCCCATGGAGCAGTACCTGCGCAGCGTGGTGCCCGCCGAGATGCCGGCCAGCTTCGTGCCCGGCTCCTCCTCGCCCTACGCCGGGTCGCTCGCCGCGCTGCAGGCCCAGGCCGTGGCCGCCCGCACCTACGCGGCCCGCTCGCGCGCGGTGGCCGGCACCAGCCCCTACGACGTGTGCGACTCGACCGTCTGCCAGGTGTTCGCCGGCTCGGCGGACTTCACCGCCTCCGGCACGCTCAGCACGCTCCGGGAGAACGCCACCACCGACCGCGCGGTGAGCAGCACGGCCACCCAGGTCGTCCGCTACGGCAGCGGCACCACCGACGCCGCCACCCTGGCCTTCACCCAGTTCAGCGCCTCCAACGGCGGCTGGACGACCGCCGGATCGGTGCCGTACCTGGTCGCGAAGCAGGACCCCTACGACGGCGTGCCCACCTCGTCGTCCAACCCGCACTCGTGGAGCGCCACGCTCACCGCCACCCGGGTGGCCACGTCCTACCCGTCGGTCGGCACGGTGACCGGCATCGAGGTCCTCTCCCGGGACGGCAACGGCGAGTGGGGCGGGCGCACGACGTCGGTCCGCGTCGACGGCAGCGCCGGCTCGGTGACCGTGAGCGGCACCTCCTTCCAGGCGGCGGTCGGGCTGCGCTCGCCGTGGTGGACCATCACCTCCGGCAGCGGGACCGTCGGCTCCACGCCCACGCCGACGCCGACGCCCACCCCGGCACCGGGCGCCGGGCCGGCCTGGGGCGACCGCACCGGCGACGGCCGCGGCGACCTGGTGGCGCGCGACGGCGCCGGCTACCTCTGGCTCTACCCCGGCACCGGCTCGGGCGGAGTGGGCTCCCGGCTGCGGATCGGGCGCTCCTGGCAGGGGATGACCGCCCTGCTCTCGGTCGGCGACCTCGACGGCGACGGCCGGGCCGACCTGGTGGCGCGCGACCGCTCCGGCTACCTGCTGCGCTACCCCGGCACCGCCTCGGGCGGCGTGGGCACGCCGGTGCGCATCGGCCGGTCCTGGCAGGGGATGACCGCGCTGGTCGGCGTCGGCGACCTGTCCGGCGACGGACGCCCGGACCTGCTCGCCCGGGACGGGGCCGGGAAGCTCTGGCTCTACCCGGGCACCGCGGCCGGCGGGCTCGGCACGCGCCGCCAGCTGCCCGGTGCGTGGGGCGGCATGACCGCGCTGGTGGGCGTCGGCGACCTCACCGGCGACGGCCGGCCGGACCTGGTGGCCCGGGACGCCGCCGGCTACCTCTACCGCTACCCCGGCACGGCCGCCGGCGGGCTGGGCAGCCCGACCCGGATCGGCCGGTCCTGGCAGGGGATGACGGCGCTGGTCGGGGTCGGCGACCTCACCGGCGACGGCCGCCCGGAGCTGGTCGCCCGCGACGGCGCCGGCGACCTGTGGGCCTACCCCGGCACGGCCGCCGGGGGCCTGGGCAGCCGGCGGCAGATCGGCCGCTGGTGGCAGGGGATGACGGCCCTGACCTGAGCGCCCTGACCTGAGCGCTGACCGGTCGGGCGGGCGATGCGAGGGCCGCCGGCCGACAGGGTGCCGCCCCGGTCCGGGCGTCGGGTCCGGAGCCGGGGCGGCTGCGCAGGCCGGGCGGTGCTGGCAGTTGCTGCTGTCGGGTGGTGCGGTCAGGCCGGTTCTCAGGCGCTGGCGGCCAGGGCGAGGGTGAGCGAGGGCTGGGTTTTCTCCCGCACCTCGTCCACGCTGACGCCCGGGGCGGTCTCGACCAGCACCAGCCCGGCCGCGGTGACGTCGATGACGGCGAGGTCGGTGATGATCCGCTGGACCACGCCGCGGCCGGTCAGCGGCAGGCTGCACTCGTCGACGATCTTGTAGCTGCCGTCCTTGGCGGTGTGCTCCATGAGCACGATGACCTTCCTGGCCCCGTGCACCAGGTCCATCGCGCCGCCCATCCCCTTGACCATCTTGCCGGGGATCATCCAGTTGGCCAGGTCGCCGCCGGCCGAGACCTGCATGGCGCCGAGGATGGCGGCGTCGATGTGGCCGCCGCGGATCATCCCGAAGCTCAGCGAGGAGTCGAAGAACACCGCGCCCGGCTGCAGGGTGACGGTCTCCTTGCCGGCGTTGATCAGGTCCGGGTCGACCTCGTCCTCGGTGGGGTAGGGCCCGACGCCGAGGATGCCGTTCTCCGACTGGAGCACGACGTGCACACCGCCGGGGAGGTAGTTGGGGACCAGCGTCGGCAGGCCGATGCCGAGGTTGACGTAGGAGCCGTCGGTGAGCTCGCGCGCGGCACGGGCGGCCATCTGCTCGCGGGTCAGCGCCATGGTCAGGCCCCCTGCTTCTCGTCGGTGCTGGACGTCTGCCGGACGGTGCGCTTCTCGACCCGCTTCTGCGCCACCTGCTCGGGCGTGAGCGGCAGCACCCGCTGGACGAAGATGCCGGGCAGGTGGATCTCGTCCGGGTCCAGCTCGCTGGGCTCGACCAGCTGCTCGACCTCGGCCACCGTGAGCCGGCCGGCCATGGCGCACAGCGGGTTGAAGTTGCGGGCGGACTCGTGGAAGACGAGGTTGCCGTGCCGGTCGCCCTTGGCCGCGCGCACGAGGCCGGCGTCGCAGGTGATCGCCTGCTCGAGGACGTACTCGCGCTCCGCGCCGTCGACGACGAAGGTGCGCACCTCCTTGGCGGGGGAGGCGAGGGCGACGCTGCCGTCGGGGGCGTAGCGCCAGGGCAGGCCGCCGTCGGCGACCTGGGTGCCCACTCCGGTGGCGGTGTAGAAGGCGGGGACGCCGATGCCGCCGGCCCGCAGCCGCTCGGCCAGCGTCCCCTGGGGGGTGAGCTCGACCTCGAGCTCCCCGGAGAGGAACTGGCGCTCGAACTCCTTGTTCTCCCCGACGTAGGAGGAGGTCATCCGGGAGATCCGCTTGGCCTTGAGCAGCAGGCCGAGCCCCCACTCGTCGACGCCGCAGTTGTTCGACACCGCGCGCAGGTCGCCCACCCCGGCGTCGAGCAGCGCCTGGATGAGCACGCTCGGCACGCCGCACAGCCCGAAGCCGCCGACCGCCAGCGACGCGCCGTCGCCGATCCCGGCCACGGCCTCCGCGGCGCTCGCCACGACCTTGTCCATCCCGCCTCCGTCCCTGTCCGCGATGCCCGCCGGTGCGGGGCACCCGGGGCCGGGGCGCGCTGGATGGTGGCGCCCCGTCGCGCCCCGCACGCACTGTAGGGCAGGGGTCAGGAGCAGTCGTCAGGAGCAGATGTCTTGGTTCGCGGTGCGCGAGGCGAGCGTGCTGCTGGGGGAGCCGGAGCCGGAGCCGGAGGGGGAGGCCGACGACGAGGGGGAGGACCCCTCGAACCGCGAGGCGTCCACGGTGGCCACCTGCTGGCTGGCGTCGCCGACGACCACCTGCAGCACGCTCGAGGTGCCGGTGACCTCCTCGGTCGCCCCGGGCAGGGCGGCCAGCAGCGTGCGTCCGCTCTCGTCGTAGACCGGGGAGCGGCGGACCACGGTGCCGGTCTGCGTGGTGCTCGAGCTGCTCACCGAGACCACCTGGAAGCCCTGCGCCCGCAGCTGGTCGGCCACGGTGGTGCCCACGCCGGGGGTGCCGGAGGCGTTGACCACGCTGACCCGGATGGCGGCCGGGCGCGTCTTCAGCGGCGGCTGCGCGCTCTCGGTGGGACTGCCGGTGGGGGAGGCGGCGTCCTGCGCGGCGGCCTGCGCGGCGGCGGCGGCCGGGGTGCCGGGGATCGGATTGTCCTCCCGGATGTCCGTCCACAGCTGGTCGGCGGCCGGCTCCTTCCAGACCACGGTGGCCTGCGGGTTGGCCGGGTCCGGGATCCACGGGACGGTCGTGAAGCTGATGTCCTTGCTCTGCAGCCCCTGCAGGCTCTGGGCGACCTTGCGCAGCTCGTTGAGGCTGGCCAGGCCGGGGTCGGTGGTGATCGACTTGGTGGCGGCGTCGAGGAAGGACAGCAGCCGGTCCGGGCGCAGCAGCACGCCGGCGCTCTGCACCCGCTGCACCATCGAGGACATCAGGGCCTGCTGCCGGTCGATCCGGCCCAGGTCGCTGCCGTCGCCGAGGGTGTAGCGGGCCCGGGCGTAGGCCAGCGCGGTCGTGCCGTCGACGTGCTGGCGGCCGGCGTCCAGGGTCAGCTTGGCCTTGGGGTCGTGCACCGCCTTGGGCACGCAGACGTCCACCCCGCCCAGCGCGTCGACCATGCGCGAGAAGCCCTCGAAGTCGACCACCACGTAGTGGTCGACGCGGATCTGGGTGAGCTGCTCGACGGTGCGGATGGAGCAGGCGGGGCCGCCGCGGCTGTAGGCGTCGTTGAACCGGTTGCGGGTGGGCGGCAACGTCTTGCCGTTGTCGAGGTAGCACTCGGGGATGTCGACGACGGAGTCGCGCGGGATCGACACCAGGTCGGCGCGGGTGCGACCGGCGGACAGGTGGACCAGCACCACGGTGTCGCTGCGCGCGCCCTGGATGCCCGAGCCGTAGACCGAGTTGTCGCCGGCCCGGGTGTCCGAGCCCATGACCAGGATGTTCTCGGCCGGCTGGTCCTGCCCGGGGCTGGGGGCGGGGGCGGTGGGCCGGTCGGGCCCGAGCTGGCGGATGACGTCCTTGGCGGTGATGTTGCCCTGGAGCCGGTGCCAGACGACGGCGGCGCCGGCGCCGGCCACGACCACCACCAGCGCCATCGCGATGCCGAGGGCGACGAGCACGCGCCGCCCGCGGTGCGGAGCGGCGGCGTGGCGCACGCTCCGCTGGCTGCCTGACACGCTGGTCCTCTTCCCCTCGCCGCACGCTGGAATGTCGCTCGGGCAGGTCCGGTCCCGGGTCCCGCGGGTCGTCGGCCCCGGACGACGGCCTCGGCGACCGCCCCACGACTGCCCCGCGACTGCCCCAGGACGGCCCGGACCGGCACCGGCTCGACGCCCTCGTCGACCTGCCCACCGGGAGCCGCCGGCCCAGGCCGCCCCCCACGACCTGCTCGTGCCGCTGCGCTGGACGTCGACGCGGTTCCGGACGGCCCCGTACGACGACGTCTGAGTATGCCCGCCGGTTCCCTCCGTACGGTCACCCGTCCCTTCGCGGCCCGGGCCGCTAGGCCGGAGGGGCGGCGGCGTCCGGGCCGGCGTCGGGCCCGACGAGCCCGTCGAGCCCGACGAGCGAGGTGACCCGTTCCTGCGCCGCCACCGACGCCAGCCGCTCGCCGGCCAGGTGACGGACCAGCACGACGCCCGCGCCCGCCGCGAGCGGGCGCAGCAGCGCGGTCTCGAGCTGCTCCAGGCCGGTGGCTGGACCCAGGGCCAGCCCGCTGAGCACCCGGTCGTCCCGGCCCGGGCCGTCGGCGGTGACGCCGGCGAGACGCTCGTGGAGCTCCCCGCGGGCGAGCTCGCGCCCGCCGGCCCGCAGCGCGGCGGAGCCCGGCGGCGGGACCGGGCCGGACCACCGGTCGCCGTGGGAGGGCACCTCGCGGGCGAAGTCGAGGGCGCCGGCCGGCAGCGGCAGCGGCGGCGGGGCTCCCAGCGGGAGGGTCGAGACCAGCACGACGTCGCCGGCGGCCGCCACCGCCGCGTCGTCGGGCAGCCGCCCGTCCACCGCGCGGTCGTGCGGCACGACGAGGACGTCCACCGGCCCGTCGCCCGTGCCTTCCGCCCCGGTGGCCAGCACCACCTCGGCACCGGCCGTCCAGGCGGCCAGCAGCCAGACCGGGCCGAGCCAGTGCGGGGGCAGGTCCAGCGCCACCGTGCTGCCCGGCCCGACGCCGAGGTCGTCGACGAGCAGGTTGGCGGTCTTGGCGACCCAGTTGGCCAGGGTGGCCACGGACAGCTCCACCCGCTCGCCGGTGGCACCGTCGTAGAAGGTGACGGCCGGCCGGGCCGGGTCGGCGGCGAGGGCCTCGCCGAGGACGTCGAGGGGCAGCGCGCGGGGATCGCTCACAGGTCCCGAGGGTAGGCGCGGCGGTCCGGACGGCGCTCCGGTGCCCGGGCGCAGCGTCGCCGCCCGGATACGCTCCGCCGCGTGCCAGCTCCGGACCGCGCCGGCCGGCGCCCTGCCCTCGGCAGGACGAGCTGGGTCACCGGGATGACCGTGCTGCAGGTGGCGAGCACCGCGCCGGCCGTGGCCGTCGCCGCCTGGATCGCGCTGGCCTGGCCGCTGGCCGCGCTGGGCTGGGCCCGGCCGCTGCCCGCCGCGCTGCTGGCGGTGCCCGCGCTCGGGGCGGCCGTGGCCGTCGGCCGGCTGGTGCGGCGGGTCGACGTCGACGTCGTGGACCCCGAGGCTGGTGTGGGGCGCGAAGCCCCCCGCTGGGCGGTGCCCGCCACCCTGGCCGTCGCCGCGGCGTGGGGGGTCCTCGCCGCCGTCCTGCATGCCCAGCAGGTGGTGCTGCGCCGCGACCCGGGGAGCTACGCGCTCATCGGCCGCTGGCTGGCCCGCACCGGCGGGCTGCGGGTGCCCGACGCGCTCGCCGCCGTCGGGGGGCCGGCACCGGACGTCACCGCGGCGAGCCCCGCCTTCTACGCCGACGGGCGCGGCGGGCTGGTGCCGCAGTTCCTCGTCGGCCAGCACCTCGTGGACGCCGCCGGCAGCTGGGTCGGCGGCTGGACCGGGCTGCTGGTCGCCCCCGCCGTCGTGGGTGCGCTCGCGCTGGTGGCCGCCGGCGGGCTGGCCGGCCGCCTGCTCGGGCCGGCCTGGGCGCCGTGGGCGGCGGGCCTGACCGGGCTGGTCGCCCCGGTGGCGCACGTCATGCGCGCCACCTACTCCGAGCCGCTCGCGATGCTGCTCCTGCTCGCCGGCCTCTGCCTGGTGCTGGACGCCCGGGACGTCGCCGGCTCGGGCACGGCGGGCTCGGTGGACGCCCGGTGGCTGGCGCTGGCCGGCGGCGGGCTGGTGGGCCTGGGTGCCCTGGTGCGCATCGACGTGCTGCGCGAGGCGGTGCTGCTGGTGCTGGTCGTCGGCTGGCTGGCCTGGCGGGGGGAGCGGGTCTGGTGGCCGCTCGCCGGCGGGCTCGCCCTGGGGCTGGGCTGGTCGCTGCCGGCCGACGTCCTCACCAGCCGGCCCTACCTCGCCGACAACGCCGGCTCGTTGGTGCCGCTGCTCGTGGGCGCCGCGGGGGTCGTCGTCGTGGTCGCCGTGGCCGTGCCGGTGCTCCGGCGGCTGGTGCCCGCCCGGCCGCGGGGTGCCGCCGCCGAGGAGGTCCCCGCCGCCCGGCGGGCCTGGCGGCGGTTCGCGCCGCAGGCCGGCGCGGCCCTCACCGCCGCGGTGCTGCTGACGCTGGCCGTGCGCCCCTGGTGGCAGACGGTGCGGCAGGGGGCGACGGACCCGGGCGGGCGGGCGCTGGCCGAGGCGGTGGGCGGGCTGCAGAAGGCGCAGGGCCTCCCGGTGGACCCGACGCGCACCTATGCCGAGCACGCCGTCCAGTGGCTGTCCTGGTGGGTCGGCTGGGGCGGGCTCGTGCTCGCCGGGGCCGGCGCGGTCGGGCTGGTGCGCGCGGTGCTGGCCGGCCGCGCCCCGCGCTGGGTGCCCGTGCTGGTGCCGCTGCTCGGCTCCACCGTCCTGTCGGTCTACCGGCCGGCCATCACCCCGGACCACCCGTGGGCCGACCGCCGGTTCGTGCCGCTGGTGCTGCCCGGCCTGGTGCTGCTGGCGCTCACCGCGGTCCGCTGGGGGCTGGCCCGGACGGGGTCCGGCGCCCGGCTGGTGCGGGGGATCACCTGGGTGCTCGCCGCGGCGGCGCTGGCCGGCACCCTGGTCGGCGCGGTGCCGCTGCTGCCCTCGCGCACCGAGCAGGGCGAGCTCGCCGCGGTGCGCCAGGCGTGCGCGGCCCTGGACCCCGACGAGGTCGTGCTGCTGGTCGACCTCCGGGCCCAGCGGGAGTGGCCCGCGCCGCTGCGCACCGAGTGCGGGGTGCCGGCCGTCTCCGTGGTGGACCCGACCCCGCAGCGGGTGCGCTCCGTGGCCGACCGCGCCCGCGCGCAGGGCCGGCGCCCGGTGCTGGCCGCCGCCGAGCCGGCCGCCGCGGCGGCCACCCTGCGGGCGCTGGGCGGGGAGGACCCCCGCCGGGTCGTCGACCTCACCAGCTCCGAGGACCGGCGGCTGCTCACCCGCCCGGCGCGCAGCGCCGGCTACCTCGCCGTCGTCCTCTGGCTGGCCCGAGCCGCGCCCTCCACGCCCTAGGGCAGGTCGGGGTGGCACCAATAGGCTCCCCAGGGTGACCGAAGCCATCGTCCTCGTCGGGGGCCAGGGCACGCGCCTGCGCCCGCTCACCGCGCGCACCGCCAAGCCGCTGCTGCCGGTCGGCGGCGTCCCGTTCCTGGCCCACCAGCTGGCCAGGCTGCGCGACGCCGGCATCACCCACGTCGTGCTGGCCACCTCCTACCGGGCCGAGACGTTCGCCGAGGCCTTCGGCGACGGCGCGGGGCTCGGCCTGGAGCTGGAGTACGTGCACGAGGACGTGCCGCTCGGCACCGGAGGCGCGCTGCGCAACGCCGGACCCGCGCTGCGCGGCGGCCCCGACGAGCCGGTGGTCGTGCTCAACGGCGACATCCTCAGCGGGCACGCGCTGGCCGGCCAGGTGGCCCGGCACGTGGAGGCCGGCGCGGACGCCACCTTGCACCTGGTGCGCGTGCCCGACGCCCGTGCCTTCGGCTGCGTGCCCACCGACGACGCCGGCCGGGTCACGGCGTTCCTGGAGAAGATGCCCGAGCCGGTCACCGACCAGGTCAACGCCGGCTGCTACGTCTTCCGCCGCGCGGTGCTGGACGACGTGCCGGCCGGGCGGCCGGTGTCGGTGGAGCGCGAGACGTTCCCGGGCCTGCTGGCCGCCGGCCGGCTGGTGCTCGGCGTCGTCGACCAGGCCTACTGGCTGGACCTCGGCACCCCGGCCGCCTACGTCCAGGGCTGCGTCGACGTCGTGCGCGGGGTCGTCCCGTCCTCCGCGCTGCCCGGCGAGCCGGGGGAGCGGCTGCTGCTCGACGGCGCGCACGTCGACCCGGACGCCAAGGTCGTCGGCGGCAGCACGGTGGGCCGCGGCGCCCGGGTGGCCGCCGGCGCCGAGGTCGACGGCTCGGTGCTGCTCGACGGTGCGGTGGTGCAGGCCGGTGCGGTGGTCCGCGGCAGCGTCGTCGGCGCCGGTGCCGAGGTCGGCGCCGGCTGCGTGCTCGAGGCCGCCGTCGTCGGCGACGGCGCGCGCGTGGGCCCCCGCAACGAGCTGCTCGCCGGCGTCCGCATCGGGTGCGACGCCGTCCTGACCGAGGCGGCGGTGCGGTTCAGCACGGACGCGTGAGGGGCGGGCGGACCGCGGTCCGTAGACCTCGGTCCGAGGTGGCGAGCCGTGCGCTGGCCGGTGCGGTCGGGCGTTCAAAGGTCAACGGCGCTGGTGGCGGGGGAGCCGGGCGGCGGGGCGCGTCCGCGGGCCGGGGGACGGTCGGGTGCCCCAAGGTCGAGGAGCTCGTGCACAACCTCGAGCACGGC
>JBQCIO010000304.1:0-4768 GCA_051953655.1 Motilibacteraceae bacterium
AAACGGGTCAGGGGTCCCCTCACGCATGTGGAGGCCGGTCCTGCTATCCGGGCACCGACCCGCGCCCGCCAGCGCTGCGTGGGAGACTGCGGGCGCCGACAGCGCCGTCGAGCCTCTCCCCCTCGCACTCCCTCCCGCACCCCCCTCTCGCCAGGAGCCGTGCCCCGTGAGCGACGCCGCCCAGATCGCCATCCCCGCCGAGCTCAAGCCCGCCGACGGCCGCTTCGGCTCGGGCCCGAGCAAGGTCCGCCCCGAGCAGGTCGAGGCGCTCTCCCGGGTGGCCACCACCTACCTCGGCACCTCGCACCGCCAGTCCACCGTCCGCAGCCAGGTGCGCCGGCTGCGCGAGGGCCTGGCCGCGCTGTTCTCGCTGCCCGAGGGCTACGAGGTCGTGCTCGGCAACGGCGGCTCCACCTGCTTCTGGGACGTGGCCACCTTCGGCCTGATCCGCGACCGCGGACAGTTCCTGTCCTTCGGCGAGTTCGGCGCCAAGTTCGCCGCCGCCGCCCAGGAGGCGCCGTTCCTCGGCGAGCAGGACGTCGTCACCGCCGCACCCGGCACGGCACCCGGCTTCGCCCCGCGCCCCGGCCTCGACGTCTACGCGGCCCCGCACAACGAGACCTCCACCGGCGTCGCCCTCACCCCGCACCGGCCGGCCGGCATGGACCACGACGCGCTGCTGCTCGTCGACGCCACCAGCGCCGCCGGCGGCCTGTCCGTCGACATCGCCGCCACCGACGTCTACTACTTCGCCCCGCAGAAGTCCTTCGCCTCGGACGGCGGCCTGTGGTTCGCGCTAATGTCGCCAAAGGCGATCGAGCGCGCCGCCGAGCTGAAGGCGTCGGGCCGCTGGGCGCCGGCGTTCCTCGACCTGCAGACCGCGGTGGACAACAGCCGGCTGGACCAGACCTACAACACCCCGGCGCTGGCCACGATCCTGCTCATGGCCGAGCAGGTCGACTGGTTCAACGCCCAGGGCGGGCTGTCCTGGTGCACCGACCGGACCGCGGAGTCGGCCGGCCGGCTCTACGGCTGGGCCGAGAAGAGCGACTACGCCACCCCGTTCGTCACCGACCCGGCACTGCGCAGCCACGTCGTCGGCACCATCGACCTGGCCGACTCCGTCGACGCCGCCGCGGTGGCGAAGGCGCTGCGCAGCAACGGGATCGTGGACACCGAGCCCTACCGCAAGCTCGGCCGCAACCAGCTGCGGGTCGCGATGTTCCCGGCCGTCGACCCCGCCGACGTCGAGGCGCTCACCGCCTGCGTCGACTTCGTGGTGGAGCAGCTGGGCTGACCCGTGCCCCGGTGGCGGCGGGTGCCGCGGCAGCGCGACGTCGACGAGGTCGCCCTCGGCGAGGTCCGCGACCTGCCGGACTACCCGCCCGAGGAGCTCGACCTCCCCCTGGACGAGGTCCTGGGGTACACCTGGCTTTAGATCACGGCCGCTGGTGCTTGTCGGTGGGCGACGAGCTCAAGCCGCTGGTCGACCTCGACGCCGACGAGGACGCCGACCCGATCATCGCCGCCCTGAAGACCCACCCCGCGGTCACCGAGGCCGACCACCCCGATCGCGAGGTCTACCTGTTCCTGGTGAGCGCCCCGCTCACCCTGGACGAGGCCGCCGCCCTGTCCATCCGCGCGCTGGTGGCCGGGCACGTCGCCGCTCTGCGCGCCGCCGGGCTCGCCTGAGGGCGGCGCGCCTCAGCCGGCGGCGTGCAGGGCGCGGGCGGCGGCGTCGCCGGGCAGCACCACGGTCGTCCCCTCGCCGTCGCGGTGCTGGCGCAGGGCGGCCAGCGCGAGGGCCACCGTGACGACGTCGCGGGTGCGCAGCAGGCTGCGGCCGGTGAGGCCCTCGAACCGGTGCAGGCGGTTGAGCACGGTGTTGCGGTGGCAGTAGAGCCGCTCGGCCGCGGCGGCCGCGGAGCCGTCGACGGCGAGCCACTGCTCCAGGGTGGCGACCAGCACGTCGCGCTCGGCACCGGGGAGGGCGAGCACCGGCCCGAGCACGGCCTCGACCAGCCGGTCGGACAGCTCGGGCGCGGCCGAGACCAGCGCCTCGGGCATCCGCTCGTCCACGAGCACCACCTGCCGCTCCCCGGCCGGGAGGGTGGCGTGCACCGCGTGCGCGAGCCGGTGGGCGAGGGCGACCGAGGGCAGCCCGGCGGTGGCCGGGGACACCGCGGCCCGTCCCGGCAGGACCGGCGTCAAGGCGTCGACGACGGCTGGGGCGTCGTGGCCGTCGAGCACCACCAGGCCGACCTCGCCCTCGGGGCGCGGCACCCAGCCCGACCCGAGGCGCCGGGCGGCCAGCGCCTGGGTCCGCTCGCGGCGGGCGCCCGCGCTGTCGGTCGCGTCGGCGACCACGACGACGTAGCGCCCCCGCTCGGGCAGGCCCAGCGTGCGCGCCGCCTGCCCCAGCGAACGGCCCCGTCCCGGTCCCGCGAGAAGCGCCTCCAGCGCCTGGGAGCGGCCCCGCTCCTCGCGCCGGCTCACGTCCTGGCGCACCTGCTGGTGGGCGTCGGTCGCCGCGGCGGCGAAGGTGGCCACGGTGGTCCAGACCCGGCCCGCCGCGGTCACCAGGCCGGCCGGGCCCTCGGCCTCGTCCATGGCCCCGCGTCCGGCCCGTTCGACCAGCCCCTGCCACAGGATCTCGCCGACCAGCGAGGTCGCCCGCTGCAGGGCGTCGAGCGGGATCCCCTGCGCCGCATGCCGCCGGCCGAGAGCGCGCGCGTCCTCCTGCGGGTCCACCCCGTCCGGCACCGTCCCGGCCAGCACCTGGAGCATCCGGCCCAGCAGCGGCGTCACGCCGCGCAGGAGCTCCTCGCGGGCCGGCGCCTGCGGGCCCCGGTAGACGGCGACCTCGGCCTGCAGGGCCCGGACCACTCGCTCGGCGAGCACGGGGAGCCGGCCCAGCAGCGCCGCGGCCAGCTCGGGCACAGGCGCGCGGCCGTCGCCGCCGGCCTGCCCGCCTCCCGTCACCTGCACCCCCGTCACCCGACGCCCTTCCCGGACAGCCCCGGCTGCCCTTCCCGACGCGGCCTGCCGCGTGTCTGACCTGTCCTGTTCTGCCCTATTCAACGATCTGGTCACCAGAAGGTCACGTCCGGGGCTGGGCACGGAGGGAAAGGGGTCGTGGGCGCCCTGGTCCCGATAGAGGAGCGAAGGTCCCAGGACCCACGTCGACCTGGCCCGGGAGTGGCCCAGGTCATGGCGCGGGGACCGCAGCACGGCCCTCCGGCCCGCTCGGCGGCCCGTAGGCTCACTCGGTGAGCACGCTGCACCGGCCCGGGCAGGGCATCCCGCCCGAGGACGGCCACGGCTCCCAGCGGTCGGACGGGCTCGCCCGCGACGGGCTCACCTGGTTCGTCTACCTCCACCTGGCCGTCTACGGCTGGTTCCTCTACGGCTTCAGCCCGGCGGTGCCGCTGCTGCGTGACGACCAGGGCACGTCCAACGGGGTGTCCGGGCTGCACGGCACGGCGCTGGCGGGCGGCGCCGTCGTGGCCGGGCTGCTGGGGCAGCGGGTCATCGGGCGGATCGGCCGCGGCGGGGCGATGCGGCTCGGGCTGGCCGCGCTGTGCGCCGGCGTGCTGCTGTTCACCCTCTCCCCCGCGCTGCCGGGAACCCTCGTGGGCGCCCTGGTCGCCGGTACCGGCGGCTCGCTGATGGTCAACGTCCACTCCCCGGTGCTCACCGACCACCACGAGCTGGCCGGGCCGGCGGCCATCGGGGAGGCGAACGCGATGGCCGCGGCCACCGGGATCCTCAGCCCGCTGGTCCTCGGCGCGGCCACCGCCACCGTCATCGGCTGGCGCGGCGGGCTGCTCGTCACCGTGGTGCTGGCCGCCGTCGTGCTGGCGCTCGGCACCCGCACGTCGGTGCCCGCCGGGGCGGTGCCGGCCGCGACGGACGGGGCGCTGACCGGCCGGCTGCCGCGGCCCTACTGGGCGGCGTGGACGGTGCTCGTCCTGTGCATCAGCGTCGAGTTCTCCATGACCATCTGGTCCTCGGACCTGCTGCGCAGCCGGGTGGGGTTCGGCGCCGGGGCGGCCGCGGCCGGCGTCACCGCGATCGTGGCCGGCATGACCGCCGGGCGCTTCGCCGGCAGCCGCCTCGCCCTGCTGGTCTCCCCGGACCGGCTGCTGCTGCAGGCGCTGCTGGTCACCGCGGCCGGCTTCGCGGTGTTCTGGTCCTCCACCGTCGGCTGGCTGTCCTTGGCCGGGCTCGTGCTGACCGGGCTAGGCATCGCTATGCAGTTCCCATTGGGGATCGCGCGCGCCATCGCCGCCTCCGAGGGCCGCGCCGACGCCGCGACCTCGCGCGCCTCGCTCGGCGCCGGGCTGGCGATCGGACTGGGTCCGTTCGTGCTCGGCGCCCTCGCCGACCACCTCGGCACCCACCGCGCCTTCCTGCTCGTCCCCGGCCTCCTGGCGGCCGCCGCCGCCGTGCTGCTCGTCTCGACCCGCCGCTCCCCGCTGGTCATGCGAAAACCGTAGATCCACGGCCCGGGTCAGGGCGGCGGCAACCGATTTGCGCACACAGGGTGGGGTCGTCGGGCGGCGTGTCGCGGCCCGACCGGCCTGACCCGCCGTCCGCGGCGTGGGGGCTGTGTGCGCAAATCGGTCGAGGTCGGGACGGCGGTGACGGGACCCACGCCTGGTGATCTACATGTCGTGCATGATCACCAAGGGTGGTTGCGCCTGCGGCGGCGGGCGCTGGTGACGGCCAGGGCGGCGGCGAGCAGGGCAGCCGCCGCGGCGGCGGC
>JBQCIO010000305.1:0-18235 GCA_051953655.1 Motilibacteraceae bacterium
CGTGCTGCCGCCGGTGACGGACCCGGTGGCGCCGTCGCCGGCGCTGGAGCCGACCGCGCTCGCCCCCCGCCTCGCATCGCCCGATCCGGCACCGCCCCCGCCCGGGGCGCGGGTGGCGAGCCGAACCGCGGACGGGCGTCCGCTGCCCCGGCGCCGGGCCGCGGCGCGCCCCGACGAGGGCGAGGGCGCGCTCGCCGCCGCGCGGGCGGCCCTGGAGTCGGGGTCCTACCTCGAGGCGGCCCGGCTGGCCGCGCAGGCGGCGGCTCGCCGGCCGCTCGAGGTGGCCGCCCACCTGCTCGCCGGGCGCGCCCTGGTCAGCGCCGGACGCGACGCCGACGCCGTCGAACCGCTCCGGCGGGCGGCCTACCTGGACCCGCGGGCCGGCGACGCGCAGTTCCTCCTCGCCGGCGCCCTGGCCCGCACCGGCGCGCACGCGGCGGCCGCAGCCGCCTACCGGGCGGCGGCCGACACCCTGCCGCTGCTCGACGACGCCGCCCTCGCCGCGCTGCTCGACGGGCGCGGCGTGGGCGAGCTGGCCGGCCTGTGCCGTGCGCTGGCGACCCAGGAGGACGACCGTGCCCGGGGGCAGGCGGTGGGCGGCGCGGTGCTCGAGGGGCGGTGGGGCGCATGAGCGGGGCGGCAGCGGCGGGACAGGCGGCCGGGCACGTGACCTTCCGCTGCGGCGGCCGGGTGCTGGCCGCCGCGCTCGAGCAGGTCCGGGAGGTGGTGCGGGCCGGCGGCGTCGAGCCGCTCGCCGGGGCGCGCGCGCCGGTCACCTCGCTGCTGGTGCTGCGCGGCGACCCGCTCCCGGTGGTGGACCTGCGCTCGGGGTCGGGCGCACCCGAGGCCCGGGTCGCTCCCGGCGACGTCCTGGTGCTGGCCGACACCGGCGAGCACGCCCTCGGCGTCGCGGTCGACGCCGTCCTCGCGGTGCACGGCGCCGGGGAGCTCGCCACCGTCGGCGGCCCGGTGCCGGCCGGCCTGCCCTCCTACGTCGACGCCGTCCTGCTCGCCTCCGGCGAGGCCTCGGTGCGGGACGTGCCGCCGGGAGAGCCGGTCTTGCTGGTGGACCTGCGCCGGCTCGCCCAGGTGCCGCTCAGCTGAGCAGTCCTGCCCGGACGGGCCCCGACCTGGTCCGAGCGGTCAGCCGGCGTCCCGGGCGTGGCGCTCCTGCCAGGCCGCGTAGGGCACCCGGCGCAGCTCGTAGAGATCGGGGGCGTGGCCCCACAGGTCCCTGTTGAGCCGGCTGGCCGGGCGCACGAGCGCCATGTCCGGCAGGCCGTCCACGACCGCGGCCGGGTCCAGCACCGTGTGGACGACCTCGCCGAAGACGACCGTGTCGTTCCCGCCGGCGGACCAGGTGTGCACCAGCCGGCACTCCAGCGCGACCGGGCTGGCCGCCACCCGCGGCGGGCGCACCAGCCGGCTCGGTGCCTTCTCCAGCCCGACCGCGGCGAACTCGTCGACCTCGGGCGGGAAGTCGGTGCCGGTCAGGTTGCAGGCCTGGGCGAGGTCCTCGGTGACCAGGTTGACCACGAACTCGCCGGTGGCCTCGATGTTGCGCTGGCTGTCCTTGCGCCCGATCGAGGTGAAGCTGACCACCGGCGGGGCGACGCTGGCGACGGTGAAGTAGGAGTGCGGAGCCAGGTTGACCGTGCCGTCGGGAGCCAGCGAGGAGACCCAGGCGATGGGCCGGGGCACCACCGCGCTGTTGAGCAGCGGGTACATGTGCCTGCCCGCCACCGCGGCGTCGAGGTGGATCCGGCCGTCGACGTCGGGGCCCAGCGCGGCGAAGAAGTCGCGCGCCCGCATCGCCGCCGCCTCGCGCGCCGCCGGTCCGGTGACCTCGCCACCGGGCTGTCCGCTCACTCGTGCCACCTCACGCTCGTCGCCTCACCTGTGCCGCGTCACCGGTGTCGCCTCGCCGGTGTCGCCTCGCCGTCGATCCTCACACCGGCCGGTGGTCGCCGCGACCGCGGCCGGCCGGGCGCGACCGGCCGGGCAACGTCCGAATTGCGCACACAGGGCGGGTCGTCGAGCCGGCGGGTCGCGCCGGCCCGACCCCGACACGCCGCGCCGCCCTCGGGGGGTGTGTGCGCAAACCGGTCCAGGTCCGGTCCCCGACCGCCCGGCGGGACGACCGTGGACCGGCCGGGTCAGACGTAGCGCTCGAGGATGCTGGACTCGGCCAGCCGGCTCAGGCCCTCGCGCACGGTGCGGGCGCGGGACTCGCCCACGCCCTCCACCGCCTGCAGGTCGTCGATGTTGGCCGCGAGCAGCTTCTGCAGGCTGCCGAAGTGCTCGACGAGCCGGTCGACGACGGCGCCG
This sequence comes from Motilibacteraceae bacterium, assembly GCA_051953655.1. Classification (GTDB taxonomy): domain Bacteria; phylum Actinomycetota; class Actinomycetes; order Motilibacterales; family Motilibacteraceae; genus JBQCHF01. The sequence goes on from JBQCIO010000305.1 coordinate 2,329, forward strand.
GGCAGGCGGGGGACCTTGGCCAGCAGCCGGTAGCCGCGCGGGCTGACCGCGGCGTCGAGGCCGTCGCCGGCGCCGCTGAAGCCGAGGGCGCGGGCCACCGTGCCGAGGTCGAGCAGCTCGGCGGCGGAGAGGTTGTCCAGCTCGGCCAGGACGTCGGGCACCGTGCGGTGCCGGCGCCCGCTCTGGCTGGGGAGGTAGTCGCGGGCGACCAGCTCGCGGTCGGGCTCGACCCCGGCGATGAGCTCGTCGAGCTGCAGGGAGAGCAGCCGGCCGTCGGTGCCGAGCTCGACGACGTAGCCGCCGATCTCGTCGGCGATCCGGCGCACCATCTCCAGCCGCTGGGCTACCGAGCTGACGTCGCGGACGGTGACGAGATCCTCGATCTCCAGCGCCGAGAGGGTGCCGCTGACCTCGTCGAGGCGCAGCTTGTAGCGCTCGAGGGTGGCCAGCGCCTGGTTGGCGCGGCTGAGGATCTGGGTGGAGTCCTCGAGCACGTAGCGGCGCGAGCCGACGTAGAGGGCCACGATCGACATCGACTGGCTCACCGACACCACGGGGTAGCCGGTCTGCTTGGCCACCCGCTCGGCGGTGCGGTGCCGGGTGCCGGACTCCTCGGTCGGGATGCTCGGGTCCGGCACCATCTGCACGGCCGCGCGGAGGATCTTGGTGACGCCGGTGTCGCACACGACGCCGCCGTCCATCTTGCACAGCTCGCGCAGCCGGGTGCTCGAGAACTCGACGTCGAGCTCGAAGCCGCCGGTGCACAGCGCCTCGACGCCCTTGTCGTAGCCGAGCACGATGAGCGCGCCGGTGCGTCCGCGCAGGATCCGCTCGAGACCCTCGCGCAGCTGGGTGCCCGGCGCGACGAGGGCGAGGGTCTGCCGCAGCAGCTCGTCCGGTGATGGTGACCGGTCGCTGCCGGGCATGCGTCCCCCGTCGGGTCCTCGGGTCGTTGGTGGGCCGTGCTGCGTCGAGTCCTGCCCGCGAGCAGGCCCGTGCCGGAGTCTACCGAGGTGCCCGCGCGAGGGCTTGCCTCACCGCGCTGGACAGCAGCGGCACCTCCTCGATCGTCATGCCGGGCACCGCCACCTGGGAGTCGTGCGGCACCAGCGCCCGCTTGAAGCCGAGCCGGGCCGCCTCCAGGAGCCGCCGGCGCACGTCGGGCACCCGGCGGATCTCCCCGGCCAGGCCGATCTCGCCGATCGCCACCAGGTCCGGGGGCAGGGGCTTGTCGCTGGTGGCGCTGGCCAGGGCCAGGGCGACGGCCAGGTCAGCGGCCGGCTCGACCAGGCGCATGCCTCCGACGCTGGCGCAGTAGACCTCGTAGCTGCGGAAGTCGATGCGCTCGCGGGCGCTCAGCACGGCCAGCACCATCGCCACCCGGGAGCTGTCCACGCCCGTGGTGCCGCGCCGCGGCTTGTCGCTGAGGGTGGGGGCGACCAGCGCCTGCACCTCGGCCAGCAGCGGCCGCTTGCCCTCCACTGCCACCGTGACGCAGGTGCCCGGCACCGCGGTGGTGTGCCGCGAGGTGAACAGCCCGGTGGGGTCGGGCAGCTCCACGATGCCGTCCTCGGACAGGTCGAAGCACCCGACCTCGTCCGACGGGCCGTAGCGGTTCTTGACCCCGCGGACCATCCGCAGCCGGGTGTGCCGGTCGCCCTCGAAGTGCAGGACGACGTCGACGAGGTGCTCGAGCACGCGCGGGCCGGCGATGGAGCCGTCCTTGGTGACGTGGCCGACCAGCACCGTGGAGATGTCGCGCTCCTTGGCCGCCTTGATCAGCGCCGCGGCGACCTCGCGGACCTGGCTGACCCCGCCGGCCGCGCCCTCGATCTCCGCGCTGGCCACCGTCTGCACCGAGTCGACCACCAGCAGCGCGGGCTGCACCTGGTCCAGGTGGGCGAGCACCGCGCCGAGGTCGGTCTCGGCGGCGAGGTAGAGCTCGGGGTGCAGCGCGCCGATCCGCTCGGCCCGCAGGCGCACCTGGGGCGCGGACTCCTCCCCGCTCACGTAGAGCACCCGGCGGCGGGCCTCCGCGGCCCGGCTGGCGACGTCGAGCAGCAGCGTCGACTTGCCCACCCCCGGCTCGCCGGCCAGCAGCACCACCGCGCCGGGCACCATACCGCCGCCCAGGACCCGGTCCAGCTCGTCGACGCCGGTGGGCACGGCGCGGGCCGACTCCACCGAGACCTCGCCGATGGGCCGGGCCGGGGCGGACACGATGCCGGCGGTGGTGGTCCGCACCCGGACCGCGCCGACCTCCTCGACGCTGCCCCAGGCCTGGCACTCGCCGCAGCGGCCCACCCACTTCAGGCTGGTCCAGCCGCACTCGCCGCAGCGGTAGGTGCTGCCGCTCTTGGCGCTGGCCTTGCCGGCTCGGTCTCTGCCGCCGCCGCGCGGCGCGCTCTGGGACGAGGTCATGCCCGGAAGGCTAGGAGTGCGGGCCGACAGTTCCGGCGCAACCACGGCGGCCGCCGCACCGCGGCCTGTGGACGACCTCGCTCCCGCGACGGCGTCGGCCCGGGGCGGGTCAGCGCTTCCGGGCCCGGCCGCCCGATGCCGGGTCGGCTGGGTGCGGTGCGACGACCGGCCGCGCGCTCAGCCGGGCCTCGCAGAGCCGGGCCAGCTCCTCGTAGGCGGCGTCGCCCATGAGCTCGCGCAGCTCGGGCTCGCTGTCCAGGTAGAGCGGCCGCTTGCCGCCGTGGGCCTCGGTGTTGCCGGTGCAGTACCAGTCCAGGTCGTGCCCGCCCGGCCCCCAGCCGCGCCGGTCGTACTCGGCGATGGTGACCTCGAGGTAGCTCGTGCCGTCCGGCCGCTCCACCGTGCGGTAGGAGCGGCGCAGCGGCAGCTGCCAGCAGACGTCCGGCTTGGTCTCCAGGAAGTGCCGTCCGGTGCGCGCGGCCAGGGCGTGCAGCGCGCAGCCCTCGCCGCCGGCGAAGCCCGGCCGGTTGAGGAAGACGCAGGCGCCGTCGACGACGCGGGTCTTGCGGTCGCCGTCCTCGTCGACCTCGACCCACCGCTTCCGGTGGTGCTGCCAGGTCTGCGGCGTGAGCTCCTTCACCGCCGCGGCCACCCGCTTCTCGTCGGCCTTGTCCGAGAAGTGGGCACCGAGGGTGCAGCAGCCGTCGTCGGGTCGCTCGGCGTAGATCCCCTGGCAGCCGCGGCCGAACACGCAGCTCCAGCGCGAGGTGAGCCAGGTCAGGTCGCAGCGGAAGGTCTGGTCGGGATCGGCGGGGTCGGGGAACTCCGCCCACGCGCGCGGGAAGTCGAGCGGCACCTCGGGCACCGGCACAGCCTAGGTCGCCCCCGTCCCGGCTCGTGCCCGCCGTGGGGTGCTCGTCGTGGGCGTGCCGGTCGTGGACGTGCCGGTCGTGAGCTGCGGCCGAGCGGGTACGGTCCCGCCATGCGCCTGGGTGTCCTCGACGTCGGCTCGAACACCGTGCACCTGCTCGTGGTCGACGCCCATCCCGGGGCGCGCCCGTGGCCGGCCACCAGCCACAAGACCGAGCTGCGCCTGGCCGAGCACCTCGAGGCCGACGGCAGCATCGACGCCCAGGGCGCCGACGACCTCGTCGCCTTCGTGCGCGAGGCGCTCGAGGTGGCCGAGGACCAGGGCTGCGAGGACACCGTCGCCTTCGCGACCTCGGCCCTGCGGGAGGCGCCCAACGGCGACACCGTGCTCAAGCGGGTGCACGACGACGCCGGGGTCGACCTCGAGGTGCTCAGCGGCGAGGAGGAGGCCCGGCTCACCTTCCTGGCCGCCCGCCGCTGGTTCGGCTGGTCCACCGGCCGGCTGCTGCTGGTCGACATCGGCGGCGGCTCCCTCGAGCTCGCCGCCGGCATGGACGAGGACCCCGACGTCGCCGCCTCGATGCCGCTGGGCGCCGGCCGGCTCACCCGCGACCGGCTGCGCGGCGACCCGCCGTCGGCCGAGGACGTCAGGGCCCTGCGCAAGGACGTGCGCGCCGAGATCGCCAAGCACGTGCGCCCGTTCACGATCGGTGGCGCCATCGACCAGGCCGTCGGCACCTCCAAGACCCTGCGCTCGCTGGCGCGCATCGCCGGCGCCGCGCCCTCCGGGGAGGGCCCCTACGTGCCGCGCGAGCTCACCGCCGAGGCGCTGCACGAGATGGTGCCGCGGCTGGCCAAGATGCCCTCGCGCAAGCGGGCCGAGCTGCCCGGGGTGAGCGAGGGCCGCGCGGCGCAGCTGCTGGCCGGGGCGGTGGTGGCCGAGGCGGCCATGGACCTGCTCGGCGTGGAGAGCCTGGAGATCTGCCCCTGGGCGCTGCGCGAGGGGATCATCCTGCGCCGGCTGGACTGGATCGGCGCGGTCTGAGCGCCATCTGAGCGAGCGGGGCTGCCGCTGGCCGCCGACGCCTACCCTGGCGGCGTGAGCGGGCCCGGCACGACACCGAGCGGTGCCGTCCGCGTGCCCAGCGCCAAGGTCGGCCTGTCCACGGCCTCCTGCTACCCGGAGTCCTGCACGACCTCCTTCGAGATGGCCGCCCGCCTCGGCTACGACGGCGTCGAGGTGATGGTCTGGACCGACCCGGTGAGCCAGGACCCCGACGCCCTGCGTGCGCTCTCGGACCACTACGGCATCCCGGTGCTGGCCATCCACGCCCCGTGCCTGCTCATCACCCAGCGGGTCTGGACCACCGACCCGTGGACCAAGCTGCAGCGCGCCAAGGACGCCGCCGAGCGCACCGGCGCGCGCACCGTCGTCGTGCACCCGCCGTTCCGCTGGCAGCGCGACTACGCCGAGGCGTTCGTGCAGGGCCTGTCGCGCATGCGCGAGGAGACCGATGTCGTCTTCGCGGTGGAGAACATGTACCCGTGGCGGGCCGGCCTGCGGGAGGTGCGGGCCTACCGTCCCGGTTGGGACCCCACGCTCGAGGACTACGACGGCATCACCCTCGACCTGTCGCACACGTCGGTGGCGGGCAACGACCCGCTGGAGATGCTCGACCGTGCCGGCGACCGGCTGGCCCACCTGCACCTGGCCGACGGCTCCGGCTCCAACCGCGACGAGCACCTGGTGCCCGGCCGCGGGGCGCAGCCGTGCGGCGAGGTGCTCGAGCGGCTCGCCGAGCGCGGCTACGACCGGTCCGTGATCCTCGAGGTCTCCACCCGCCGGGTGTCCACCCGGGAGGAGCGCGAGGCCGACCTCGCCGAGGCGCTCGCGTTCGCCCGGCTGCACATGGCCGCGGTCGCGGAGCCGGCCGTGCCGACGGCCCCCGGGGAGCCGGCGTGACCGAGGCCGCCGCCCGGCCCCGCGGGCGGCGGAGCGGCTCCTCCGACACCCGGTCGGAGATCCTCGCGGCCGCCCGGGAGGAGTTCGCCTCGCGCGGCTACGACGGCGCGTCGGTGCGCGGGATCGCCCGCGCGGCCGGGGTCGACCCCGCGCTGGTGCACCACTACTTCGGCGGCAAGGAGCAGGTCTTCGTCGCCGCGATGCAGCTCCCGCTCGACCCCTCGCAGGTGCTGCCGAGGATCGTCGACGGCGACCCGGCGCGCCTCGGCGAGCGCCTGGCCCGGGTGTTCCTCGCCGCCTGGTCCGACCCGGCGGGACGCGCGCCGTTCGTCGCGATGGTCGGCGCCGCGATGACCAACGAGCAGGCCGCCACCATGCTCCGCGAGTTCGTCACCCGCGCCCTGCTCGGCCGGGTGGTGGAGGCCAGCGGTGCTCCCCGAGCGGAGCTGCGCCACAGCCTGGCCGGCGCCCAGCTCGTCGGCACCGCGCTGCTGCGCTACGTCGTGCGGGTCGAGCCGTTGGCCTCGGCGTCGGAGGAGGACGTCGTCGCGGCGCTGGGGCCCGTGCTGCAGAGGTATCTGGCGGGTTGAGGGGACGTGATCGTCCCCGCTGGCTCGCGGTCCTGCTCGGGGCACGTTCCTGGAAGGCGCTGTTGACGGGGGCCGGGCGGGGGCAGGTCCCGGGGCCCCCTTGCGATCCTGCTCTGGCTCAAAGGCGCTGTTGACGGAGGAGCTGGGCGCGGAATGCGTTCTGCGGCCGGCTGCGGTCGCGCGGTGCCTCGAGTGGAGCGTTGTTGGGCGACACGCCGGCGTGTCCTGCATCAGCCTTCCACCCGATCTTCCCGGGGCCTCCTGCCTGCAAGATGTGACCCTGTTGCGGCGTTTCTCGGCCTGTCGCGACCACGACGTCGCACTTTGACGGACCGCGACGTCAGCCGGCCGCTCGACGCGCCCCGCGCCCGGCTCCCGCCGTCAACAGCCGCCTTTCACCCCGTGGTCCACGCGACTGGCGAGACCAGGACGGCCCGCCGGCCTCCCTGCCCCCCCTGGAGCGTTGTGCGCAGGCGCTCCCGGGCGCTTCGCGGCGTGTCCCGGGCCCACGGCTCCGACACGCCGTAGAGCGCCTGTGCACATCGGTCAGACCCCGGCCCTGAGCCTCTTGACCGCACCCCCGCCCGGGTGTTCATTCATCACATGATGAATTCCGAGCCCGCCGTCCGGGTCCGCGGGCTGCGCGTGGTGCGCGGGGGTCGCGAGGTGCTGCCGGGGATCGACCTCGACGTCGCGCGCGGGACGGTGACCGGGCTGCTGGGCCCGAGCGGGTGCGGCAAGACCACGCTGATGCGGGCCGTCGTCGGCGTGCAGGTGGTCGCCGGCGGGCGCGTGGAGGTGCTGGGCCGCCCGGCCGGCAGCCCGGAGCTGCGCCGGCGGGTCGGCTACGTGACCCAGGCGCCGTCGGTCTACGGCGACCTCACGGTGGTCGAGAACCTGCGCTACTTCGCCACCGTGCTCGGGGCGCCGGCCGCCGACGTCGACCGCGTCCTCGACGCCGTCGATCTGCGCGAGCACGCCGTCGCCCGCGTGGACCGGCTCTCCGGCGGGCAGCGCAGCCGGGCCAGCCTGGCGGTGGCGCTGCTCGACGACCCCGAGCTCCTGGTCCTGGACGAGCCGACCGTGGGGCTGGACCCGGTGCTGCGCCGGGACCTGTGGGCCCTCTTCGCCCGGCTGGCGCAGGCCGGCACCACGCTGCTGGTGTCCAGCCACGTCATGGACGAGGCCGAGCGGTGCGGGCGGCTCCTGCTCATGCGCGAGGGCCGGATCCTCGCCCACGACACCCCCGACGCGGTGCGCGCGGCCAGTGGCGCCGCCACCGTCGAGGAGGCCTTCCTGGCCCTCGTCGAAGGGCACGCCGCGGCCGCCGCCGGAGGGGGTGCCCGGTGAGCCTCGCCGTCACCGCGTCCATCACCCTGGCGACCGGCCGCCGGGTGCTGCTCCAGGTGCGCCACGACCCGCGCACGCTCGGCCTGATGCTCGTCGTCCCGGCCGCCCTCGTCGGCGTGCTCGCCTGGATCTACGCCGACCGGGCCGCCCTCTTCGACCGGGTGGGCGCCGACCTGCTCGGCGTCTTCCCGCTCGTGGTCATGTTCCTGGTCACCAGCGTCGCCACCCTGCGCGAGCGCACCACCGGCACCCTCGAGCGCCTCATGACCATGCCGTTGGCCCGTGCCGACTTCGTGCTCGGCTACGCCCTCGCCTTCGGGGCGCTGGCGGTGGTGCAGGCCCTCGTCGTCAGCCTGCTCGCGCTCGGTCCGTACGGCCTCGACGTCGCCGGGCCGGTGTGGGCGGTGCTGCTGGTGGCCGTGCTCGACGCGCTGCTGGGCACCGCGCTCGGGCTGTGCGTCAGCGCCTTCGCCAGCACCGAGTTCCAGGCGGTGCAGTTCATGCCCGCGGTCGTCTTCCCGCAGCTGCTGGTCTGCGGGCTGCTGGTGCCCACCGACCAGATGCCGGCGGCGCTGTCGGCGGTGGCGCACGTCCTCCCGATGACCTACGCCGTCGACGCCATGACCCGCCTGTCGCAGGGCGGGGTCAGCGGCCGGGTGGTCGTGGACCTCGTCGTGCTGGCGGGCTTCGTGGTGGCCGCGCTGGTCGCCGGCGCGGCCACCCTGCGCCGGCGCACGCCGTGAGGAGCACGTCCGCGCGAGCAGTCCGGCATCTGGCCCCGACCTGACGGGTGCAGGGCACACCTCTAGGGTGCTATAGCACCGGACGACGGGGTCCGGCCGCTCGGAAGGAGTCCCGCTGTGATCCGCTCGGCCCTGCTCGCTGCCGCCCGCAGCAGCCGGCTCAAGGACCTGTCCACCTCGCTGCCCGTCTCGAGCGGCATCGTGTCCCGCTTCGTGGCCGGAGAGCGCCTCGACGACGCCGTCGCCGTGGTCCGCGAGCTCACCTCGGCCGGGCTGCAGGTCTCGCTGGACCACCTGGGCGAGGACACCCTCGACGCCGCCCAGGCCGCCGCCACCCGCGACGCCTACCTCGACCTGCTCAAGCGCCTCGACGTCGAGGGCCTGGCCAAGGGTGCCGACGTCTCGGTGAAGCTCAGCGCGGTGGGCCAGGCACTCCCCGGCGACGGGGAGAAGGTCGCCACCGAGAACGCCCACGCGGTCTGCGCCGCGGCCAAGGCGGTCGGGGCCACGGTCACCCTGGACATGGAGGACCACACCACCACCGACTCCACCCTCTCGGTGCTGCGTACGCTGCGCGAGGACTTCCCGACCACCGGCGCCGTGCTGCAGGCCTACCTGCACCGCACCGAGGCGGACTGCCGGGACCTGGCCACCGAGGGCTCGCGGGTGCGGCTGTGCAAGGGCGCCTACGCCGAGCCGGCCTCGGTCGCCTTCCAGAGCCGGGACGAGGTGGACCGCTCCTACGTGCGCTGCCTCAAGGTCCTCATGGCCGGCAAGGGCTACCCGATGATCGCCTCGCACGACCCCCGGCTCATCGACGTCGCCGGCGCGCTCGCGCTGCGCAGCAAGCGCGAGCAGGGCACCTACGAGTACCAGATGCTGCACGGTATCCGCCCGGACGAGCAGCGGCGGCTGGCCGCGGCGGGCGAGACGATGCGCGTCTACGTCCCCTACGGCGGCGACTGGTACGGCTACTTCATGCGCCGGCTGGCGGAGCGGCCGGCCAACGTGGCCTTCTTCCTGCGGTCGCTGGCCACCAAGAACTGAGGCGCCGGCTAGGAAGCCTGCTGTCTACGATGCGGCGTCGGACAGCGGTCGAGACGACGACCGCCGCAGCCGAGGTCGACGAGAGGTGCGCACGATGAGCCAGCGGGTCGCGGTGCTCGGCGGCGGGAAGCTCGGGGAGGCCCTGCTCTCGGGGCTGCTGCGGGCCGGTCGCGCCACCTCCGACGTCGTCGTCTCCGAGCGCTCCCCCGAGCGGGGTGCGGAGCTGGGGGAGAAGTACGGCGTCGACGTCCTCGACGTCGCCGCCGCGGCCGCCCGGGTCGACGTCGTGGTGCTGGCGGTCAAGCCGCAGGACATGGCCACGCTGCTCGAGCAGCTCGCCCCCGCCCTCCCGTCCGGCGCGCTGGTGGTCTCGGTGGCCGCGGGCATCACCACGGCCTTCCTGGAGGAGCGGCTGCCGGTCGGCACCGCGGTGGTCCGGGTCATGCCCAACACCCCGGTGCTCGTCGACCAGGCCATGACGGCCATCTGCGGCGGCACCCACGCCGACCCCGCGCACCTCGACGCCGTCGAGGAGATGTTCCGCTCGGTCGGCCGCACCCTGCGGGTGCCCGAGTCCCAGCTCGACGCCGTCACCGCGCTCTCCGGCAGCGGCCCGGCCTACTTCTTCTACCTGGTCGAGGCGATGACCGACGCCGGCATCCTGCTCGGCCTGCCGCGCCAGGTCGCCCACGACCTCATCGTGCAGACCGCCATCGGCTCGGCGATCATGCTCCGCGACTCCGGCGAGCACCCGGTCACCCTGCGCGAGGCCGTCATGTCCCCGGCCGGCACCACCATCGCCGCTATCCGCACGATGGAGGACCACGGCGTCCGCGCCGCCATGCTCGCCGCCCTGGAGGCCGCCCGGGACCGGTCGCGGGAGCTGGCTAGCGGGAACGGGTGAGGGGGCTCTCGGCTCTCCCTCATCGCGGCGGCCCCGTCGCTGCAAGGTCAACGGCGCTGGTGACGGGCGCGAGCCGGGCGCGGGGCTGCTCGGCGCTGCCCGCCGCCGGTCCCGCGGCCCGGTGGTTTGGGTGAAGGGCACCTTCTGCCAATAGGTTCGTATAAGGGTGCCCTTCACCCAATGCGGAGCGCTGCCCTCGTACGAGCGGACCGGCCCGACCCGAGAGGACGCCTCCCTCAGTCCGCCCGCCCCGCGAACCGCTCGACCTCTTCGGTCGTCCCCGCCAGCAGCAGCACGTCGCCCTGCTCGATGCGGGTGGCGACGTCGGCGTAGGCCAGCGCCTCGCCGTGGCGCTTCACCGCGACCACGGTGACGCCCCAGCGGGTGCGCAGGCCGCTCTCGGCCAGGGGCTTGTCCCACGACGACCTCGGCGCGAGCACGGTGGCGAGCACGGTGCCGTCGTCGAACTCGATGGAGTCGGCGACCGAGCCGGTGAGCAGGTGCGCGACCCGCTGGCCGGCGTCGCGCTCGGGGAAGACGACGTGGTGGGCGCCGACCCGCTCGAGGATCCGGCCGTGGGCCTCGGTGACGGCCTTGGCCCAGATGGAGCGGATCCCCAGGTCCTGCAGGGCGGCCGTGGTGAGGATGGAGGACTCCATGTCCGAGCCGACGGCCACGACGGCGACCGAGAAGTCGCCGGCGCCGATCTGGGCCAGCGCGTCGGCGTCGGTGGCCTCGGCCTGGACCACGTGGGTGAGCCGCCCGGCCCACTGCTGCACCAGCTCGGAGCGCTTCTCCACGGCGAGCACGTCGGCGCCGGCCCGCTCCAGCGACTCGGCCAGCGCGCTGCCGAAGCGGCCCAGGCCGATCACCAGCACGCCGCCTTGAACGCCTCCGACGTCTCCGCCGTCGAGGTGCCCGTCCCTCACCACCCGCCACCTCCACCGCGTCACCCGACGATCGGCCGTTCCTCCGGGAAGGAGTACCGCTGCCGGGAATCCCGCAGCAGCAGCGCCGAGGCCGCCGTCACCGTACCGACCCGGCCGACGAACATCAGGACCACGAGCACCGCGTCGGCCGACGTCGGCAGCTGCCCGGTGACCCCGGTGCTGAGGCCGACCGTGGCGAACGCCGACACCGCCTCGAACACCGCGCGGTCCAGGGACAGCCCGGTCAGCTCCATCAGCGCGAGGGTGCCGGCGCCCACCCAGGCGGTGGCCAGCAGCGCGATGCCGACGGACACCCGCACCATCTGGTCCGGGATCCGGCGGCGGAAGGCCTGCACGTCGGTGCCGCCGCGCGCCTCGGCGGCCATGGCGAGGACCAGGACGGCGAAGGTCGTCACCTTGATGCCGCCGGCGGTGGACGCGCTGCCGCCGCCGATGAACATGAGCACGTCGGAGACCAGCCAGGTCTCCGGCCTCATCGCGCCGTAGTCGACCGTGTTGAAGCCCGCCGTGCGCGGCTGAACGCCCTGGAACAGGCCGGCCAGCAGCTTGTCCGGCCAGGGCAGCGGCCCGAGGGTGCCGGGGTTGCGCCACTCGAAGGTGGTGACCAGGGCGGTGCCGGCCAGCAGCAGGATCCCGCTCACCGTGAGGGTGAGCTTGGTGTGCAGGCTCCAGCGCCGGCTGGCTCCCGCGCCGGGTCGCCACCGCCACCGGCTGGCGGCGAGCTCGACCAGCACCGGGAAGCCCAGCGCTCCCAGCACGATCGCCGCGCACACCGGCAGGCAGACCCACCAGTCGCCGACGAAGCCGACCAGCCCGCCGGGCTGCAGCGCGAAGCCGGCGTTGTTGAACGCGGAGACCGCCGTGAAGCCGCCGTGCCAGAGCGCGGTCCCGAACCCCTCGCCGTGGCCGAGGGCGAACCGGGCGGTCAGCAGCACCGTCACCGCCGCCTCGATGCCGAGGGACAGCGTGAGCACGCCGCGCACCACCCGGCGGGCGTCGCCGAGCCGGACGGTCGGGTTCTCGGCCTGGGCGAGCAGCCGGCTGCGCAGGCCCAGGCGTCGCTGCACGAGCAGCCCGAGCAGCGAGGCCAGCGTCATGATGCCGACCCCGCCCACCTGGATCCCGACCAGGATCACCGCCTGCCCGAAGGGCGACCAGTGGGTGGCCGTGTCGGTGACGGCCAGGCCGGTCACGCACACCGCCGAGGTCGCGGTGAACAGGGCCACCCGGAGCGAGGTGCCCTGTCCGGCGGCGTGGCTGACGGGGAGCATGAGCAGCGCGGTGCACACGGCGATCGCCACGGCGAAGGCGGTGGCGACGATCCGGGCCGGCCGCAGCGGCCGCTCCTGGCGGCCCGCGCTGCGCGCCAGCCGGGCCCAGCGCGGCTCGCGGCGCAGCACCGGCCGCGACCGGCGCCCCCGGCTGCCCCGCTGCTGATCGCCACCGACCGTGACCACCCGCTCATCGTGCCCGCCTGGGGGTGGCCACGTCGTGCGACGCGAGCGCCCCGGCCGCGTGCCCGGCCGGGGCCGCGGGTAGCGTGCGGTCATGAGCGAGGGCGTCACAGGGAGGAGTCACGTCGTCTGGGACGACTCGTTCCTGGCCTACGACTTCGGGCCGGGCCACCCGATGGCCCCGGTGCGCGTGGACCTCACCGTGCGGCTGGCCCGCGCGCTCGGCGTCCTGGACCACCCCGGGGTCACCGTGTCCGACGCGCCGGTGGCCGACGACGCCCTGCTGGGCCTGGTGCACGGCGCCGACTACATCGCCGCCGTCCGCCGCACCGGTGAGCACCCCGAGGAGCCGGACCTGGCCCACGGCCTGGGCACCGAGGACAACCCGGCGTTCCTCGGCATGCACCAGGCCAGCGCGCACGTCGTCGGGGCGTCGGTGCAGTGCGCGCAGGAGCTGCTGTCCGGCCGGGCGCAGCACGCGGTCAACGTGGCCGGCGGCCTGCACCACGCGATGCCGGACGCGGCGTCGGGGTTCTGCGTCTACAACGACGCCGCGGTCGCCATCCGCTGGATGCTCGAGCAGGGCGTGGAGCGGGTCGCCTACGTCGACGTCGACGTCCACCACGGCGACGGCGTCGAGCGGATCTTCTGGGACGACCCCCGGGTGCTCACGATCAGCCTGCACGAGTCCGGACGGGTCCTCTTCCCGGGCACCGGCTGGCCGGAGGAGACCGGCGGCACCGGCGCCGAAGGCTACGCCGTGAACGTCGCCCTGCCCCCGGGCACCGGCGACGCCGGCTGGCTGCGCGCCTTCCACGCGGTCGTGCCGCACCTGGTGGCCTCCTTCGAGCCGCAGGTGCTGGTCACCCAGCAGGGCTGCGACAGCCACTTCCTGGACCCGCTGGCCCACCTCACGCTCTCGGTGGACGCTCAGCGGGCCTCCTACGCCGCGCTGCACGACCTCGCGCACCGCTACGCCCAGGACGGCCGCTGGCTGGCGCTGGGCGGGGGCGGGTACGAGGTCGTCGACGTCGTCCCGCGGGCCTGGACGCACCTCATCGCCGAGGCCGCGCACCACCCGGTGCCGCCGGAGACCCCCACGCCGCAGGGCTGGCGCGAGCACATCAGCGAGCAGCTCGGCCGGCAGGCCCCGGCGCGGATGACCGACGGGCGGGACGGCTCCTACACGCCGTGGAGCCGCGGTTTCGACCCCGCCGACCACGTCGACCGCGCGGTGCTGGCCACCCGGCGGGCCGTGTTCCCGCTGCACGGGCTCGACCCGCTGCTGGACGTCTGAGCGCGGCGTCCCGCGCGGCGATCGGGTGGTCCGTCCGGCTGACCTCCGCTTCCCCAGCAGCAGCACCCGCCCCTACGCTTCGACCGACGCACGGGCGCGCAGGGTGTGCCGGAGGGGAAGCCGGCACCCGTCACGTGCGGGAGGTTCGGTGCGTCATGGGTGCAGTGGTGAACGGGCCGGGGGCCGACCGGCCGGGCAAGCAGGCCAGCGGCTCGGGCAGGCGTCCGCTCGGTGAGGTCACCTTCCTGACCGTGGCCGAGGTGGCCGCGGCGATGCGGGTCTCGAAGATGACCGTCTACCGGCTGGTGCACGGCGGCGAGCTGCCCGCGGTGCGCGTCGGGCGCAGCTACCGGGTCCCCGAGCAGGCGGTGCAGGACTACCTGGCCGCGGCCTACGTGGACGTCGACACGGCGTGAGCCGGTCACAGACGCGTCCGCTCCGGCCGGGATCGGGCCGCTCTCCCCGGCAGCGGTAGGCTGACCCCCTGACTCCGTGCGCCGACGGTGCGCGGGGCCCTCGTGCAGCGCTGCCGCGCCGCACACCGTCGGCAGCAGCAGCCGTTGCACCACCGTCGGCTGCATGAGAGGCGTCGCGCCACGCGCGACCTACGTCCAGCAAGGGGTACCTCGTGGGTTCGGTCATCAAGAAGCGCCGCAAGCGCATGGCCAAGAAGAAGCACCGCAAGCTGCTCAAGCGCACGCGCGTCCAGCGGCGCAACAAGAAGTAGCGTCCCGCGAGGCCCCCCGACGTCCGTTCGGCGGGGCCTCGCGCGTTCGCTGCACCCGCTGCTACCGGCGGGTAACATCGCCGTCGGAGGACCTCGTCGACGCGACCTCGTCGTCGGAGAGGCCCGAGGTCCGGTGAGAGCCGAGGGAGGTGGCACGCGTTGAGCCGCGTCGTCATGGTCACCGGGGTCTCGCGCTACCTCGGCGGGCGGTTCGCCCAGCTCCTGCAGACCGACCCCGGTATCGACCGGGTGATCGGCGTCGACGTCGTGCCCCCCGCGGCCGACCTCGGGCGCACCGAGTTCGTCCGCGCCGACATCCGCAACCCGATCATCGCCAAGGTCATCGCCCAGGCCGAGGTCGACACCGTCGTCCACATGAGCGTCATCGCGACGCCCCTGGTGGCCGGCGGGCGGACGTCGATGAAGGAGATCAACGTCATCGGCACCATGCAGCTGCTCGCGGCGTGCCAGAAGGCCCCCAGCGTGCGCAAGCTGGTGGTGAAGTCCTCCTCCACCGTCTACGGCTCCTCGGCCAAGGACCCGGCCATGTTCACCGAGGGCATGGAGCCGCGGGCGCTGCCGCGCTCGGGCTACGCCAAGGACTCGGTCGAGGTCGAGGGCTACGTCCGCGGGTTCGCCCGGCGGCGCCCCGACGTCGACGTCACGATGCTCCGCTTCGCCAACTTCATCGGGCCGCGGGTCGAGACGGCCATGACCGCCTACTTCTCCCTGCCGGTGGTCCCCACCCCGCTCGGCTTCGACGCTCGCCTGCAGTTCGTCCACGAGGACGACGGCATGGAGGTGCTGCGCCGGGCCACGGTGGAGGATCATCCCGGCACCTACAACGTGGCCGGCGACGGTGTGCTGCTGCTCTCGCAGGCGGTGCGCCGGGCCGGGCGGGTGGCGCTGCCGGTGCCGGCCGACCTCGGCGGCGCGGCGGGCCAGCTGTTCCGCCGGGCCGGCCTGGCCGACTTCTCCCCGGAGCAGATGCGCTTCCTCAGCCACGGCCGCGGGCTCGACTGCACCCGGCTGCGCGAGCGGCTCGGCTACTCCCCGCGCTACTCCACCGTCGCCGCGTTCGACGACTTCGTGGCCGCCCGCGGCCTGGGCGGCCCGCTCTCGCAGCAGCCGGTGGCCGCCGCGGAGGCCGCCCTCCGCCGTGCCCTGCGCCTGCCGATGGCGGTGGTCGGCCGTGCCTGACGCCCGCGTGATCCCCCTCGACGACGGCCGGGCGCGCCGCGGTCGCCCCGATGGCCAGCGGGCCGCCGGCCAGCCGTCCGGCGGTCAGCAGCCCGGCCGGCCCGAGCCCGACCCCGAGCAGGGCTCCGCCCCCAAGCCCGCCCGTGCGGCCGACGCCGTGGCCCGCGGGGCCGCCCGCGCGGGCGGTGAGCGCGAGCGTCGTCGGCGCCGCACCACTCCGCTGCTCGAGGCTGCCGAGCAGGCCGGGCAGGCCGGGCAGGCTGCCGGGCAGGACGACTCCGGCCAGGACGCCCCCGGGCAGGACGACCGCACGGCCGCGTCCCCGCAGGAGCAGCAGCCACCACGTCGGCGCCCCCGGAGCGCGTCCGCCCCCGCCCGTCCGGGCGTACCA
>JBQCIO010000306.1:0-7037 GCA_051953655.1 Motilibacteraceae bacterium
CGGCTGACCATGACCGACCTGGAGCGGATGCAGGCCGACGTCACGCAGATCGACGCCGAGGTGCTGCTCCCCTACCTGCTCTCGGCCTACCGGCACGCGACCACGAGCAGCACGCCTGCGCTGGCCGCGCTGGCGAAGGACGCGCGGGTGCACGAGGCGATCGGCCGGCTGTCGGCCTGGAACCGCGCGACACCGACCGGCATCGTGCAGGGCTACGACGCCTCGGACGTGAACGGGCGCCGGCTTCCTCCGTCCGCCGCCGAGCGCCGCAACGCGGCGGCGGCCACGATCTACGCGATGTGGCGCAGCCGCGCGCTGGCAGGCACGATCGACGCCACGCTGGCCCGGGCCGGCCTCGGGTCCGCGCTGCCCCCCGGTGACGCCGCCATGGCGGACCTGCGCCACCTGCTGGACACCTTCCCGACCGCCCACGGCGTCGGCGCCTCCGGGCTGGACTTCTTCGCCGTGCCGGGCGTCAGCAACGCGAACGACCGGCGAGACGTCGTCCTGCTCACCAGCCTGACCCAGGCGCTGACCCGGCTCGCCTCGCCGGACTTCGCCGCGGCGTTCGGCGGCTCGACGAACCAGGCCGACTACCTGTGGGGCAAGCTGCACCGGCACGTGTTCACGCACCCGCTGGGCGGCGCCTGGAACGTGCCGCCCGCGGCCGGCTTCACCGCCGCCGTGCCGGGCCTTCCCGGGCTGTCGATCGACGGCGGGTTCGGCGTCGTCGACGCCTCCAACCACGACCCGCGCGCGGACTCGGTGAACGGCTTCATGTTCAGCAGCGGCCCGGTGCAGCGGTTCGTCAGCGCGCCGGCTCCCGGGCGGACCCGGACGGTGAACAGCACCCCGGGCGGCACCAGCGGCATCCTCGGCGAACCGCGCTACGCGAACCTGCTGCCACGGTGGCTGACGAACGACTACTACCCGCAGCTGCTCTCCGAGCCCGGTCTGCGCGGCACCCCGGCCTCCACCATCTCCTACCGCCCCTAGGTGGTGGGCGGAGGTCCGGGGACGCGGCCGGCGCGGAAGTCGGACGGGGTGAGCCCCAGCACGGTGCGGAAGTCGCGCGTGAGGTGGGCGTGGTCCGCGTAGCCGGTCTCGTGGGCGAGCCGGGCCAGGTCCAGAGCGGGGTCGCGGCGCAGGCGGTCGGCGGCGTCCTGCAGCCGGCGGCGGCGCAGCAGCGCGGCCGGGGTGAGGCCGGTGTGCGCGAGGGACAGCCGCTGCGCCGTGCGCACCGAGACACCGAGCCGCGCCGCCACCTCGTCCACCCGGCGCAGCGGCACCCCGTCACCGTGCCCGCCGATGACATCGAGCAGCGTGTTGGCGAGCAGGCCGTCGGCGGGCGGCGCGCCGACGGCGGCGAGGCGCTCGCGCAGCCAGCCGGCCACGACGTCGAGAGCGTGCTGGTGGCGCGCGGGGACGTCGGAGCGCATCGCCGCGGCGACCTCGGCGAGCAGCTCGGGCTCGTCGAGCCGCGCGGAGGCGTCCACCAGGGCCGGGGCCTGCGCGCCACCGGGAACGGCGGCCAGCAGCGCAGGCACCGCGGCCGGGCGCAGCAGGGCGCCGACAGCCCAGCCGCGCCCGCACAGCTCCCGGTGCGAGACGGTGGTGTGCGGGCCGTGCAGGGCGACGTCGCCCTCCGGCGCGCCGGGCTGGACGACCAGGTTGACCACCGGAAAGGTCAGCACGGCCTGGGTGAGGACCTGACCGGGCGGCAGGTCCCACTCGGGGATCCAGACGTGCACGAGCGCGGCGGCCAGGTCGGGGGGCGGGGCGAGGCGGGCGACCGGGGCGAGCGCACTGGGGTTGAGGTGCCCCCGCGACTCCCCCGGTGCCGTCCCGCCCACAGATTCCACGGCCGGATCGTACGTCTGTCGCATCCGTTCAAGCGGGCGGCGCACGGGCGCGCCACGGTGGGCCGCATGACCGACGACACCCTCTCCCGCGCCGCCGACGGCGAGCACACCGTCAACGGCACGCCGCGCGGCGCCACGAGCATCACGCCGTTCATCGTGGTCCGGGACGCGGCCCGCGCCATCACCTTCTACGAGCAGGTCTTCGGTGCCCGCCTGGTGGACCGGACCGACATGCCTGGGCCGGACGGGACGCCAGTGGTGGCCCACGCCGTGCTCGATCTCGGCAACGGCCTGCTGCAGCTCGGCGACGCGTTGCCGGACTACCACCTGGTCCTCCCGCCCGACGGCGACGACGACTGCTACTCGCTGGGGCTCTACTGCCCCGACGTCGACGCGGTGGTGGAGCGGGCCGTGGCCGCCGGGGCGACCGTGCGCGAGCCCGTCGCCGACTTCGTGTCCGGGGACCGGTACGCCAGCATCCGGGACCCGTTCGGCGTGCGCTGGTCGGTCATGACGCGGGTCGAGGACCTCTCGCCGGAGGAGAGCTCCCGCCGCGTCGCCGAGTGGGCCGCGTCGCTGAGCTGACGCCGCCCGGGGGCCGAGGGTCAGGGCCGGGAGGCGCCGGCCAGGAACGACCAGGACCCCCGCGACCAGAGCGGGCGCTGGGTGAGGACGCCCGCCGGGGCGAGCAGCACCGCCACGGCGAGGGCGGCGAGCAGCGGGCCGACGCCGCACACCGCCATGCCGGCGCGGGCGCCCCAGTGGGAGGTGACGAGTCCCACCAGCGGTGCGCCGATCGGCGTCCCGCCGGCGAACACCAGCATGTAGAGGCCCATGACCCGGCCACGGAACTCCGGCGCGGTGGTGAGCTGGACGCGCGAGTTGGCCAAGGCCTGGAACACGAGGTTGGTCAGCGCCATCGGCACCAGCAGGACCACGAAGAGGTCGAGGCCGGGGGCCAGCGCGGCCGCGGTCTGGCTCACCCCGAACAGCGCTGCGGCCAGCACGATGGTCCGCAGCGAGGACTCGGTCCGCCGCGCGGCGTACAGCGCGCCGGCCACCGATCCCAGTGCGAGCACGACGTTGAAGAGTCCGTAGGTGCCGGCACCGCGGTGGAACTCCTGCGCGGCCATGGCCGTGAGCACGATCGGGAAGTTGAGGCCGAGCGTGCCCAGCGTCCCCACCAGTACCAGGGCGGCCAGCAGCTGGGGCCGGGTGCGGACGTAGCGCAGCGCCTCGCGCAGCGTGCCGTGCGACGCCGACCCGTCCGTGCGCACGGGGGTGGGGCGCAGCTTCAGCAGGCTCAGCACGGGCAGCGCGCAGCACACCGCGTTGACGGCGAAGGCCCAGCCCGCGCCGACGCCGGCGACCAGCAGCGCGCCCAGCGCGGGGCCGACGAGCCGGGTCGACTGCAGCAGTGCGCTGTTGAGGGCGATCGCGTTGCGGACGTCGTCGTGCGGGACGATCTCGTGGACGAACACCTGCCGGGCCGGGTTGTCGACCATCAGCGCGAAGCCGCCGGCCAGGGCGAGCACCCACACCTGCCAGGCCGTCACCACCCCCAGCAGCGTCACCACGGCGAGGGTCGTGTTGACGGCGGCGAAGGCCAGCTGCGTGCAGGTCAGGATGCGCCGCTTGCTGAACCGGTCGGCCAGGGCGCCGCCGTGCATCCCGAAGAGGAGCATCGGCAGGAAGCCCATGGCCATCGTGACCCCGACCGCGGCCGGGCTGCCGGTCAGCTCCAGGACCAGCCAGTCCTGGGCGATGCTCGCCACCCACATCCCGGTGTAGGCGAAGAGCTGGCCCCCTGCGTAGATCCGGTAGTTCGGCGCCGCCAGGGCCGAGAACGTGCTCCGGGCCGGGGCGGCGACAGACACATGGGACCTTTCACGAGAACGGGCGGTGATGTCATCCTCGTCCGTGCGCGATCAGAAGTGAAGGTAATTGTCGGACTAACAGCCATCACGAAGTGGAATAGCGATGCACCTGGACCCCAACCAGCTCGAGACCTTCGTAGCCGTGGCGCAGACGCGGAGCTTCACGCAGGCGGCGCGCCGGCGGGGCATCGGGCAGCCGGCGGTGAGTCAGCACGTGCGCAAGCTGGAGGAGGCCGTGGGGCGTCAGCTGGTGCTGCGGGACACCCACGCGGTGTCGCTCACGCCGGACGGCGAGGCGATGGCGGGGTTCGCCCGGTCGATCCTGTCCGCCCAGGAGCAGGCCACCAGCTTCTTCAGCGGCCGGCGCCCCAGCGGCCGGCTCCGGCTGGGCATGTCCGACGACCTCGCCCTCACCGGCATGCCGCAGATCCTGCGGGACTTCCGGCGCGACAACCCGCTGGTCGAGCTCGAGCTCACCGTGGACCAGAGCGGCACCCTCTACCGACGCCTGGAGCAGAACCGGCTCGACCTCTTCCTGGGCAAGGCGCCGATGGGCGCGCAGGACCGCGGGCGGTTGATCCGGCGCGAGCGGCTGGTCTGGGTCGGGCTGCCCAGCACCCAGCTGGACCGCTCCCGGCCGCTCCCGCTCGTGCTCTATCCGGCGCCGTCCATCAGCCGGACGCTGATGGAGCAGGCCCTCGAGCGGGCCGAGCTCACCTGGCGCAGCGCCTGCCTCTGCCGCGGGGTCAACGGGCTCATCGCGGCCGTGACGGCCGGTATCGGCATCTCGGCGATGGCCGAGAGCCTCGTGCCCACCATGCTCGAGCCGCTCGGCGCCTCGCACCGCCTGCCGGAGCTGGGCTTCGTCGACCTGGTTCTGAGCACCAACCCGAGGTCGGCGGACAAGGCGTCGGTGCGCGCGTTGAGCGCCATGCTGCTGACGTCGTAGGGGTGCTGGGTGGCCGCCGAGGCGGCAGATGCGGTGTGATCGGGTGGTTCCGCCCGGTCGCACGCCGGTGCGGGCCCGAGGACAGAGGGGGCGCTCGGTGCCGAAGACCGACTACGACGAGTTCGCGGAGGCGTACTCCGCGGACAACGAGGTCAACCTGCTCAACGGTCACTACGAGCGACCGGCGATGCTCGACCTCGCGGGCGACGTGACGGGCCGCCGCATCCTCGACGTGGGCTGCGGGTCCGGGCCGCTGTCCGCCGCGCTGCGGGACAGAGGCGCGATCGTGACCGGCTTCGACCTGAGCCCGGCGATGATCGACCTGGCCCGCAACCGGCTTGGCGAGGGCGCCGACCTGCGGGTCCACGACCTGGCCGCACCGCTCCCCTACGCCGACGCCGCCTTCGACGACGTCGTCGCCTCGCTCGTCCTGCACTACCTGGAGGACTGGACGGGGCCGCTCGCCGAGCTCCGTCGGGTGCTGAAGCCCGGTGGGCGGCTCATCCTGTCGGCCAACCACCCGTTCATCTACCCGGCGATGCACCCCGACGCCGACTACTTCGGCGTGACCGAGTTCTCCTTCGACGCCGAGCACGCCGGCCGGACCGTCCTCTACACGACCTGGCACCGGCCGCTGCAGGCGATGAGCGACGCCTTCACCTCGGCGGGCTTCCGGATCTCGGTCATCAGCGAGCCACCCGTCGATCCGGACACCCCGGCCGAACTGCTCCCGGACGGGCTGACACATCCCGCGCGGTTCATCAGCTTCATCTTCTTCGTGCTCGAAGCCTGCTGATCGACGCTCGGCGGGATGCCCGCCTCAGCGTGAACCTCGGCTGCTCCCGCTGGCGGCGCCACCGGCCGGGACCGACGACCGACGACCGACGACCGACGACCTAGGAGGGGACATGACGGCGCCACTGCCCACCCCCACGCTGCACACCGCGCGGCTTCGGCTACGCCCCTTCGACGACGCCGACGCGGACGACCTGTTCGCACTGCAGAGCAACGCTCACGTGCTGCGCTACTGGGATGCGCCTCCGTGGAGCGAGCGACAGCAGGCCGGGCGGTTCCTCACCACGTGCCGGCAGATGGCAGAGGACGGCAGCGGGGCGAGGTTGGCCGTGGACCGCGCCACCGACGGGACCTTCATCGGCTGGTGCAGCCTGGCCCGGTGGAACCCCGACTTCCGCAGCGCCTCGCTGGGCTACTGCTTCCAGGAAGCCGTGTGGGGCCAGGGCTACGCCACGGAGGCCGCAGGCGCGCTCCTGGACTGGGCCTTCGACACCCTCGACCTCAACCGCGTGCAAGCCCAGGCCGACACGCGCAACGTGGCGTCTGCCCGCGTGCTGGAGAAGCTCGGCTTCCTCCGCGAGGGGACCCTGCGGGAGGACTGCGTCGTGAACGGCGAGGTCTCGGACTCGTGGGTCTACGGGCTGCTCAGGCGGGAGTGGCGGCGGTCGAGCGAGGCATGCCCTGCCCGCTGAAGCCGGGCACCATCACGACGTCTCAGAGCAGCCGGAGACAGCGAGCTGAACTAGGACCGCCTACCGGTCAGAACGGCAGGGGGTCTTCGGGAAGGCCCCAACCCTCGGCGGAGTCCCGCCTCGGCGCCCAGGGGTTCTTGGGCGGGTCGCCTTCGTCGGCGAGGAGTCTGGGTGGCGGGGTGCGATATCGCCGGCCGGAGCGGGTGATGATCTCGACGCTGCCGTCGTCGAGGACGTCGGAGTCGAGCAGGCCGCAGGTCTTCAGGGCGTGGTGCAGGCCGCATCTGGGGCACAGGTTGTGGGTGTCGGTCCGCCCGCCGGCCTCGGGGTGGTGGTGGTCGTAGGGGACGGTGTGGTCGCCCTGGGACCAGTGGAACGGCTGGGTGCAGTGCGGGTGCACGCACCGGGGCCGGACCGCTTCGAGGTGCCGCCAGATCGCCGCGGTCGGCTTGGACTTCACGGTCGCCAGCGGGGCGCCGGTCTGGTCGGTCACCGCGACCGTCCACGCCGTCGCGGCCAGGTTCAGCTCACCCAGCACGCCGGCCGGCAGGGCCCCGAAGCCGGGGACCTCGACCGGGTTCTTCGCCAGCCCCAGAGCCGTCTCCAGGTCCACCGCGACCACGGGCAGCACCTCCCGCCCGTGCACGGTGACCGGCTGGCCGCCGCGCACCGCGCGGGTGCCGTGCTCGAGGAGGTTCTCCATCCCGTCGACCAGCCAGGAGCCCATCCGGATCCGGTAGACCCGGTCCCGCTCGTCCTTGGCCGCCTGCACCTCGGCCAGCGCCCGCAGCGCCTGGGGTGAGCACTCCCCGTGCGCCTTCACCGCGCGGCGGTGCTCGGCCTGGGCGTTCTCCACCGCCTG
>JBQCIO010000307.1:0-8447 GCA_051953655.1 Motilibacteraceae bacterium
ACCTGGAACGTCATCGACCCCAACGGGCGGCGCAACGCCAGCGCCAGCTCGTCCTCCCGCGCGGTCTTCGCGAGGGCGACGCGTTCGCGCTCCATCCTCGACGCGCCCCGCTCGACTTTCGGCAGCGGCACCAGCGGCACCACCGCCCCGTGCAGGGCCCGCTGGTAGGCGGCCTGGTAGCGGTTCAGCTGCTTCTCCAGCGCCACCACCAGATCGATCCGCTCATCCTCGGGCAGCAGCAGCGGGTCCAGGTCGGCCAGGTCGTCCCCGACCCCGTACGAGGACGGGTCGGCGAGCCCCCGGGCGATCCGCTGCGAGAACGCCGCGAACCGCTGCCCCGGACCCTCCTCGACCTGCAGGTCGTCCGCGTCCCAATCGACGCCCTCGGACTCGAACCACTCCCGCAGCTCGTACTCCTCCAGCGCCATGTCCCACGCCTCATCGGCCGTGGGCAGGTTCGCCACCCACCCCGGCGGCCGATCGTCCAACGTCACGTACCCCCACGACAACGCCGAGGACGCCGAGGACGCCACCGCAACGGCGACGTCCTCGACAGGAACAGGGGTGGAAGACATGCCCTCATCGTACACCAGTACGATAGATGGGACCAGCGTCAGCAGCGAACATTTCCCTGCGAGATGGAGGTTTTCGGATCTGGTCGTCAACAACGAGGCCGTACTCCTACAGCACTTAGGAGAGCAGCGCCGCCACCCGCTGCGCGGTGAGCCCTTCCACCGGCAGCTTGGGCAGGATCTGCAGCACCTCGTCGGGCTCCAGCCCCTCACCGGTGAGGACCTCGATCAACCGCTGCGCGTTCTCCGGCGGCACCGGGTCACCGAGACCCGCCTCGCGCACAGCGGCCTCGGCGAGGAAGAGCGCGCCGGCCAGCTCCTCCTCGGCCGGGGTCGGGACGTCGACCGGGGCGGCGTCGCGGACCTCGTCCTCGGCGGCGTGCACGACGGCGAGCGGCAGCCCCTCGGCCTCCACCTCGAACAGCGGCACCGGGCCGAGCGCGCCGACCACCAGCTGCTCGACGTCGGCGCGCAGCGGCACGTCCCACTCGGCCGCGCGGGCCACCGCCTCGAGGTCTGTGCCGTCCTCACCGAGCTCGTCGAGAAGCTCGGCCCAGGCCTCGGGCTGCTCCTCCCGCGCCGTCTGGGCAGCACGCACACAGGTGCGCAGGGTGAACGGGGTGAGCACCTGCTCCTCGAGCAGGTCCGCGTAGAGCCGCCCCTCCGGCGTCAGCGCGTTGAGCAGGTCCTGGAAGCTTCCGGGCGCGGCCTCGGTGAGCTCGATCCGGCCGTCCTCCTCGCTGGCCAGCGGCAGACCGGACACGGCGCGGTCACCGATGGTCGAGCCGCTCGCCACCAGCCGCCCGTGGCGGCGCAGGTAGTGCGGCCGGTCGGACAGGCCCACCGTCCAGGCGCAGGCCTCGGCCACCAGCGCCGGGGCGTCCTCGCGCAGCTGCCGGCGGGCCAGCAGGCCGACGCCGTCGTCGTCGTAGAGCACGTCCTCCACCTTTCCAGCCCGGCGCCAGCGATGCGGCCGGTCCGGCCGCACCGCTCAGCCCGCCACCCGGTCCAGCGCGCCGGCGGCGTCGTCCAGCAGCGCGGACAGGCGACGGGTCGTGGGGTCGGAGGGCGGCGCGGCGACGTCGTCGACCCCGTCGAGCAGCGAGCGGGCGTGCGCGGCGGCCGCCGGCTGGGGCAGCACGGACAGGTCGGCGACGGCGGCCACCAGGGCGCGGGCGGCCTCCGCGGCCGCGGTGCAGGGGGCGATCTCGCGCATGGCGCGACGGCTGTCCAGGCCCAGCAGGGTGAGCCCGGCGGCCGGGCGCGAGACGAGCGCGAGCTGGTGCAGCTGGGCGTCGAGCCGGCGGGCGGCCAGGAACAGGTCGCCGTCGCGGCGGTCGGCAGCCAGCCGGTCGGCGACGGCGGTGAGCAGCTCGCGCAGCCGGGCCACGAACTCCTCGCGCGCCACCACCACCGCCCGGCCGGTGCGCACCGGCAGGACCAGCAGCGCGGCGGCGATGCCGATGGCGGCACCCAGCGCGGTCTCGGTGAGCCGGAGCACCAGCAGCCGGTCGGTGAACTCGCCGAGGACGTCGTAGAGCAGGCCCATGAGGGTGGTGACGGCGAACGCCATGATCGCGTAGGAGACCCGGAAGAAGTACAAGCCCAGGAACACGCAGGCGAGCATGAGCAGCACCACGGGCACGGTGCTGCGTCCGACCACGTGCACCGCCAGCACCGCGGCCACGATGCCGACCAGCGTGCCGAGCACCCGGTTGACCGCCTTGGTGGCGGTCTCGCCGCTGGTGGGGGTGCCGGTGAGGGCGAAGAAGCAGGCCAGCAGCGCCCAGTAGTAGCGCTGCGGGGAGACCGCGACGCCCACCGCCAGCGTGACCGAGCCGGCCACCGCGGCCTGCACGCACTGCCGGAGGTTGACCGAGGCCCGCGCCGCGGGCCCGCGCGAGAGCGCGACGGCCGCCGACGCCGAGGGCATCGTCCCGGGCAGCTGGCCGAGGAACAGCCCGACCGCGGGCTCGTAGGCGGGCAGGTGGTCGGGCACCCGCGGGTCGCCTGCGGCCAGCGCGTCGGCCAGCCCGGCGACGGCGGCCGCCGCCCCCCGCTGCTCCCCCGCGGCCGGAGAGTCCGCCCCGCAGGCCGCCTCCAGCGACTCCCCCGCCAGCGCCCGGGCCGCGGCCAGGTCGCCGACGGCCAGCGCGTCCAGCCCGACCAGCAGCCGACGCCGGCACGCGTCGCCGCGCAGGTCGACGTCGTCCGGCCCCGCGGCGTCGACGAGGGCCTCCACGTGCCGGGCCAGGGAGTCCGCGGCCAGCTCGATGTCCAGCAGACGGTGCCGCGCGGCGGACGCCGACGCCCCGGTCCTGGCGGACTGGGCGGCCAGCGCGAGGTAGCCGTCCACCAGCAGCGCGGCCTCCAGCAGCCGGAAGCGGCGGGCGTGCAGCCGCGCGGTGATCTTGTCCCGACGCCGACCGCCGGACAGGGCGCTGCGGCAGGTGCGGACCAGCGCCTCGACCCGCAGCTCGAAGGCGGTGCGGGCCCGCGCCAGGGCACGCTCGGGCCGGTCCGGCACCACCGCCTCGGCCACGAACGCGCACGCGGTGGCCGTCACGAGCACCGCGAGCACGGCCGGGAACTGGCGCAGCTCGAGCCGGGTGAAGGTGGCGAAGAAGTAGCCCAGCCAGCCGAGGATGCCCCAGGCGAACCCGCGGGTGCCGAACCGGCGGACGAACACCGCCACCACCATGGTGACGACGAACCCGGCGAGGCTGGCGACCCGCCACGGCGCGAGCAGCCCGGCCAGCACCACGCCGACCGAGGCGACGACCGGGAACCAGGCCAGCGTGGCGTAGGCCTCCCGCGGCGGCCGCCCCGAGGCGACGAACGAGCCGTTCATCGCGACCATGCCGCCCAGCAGCACCCCCACCAGCGCGGGCACGCCGACCGCCGGCGCCACCCGGCTCTCCACGAGGATCGCCACCGCGACGGCGATCAGGGCGCGCAGCCCGAGGCGCAGCCGCAGCAGCCCGGGATCGGTCGCCAGCAGGACCCGGCGCAGCCAGGACCCCGGCGGCTCCTCCCGGCGGGGCCGCGACGACGGCTGCACCACCCGGTCCTCGACACGCACGGGGGACCACTTCCCCGGCGAGGTCGCGCTGCACCGTCCGTGGGCCGGCCCGCCCGTCGCGGCGTCCGAACGACCATGGTCTTCAGGCGGGTGGTCTTCAGGCGGGTGGTCTACAGGCGGGTGGTCTGCAGGCCAGTTGGCTACAGGCCACCGTTCTTCGGACGCAACGGCGGGGATCAGCGGAAGAGCCGCGCCAGGGTGAGCGGGCCGACCAGGCCGTCGGCGCCGGACCCGGTCCAGTGCTGCGAGCGCTGGAAGGCGGCGACCGCGGCGCGGGTGGCGGCGTCGTAGGTGCCGGTCCGGGCCGAGGGCGCGAGCAGGCGCAGCGCCACCAGCCGGGCCTGCAGCGCGGCGACGTCGGCGTTGTGAGCGCCCGGGCGCAGCGCGGCCAGGCCGGGCCGGGCCGGGGGCGTGCTCGACGTCGGCGCCGGCTTCGGCGCGGCGGGCGATGTCGCGGGCGAGGGCGCGTGCCTGGCGGTCGCGGCCCACAGCCGCGCCACGGTCATCGGGCCGACGACGCCGTCCGCGCCGCTCCCGCGCCAGCCCTGGGCGCGCTGGAAGGCGGCGACGGCGGTGCGCGTCGCGGTGTCGTAGCTGCCGCTCTTCCCTCCGGCCGGCAGCCAGCCGAGCGCGACCAGCCGCGCCTGCAGCTGGGAGACGAGCGTGCCGTGCATGCCCGGGCGCAGGTTGGCCGCGCCGGCCGGCGGCGGGGTCGCGGGGGCCGGGCGGCTCGGGAGCGAGGGCGTGCTGGGCGTGCTGGGCGTGCTGGGAGTGCTGGGGACCGGCGTCGGGGCCGGTACCGGCGTCCTGTCCCCGGTCGGCGTCGTCGGCGTGGTGGGCGGCGGCGGCGTCGGGGTCTGACCACCGGACGTGCCGCCGGAGGAGGCGAGCGGGCCGAACGCGGCACCGGCCGCGAACAGGCGCGCGAGCGTGCCCGGTCCCATGAGGCCGTCGGCGTCCGCGCCGGACCACCCCTGCGCGCGCTGGAACGCGCCGACGGCGGACTGCGTGGCGGCGTCGTAGCTGCCGCCGGCGCCCGCACCCGCCAGCCAGCCGAGGGCCACCAGCCGCGCCTGGAGCGCCACCACCGAGGGGTTGGCCGCGCCGAAGGAGAGGTCGGCCAGCGGCGGCGCGGTCGCGGCCGGCACGGTCGACAGGGAGAACATGACCGTCCAGGTGGCCGGGTCGACCACCCCGGAGGCGTAGAGACCGCGGGCCCGCTGCCACGCCTCGACCGCGGCCTCGGTGGCCAGGTCGTACCGGCCGGTGACCGCGACGCCGACGGCGCGCTGAACGGCCGGCACGTTCGCGTTGGTGGAGCCGTAGCCCAGCCGCGGGCGCGAGTACGCCGACGCCGCCACCTGGACCGGCGCCGGCACCGGCGCCGGGCAGCTCGTCGTCGGGCCGGCGTAGCGGGCGGCGGCCTGGCCGATGACCGGGGCGCACGGGCCGAGGTCCGGCGTGGTGACCGGGACACCGGTCCAGGCCGACGTCCGCTGCTGCGCGCCGTCCCAGGAGAAGGAGAAGTGGATGTGGTCGGTGTGCGCGGGTGAGCCCTTGTAGGGCCGCCAGCCCTGCTCGGCGCTGTAGGCGCCCCAGATGCGCCCGTTCCAGATCGCGTACATGACCCCGAAGCGGCGAGCGTTCCACGCCCACGACCCGTCCGGACCCTTGGCGAACAGCCAGTCCAGCACGTGGTCGGCCACCGCGCGCTGCGTCGGGTTCGTGGCGTCGAGCATCCAGTCCCACGCCCGCCCGTCGGCGTGCTCGCTGCTCATCCCCTCCGCGTCGCAGGTGTTGACGATCCCGCCCGAGCGTCCGACGCCGGGGTAGGTCGCCTGCATCAGCTGCCGGAACGCGAGCACGCCGGGCTTGGCGACCGGGTCGCAGTCGTTCTGCGGCTCCCACGGGGCGGCGACGTCGGCGGCGGCACCCGCCGGCAGCGCCTTGGGGAACGCCGGGTTCGCGGTGACGACCGGAAGGTTCGCCGGGGCGGCCAGCCGCGGCGGCACCTGCTGCGGGACGCCGGCCAGGGTCGGTGGCAGCAGGGTGGCGGTGGCGGCCACCGCGGGAGCGACCAGCGCCCCGGCCATCGCGGTCGCCGCGGCGGCGGTCACCGCGGCCCGGGGGGCCAGCGCGGGCAGCAGGCTCGTCGAGCCGCCGGCGGCGTGCCGGGGCGTCGCCGCGCGCGAGGACGCCTCCGGACCCTTTCCGCCCCTGCCGGCTCGCCGCCCCACGGCCCGCTCCCTTCGCCGCCGCCCGGCGTCGACCGCGCAGGGCACCAGGTCAGGTGTCGGGACCGGGCTTGCTGGTCTTGAGTGCTGGGACGCGGCCGACGCCTCAGCCCGCGTCGCGGACGAGCCAGCAGGCCTGGTACGGGGCCAGCACGATGCCGTCGGCGTCCTCCGCGGGCGGCAGGCCGGTGAGGGCGTCGTGCAGGCGGCCGTCGGCGTGGACGACCTCGTGCGGCACCGCCCAGCGCGGCAGGTGCTGCACCGCGGCGGAGACGTTGTGCAGCCCGACGAACGTCTGCGCCGGGTGCCGGCGCGCGGTCACCAGCACCGCGGGCACCACCGGCTCGAGCACCTGCGTCTCCACGCCGGCGTGCTGGGAGACCAGCCCGGCGCGGGTGCGCACCAGGTGCCGGATGCCGTGCCACACGCGGTGCTCGAGGGTGCCCTCCTCGTGCCGGCGCTCGACGACGTCCCACGGCATC
Organism: Motilibacteraceae bacterium; assembly: GCA_051953655.1. Lineage (GTDB taxonomy): Bacteria > Actinomycetota > Actinomycetes > Motilibacterales > Motilibacteraceae > JBQCHF01. The sequence goes on from JBQCIO010000307.1 coordinate 6,371, forward strand.
CGCGGCCGGTGCACCCAGCGGTTGTCGTCGGCGTGCTCGGGATCGGCGTCCCATGCCTCGTCGTTGCGCAGGGCGAGCTCGTCGCCCATGTACAGCAGGGGGATCCCGCCCCAGCCGACGAAGACGGCGTGCGCCAGCAGGAACCGGCGCACCGCCAGCTCGATCCGTCCGGCGTCGCCGGACTCCAGCGCGCTCTCCAGCCCGGCCAGCGACGCCGCGGTGCCGCTGATCCGCTTGTCGCCGGTGGCCGGGTTGTGCTGGAACACCAGCCCGCGGGCGTCGCTGCCGGGGAACTCGCCGGAGTACCAGGACGAGAGGAACGCGCGGTGCGCGGCGCCGTTCCATCCCACGGCGGCGGCGTCGGCGTCGTCGACCGCCCAGCCGATGTCGTCGTGGCAGCGCAGGTAGGTGGCCCAGGCGGTGGTCGGCGGCTTGGGCGCGAAGCGGCGCATGGCGGTGGCCAGCAGCCGGACGTCCTGGGCGGCCAGCGCCGACCAGGTCTGCACCATGAGGCTGTTGTGGTAGGCGAGGTCGGAGACCTTGCCGTGGTGGGGACCGGTGCCCAGGTACGGCAGCAGGTCGTCCGGGCCGACGATCGCCTCGGCCTTGAACAGCAGCTGCGGTGCGGCGATCCGGGCCACCGCCCGCAGCGCCTGGGTGATGGCGTGCACCTCGGGCTGGTTCTGGCAGGTGGTGCCCATCCGCTTCCACAGGAAGGCGATCGCGTCGAGCCGCAGGCAGTCCACACCGAGGCCCGCGAGGTGGCAGACGATGTCGGCGAACTCGCAGAACACCTCGGGGTTGTGCCAGTTCAGGTCCCACTGCCACGCGTTGAACGTGGTCCAGACCCAGCCCTGCAGGTCGTCGTCCCAGGTGAACGAGCCGGGCGCGAAGTCCGGGAACACCTCGGGGAGGGTCTGCTCGTAGGCGTCGGGCAGCTCGCGGTCGGCGAAGACGTGGAAGTAGCGGCGGTACTGCTCCTCCCCCGCCCGCGCCCGGCGCGCCCACTCGTGCTCGCGGGCCACGTGGTTGAGCACCAGGTCCAGGGTGAGGCTGATCCCCTTGGCGTGCAGGGCGTCGGCGAGGTCGGCCAGGTCCTCGGTGGTGCCCAGGTCCGCGCGCACCCGCCGGTAGTCCATGACGGCGTAGCCGCCGTCGTTGGGCTTGGGCCGCGGTTGCAGCAGCGGCATGAGGTGCAGGTAGGTGACCCCGAGCTCCTCGAGGTAGTCGACGTGCTTCGCCACGCCCTGCAGGTCGCCGGCCAGCCGGTCGGTGTAGGCGGCGTAGCCGAGCATGCCCGGCTGCTGGAACCAGTCCGGGCTGACCAGCCGCTGGGCCGCCCGCTCGCCCAGCGGCTGCTGCAGCGCGGCGTCGACGGCGAGGGCCGCCACGCGCGCGGCGACGTCGTCGGCGGCGTCGCCGTAGGCCGTGCGCAGGCCGTCCACCAGGTCCGGCCAGTGCCGCTCGAGCCGGGCCAGCACCAGCCGGCGATCGGCAGCGTCCGGCGTCCCGGCGGCGGGCGCGACCAGGGCGGCGACAGCGGGCGGCAACGGCTCGGTCACCCGGGCATGATGCCAAGCGAGGGACCATGATCGTGAAGGGCTGATGACGGAAAGGCGGCACCAGCCCTTCATGATCACGCGAAGGCGCGTGGAAGGATCGGCGCATGACGTCGACCGCGCCCACCGAGCTGCCCACCCGCGCCGAGGTGGCGCGCCTCATCGACCACACGCTGCTCAAGCCCGAGGCGACGCCGGACGACGTCGTCGCGCTGTGCCGCGAGGCGGGCGAGCTCGGGGTGTTCGCGGTGTGCGTGTCCCCGTCGATGGTGTCGGTGGCGCACGACGCGCTGCCCTCGGGCGTGGCCCTGGCCACCGTGTGCGGGTTCCCGTCCGGCGCCCACGACCCGCGGGCCAAGGCGCACGAGGCGGGGCTGGCGGTCACCGCCGGCGCGATCGAGGTCGACATGGTCATCGACCTGGGCCGGGCCAAGGCCGGCGAGTGGTCCGCGTTGGAGGCCGACATCGCGACCGTGCGCGCGGCCACCTCCGGCAGCCTGCTCAAGGTGATCATCGAG
>JBQCIO010000308.1:0-21640 GCA_051953655.1 Motilibacteraceae bacterium
TCAGTGCGGCGATCTTCCGAATGGACAAATCCGCCGCCCGACCCAGCGCGATCTCCTCACGCTCAGCCAGACTCAACCGTGCAGCCACAACACCCACCTCCAGAGCACAGGGTGTTGCATCCACCGCTAGAGGCCGCCGTCGACGCCATCACCCCTTCATGATCATGGGGAGGAGGTGGGCCATCTCGGGCACCTCCAGCACGGCGACCGGGTGCCGTCGCGCGAGCCCACGCACCAGCGGGCGCAGATTGGGGAGCGCGCCGAGCCCGGGCAGGACGACGACGTCGGGCGCGCCGGAGGCGGTGCGCAGCACGCGCACCGCCTCCGGAGCGTTCACTCCCTGTCGTCACCCCAGCACGGGCGAGGAGATCCCCACGCCGCCCAGAGTCTGGGCGCCGTAGCGCTCCTTCTCCCCGGCCAGGTCGAGCCGCCCGATCCGCTTGCGCCCGGCCAGGGCGTCGTCGGTGAGCAGGTCCCGGGGCACCATCCAGACGACCTCGAACTCGAGGCCGTCCGGGTCCTTGCCGTAGAGGCTCTTGGTGGTGCCGTGGTCGGACGCGCCGACCAGCCCGTCGGCGGCCGCCAGCGCCTGGGCCACCCGCTCGAGCTCGTCGAGCGTGTCGACCTCCCAGGCGAGGTGGTAGAGGCCGACGGTGCCGGCACCGGCGCGGGAGGGCGCGGAGCCGGGCGCCTCGAACAGGCCGAGGTCGTGGTCGTTGGTGGAGCCGGCGGCCTGCAGGAAGGCGGCGCCGCGGAAGCCGTCGGGCGTCATGTCGACCCGGCGGAAGCCGAGCACCTCGGTGTAGAAGGCGAGCGAGCGCTGCAGGTCCGAGACGTAGAGCACGGCGTGGTTGAGGCGGACGACGGGCACGGGAACCTCCACAGGTCTGTGGTTGAACACTCAACCACATCTCCGGCAACGGCGGGAGGGCCCCACACATTCCAGGTCGACCAACCGCCCGAACCGCTGCCGCGGAGCGGCGTCGGGCCGCACCATGCGTGCATGGCCGACGACCTGCTCGCCACCCCCTGGGGACGTGCGCCCCTGCTCGACCTCGACGTCCCCGCGCTGCTCCCGACCCAGCGGACCTCCCCCCGCCCCCCCCCCGGGCCGTGGGGAGGTCCGCTGCCGGTCCCGGTGCCGTCCTGGTGGCTGCGGGAGCGGCGGTCGGAACAGCTGCGGGAGCGGCGCCACGCCGTCAGCGACGCGGGCAGCGACTGACGGGGCTCAGGCCGCGGCGCGCCCGCGCTGCAGAGCGGCCGCGGTCTCCACCGCGCGCTGCGCGGTGAACCGGGTGGAGGCCTTCTCCGGCTCGCCCACCGGGTTGTCGCCGTTGGCCGAGATGTGCGAGGCACCGTAGGGGTTGCCGACCTGGAACTGGACCGGGTCGAGGTAGCCGGGCGGCACGATGATGCAGCCCCAGTGGTAGAAGGTCGTGTAGAGGTTCAGCAGCGTCGACTCCTGGCCGCCGTGCGCGGTCGCGGTGGAGGTGAAGGCGGCGACGACCTTGTCGGCCAGCTTCCCCTGCGACCACAGGGGGCCGGTGGTGTCGAGGAACTGGCGCAGCTGCGCCGTCGGCGAGCCGTAGCGGGTCGGGGTGCCGAAGAGCAGCACGTCGGCCCACTCCAGCAGGTCCAGGTCCGCCACCGGGACGTCCTGCGTCGCCTTCACGTGTTCTGCCCAGCCCTGGTTGGTGGCGATGGCCTCCTGGGGCGCCAGCTCGTGCACCTTGGCCAGCCGCACCTCCGCCGCGCCGGCCTTCTGCGCGCCCTCGACGGCGGCCTGCGCCATCTCGTAGACGTTCCCGGTGGCCGAGTAGTAGATGACCGCGACGGTGACGCCGCGGCTGGTCGGAGAAGTCATGCGCCCTCTTCGGATTCGGGCAAGGGCGCCGGCAGCGCTCCTTGCTCGGACAACGTCCTTTCACCCGTTACCGGGGCCGCGCCGGGCAAACCGGAGCGGACCGTCCGTCGGATGAACACCTGGTGAAGGCTGCTCAGCTCGCGGACGTGAGCACGGCAGCCGGCCAGCCCGGCGTCCGCACCACGTCTCCACGGGCGTCCACCAGCCGCGCCGGCAGGCCGAGCTCGCGCAGCCAGACCACGGAGGGCAGGCCGCGCACCACCGCCGCAGTCGACGCGGTGTTCGCGTCCACGCACCGGCCGGCCGCCACGCTGACCGTCCGCCACCCCGCCGGCGCCGGCCGCCCGGTCTGCGGGTCCACGACGTGGTGAACTTCCTGGCCGGGCGCGCGCCACCGGCGGTGCAGCGTGCTCGACGTCGCCAGCGCGCCGCCCGCGGGGAGCACCACGCACTCGGCCGGCTCGCCCGGGCCGTCGCCGACGTCCACCCGCCACCCGCCCTCGGGTGCCGGACCGGCCGTGGCGACGTCGCCGCCCAGGCTGACCAGCAGCCCGGCGCTGGTGCGGGCCGTCGCCGCGGCGGCCGCGGCGTCGGCGGCCCACGCCTTGGCGATGGCGCCGAGGTCGAGGACGACGCCCCCCGGGACGGTCAGCCGGTGACCCACGAGCCGGACGCATGGCCAGCCCGGCGCGGGCCGTGGCAGCACCCGGACGGCGCCGCCGCACACCGGCAGCCCGGACAGGTCCCGGGGTGTCGTCCCGAGGTCGCGCACGTAGCCCAGCGCGCGCAGTGCCGCGCCGACCGTGGGGTCCACGGCGCCGTCCGTGACCCGCGCCGCGTGCAGCGCGGACCGGACCAGTGCGGCCAGCGTGGGGCTCACCGACACCGGTGCTCCGCCGGCCCGCGGCAGGCGGCTCAGCTCCGACCCCGGCCGGAAGCGGTTGGCCGCGCGGTCGACGTCGGAGAGCACGCGGTCGACCGCGCGCCGCGCACCCGGCAGCGCGGCCGGGTCGGTGACGACCAGCCGCATGGCGCAGCTCCACTGCGACCAGGAGACCGATGCGGTGCCGTCGTCGCGCACCCACGCCGCCCGCGCCACCTCAGGACCCCGCCGACTGCGCGTGGCCGAACCCGGCGCTGCCCCCACCGGACAGGGACGGAGCCTGCGGGGCCCAGCCCGCGTCGTCGTCGCCCTGCTGACCCGACGTGGACCTTCCCTCGTCGCCGGAGACGAGCCCCGTGAGACCACCGAGGGCGGCGGATGCCGAGCGGCCGGGGGCGGCGACGGTGCCGACGACCGCGCCGACGCCGACCGCCGCGGCCAGCGAGGCGGCGGCGACGCCGAGGGTGCCGAGGGTGGAGCGCGAGGCCATGGGGGCTCCCGAGGGTCGGGTCAGGACCGGCGGTCCTGGTGACCCTCCTGTTCTCGCACCGGGGGCTGGCGCAGCCCTGGCTGGTGGCTGTGAGGGAGGTGTGAGGGTGGTGGCCCGCCGCTGCGGTCCGAGTCGCCTCACGTGGACGGTTGTTGTGCGACCCGCCGGCGTGTCCTGCACCAGGACTCCACTCGAGGTGCTGCTGGCCGCCGGCCGGGTGCGAGAGTCACCAACGGCGGTGCTCCCTCCGTCGACAGCGCCTTCGACTTCTGCCTACTGCGCCCGCACCCGCTCACGCACCGGCGAGCCCGCGAGCGGCAGCAGCACCCGGAACGTGGCCCCCCGGCCCGGCGCGGTGTCGAGCTCCACCCGGCCGCCGTGCGCGCTGGTGAGCGCCGCCACGATGGACAGCCCGAGGCCGCTGCCGCCGCTGGCGCGGGTGCGCGAGGAGTCGGCGCGGTAGAAGCGCTCGAAGACCCGGTTCGCGTCCTCGGGTGCGAGGCCCGGCCCCTGGTCCGCGACCTCCAGCACCGCTGCCTCCGACATGCCGTAGGAGGAGGCGTCGAGCGCGCGGGTGCCCACCCGGACGACGACCGGCGTCGTCTCGGGGGTGTGCCGCAGGGCGTTGGTCACAAGGTTGCCGAGCACCTGCCGCAGCCGGTGCTCGTCGCCGGTGACGACCGGGACCGACGGGCCGTCGAGCACCTCGAGCGAGATCGGGCGTCCGGGCGCCAGGGCGCGGGCGTCGTGGACGGCGTCGGCGGCCAGGGCCAGCAGGTCGACCGGTGCGCGGTCCAGCGGACGCTGCTGGTCCAGGCGGGCCAGCAGCAGCATGTCCTCGACGAGCACGCCCATCCGCCGTGCCTCCTCCTCCACCCGCTGCATGAGCCGGGCGTCCTCCGGGTCCGCGTCCGGGTTGCGCTGGCGGTAGAGCTCGGCGAAGCCGCGCACCGACGTCAGCGGGGTGCGCAGCTCGTGGCTCGCGTCGGCCACGAACCGGCGCATCCGTGCCTCCGACGCCCGGGCCTCGGCCTCGGACTCCTGACGTTCCCGGAACGCCCCCTCGATCTGGCCGAGCATCGTGTTGAGCGCCTGGGAGAGCCCGCCGACCTCCGTGCGCGGGTCCGACTCGGGCACCCGGCGGGACAGGTCGCCGGCGGCGATGGCGGCGGCGGTGCGCTCCACCTGCACCAGGGGCCGCAGGCTGCGTCGCACCATCGCCCACGCGGCCAGCGCCATGAGCGCGAGCGCGCCGGCGCCGATGAGGACCTCCGCGACGACCAGCCGGCTCACCGGCCCGTCCACCACCACCGAGAGGTCGCGGGCGACCAGCACGCTGCCGAACACCTGGCCCTCGCGCGGCTGCCACGGCACCGCGACGGCCAGCCAGTGGCTGCCGTCCGAGCCGCCCACGCGGAAGGGGTCCGGGCCGTGCGCCAGGGTCTGGTCGACGGTGAGCGCGGGCAGGTCGGGCACCGGGCCGTCGCCGGTCGACGTCGTGGCCGACACCTGCCGGCCGTCGGGGGTGAGGTAGACGACGACGTCGTCGAAGGACAGCCGCGGCTGGTGGTCGCCCCGGCCAAAGTCGCCGTCGCCGCCGGGGTCGCGGGCCGCTCCCTGCGCGGTCTGCCGCAGCTGGTCGCTCACCTGCCCGACGAGGATGCTGCGCAGCTGCGCGGTGACCAGGAACCCGGCCAGCGTCAGCGCGGCCACGGCGAGCAGCAGCACCGCTGCGACCAGCCGGACCCGCAGCGGGGTGCGCGCCCAACGCCGTCGGGCGGCGGTGACGACGACGGCCGGCGTGCGCCGTGCCCGTCGTGCGGTCGAGACCTGCGCGCTCATGCCGCGCCGCGGGGCATCCGCAGGACGTAGCCGACGCCGCGCACGGTGTGCAGCAGCCGAGGCTCGGTCGTGTCGACCTTGCGGCGCAGGTAGGAGACGTAGGACTCGACGACGTTGGCGTCGCCACCGAAGTCGTAGTGCCACACGTGGTCGAGGATCTGGCTCTTGGACAGCACCCGGTTGGGGTTCTCCATGAAGTAGCGCAGCAGCTTGAACTCGGTGGGGGAGAGCGGCACCAGCTCGCCGGCCTTGAAGACCTCGTGACTGTCCTCGTCGAGCTCGATGTCGGCGAACTGGTACCGGGCGCTGGGTGCCGTCCCGCCGGTGAGGTGGCCGGTGCGGCGCAGCACCGCGCGGATCCGCGCCACGACCTCCTCCAGGCTGAAGGGCTTGGTGACGTAGTCGTCGCCGCCCAGGGTCAGCCCGGTCACCTTGTCCTCGGTGGCGTCCCGGGCGGTGAGGAAGACGACGGGGGCGTGCACGCCTTCCTGACGCAGCCGGCGCACCACCGAGAAGCCGTCCAGGCCCGGCATCATCACGTCGAGCACCATGAGGTCCGGACGCGACTCGTGCGCCGCGCGCACCGCCGCGTGCCCGTCCGTGGCGGTGACCACCTCGAAGCCGGAGAAGCGCAGGCTGGCGGCCAGCAGCTCGACGATGTTGGGCTCGTCGTCGACGACGAGGAGTCTCGCCTCGGGCTGCGCGCTGCGGCCGGCCATGCTCATCGGGGTCCTCCGGTCTCCTGCGAGCCCCGCCCGGCGCTCCGGGCAGGCCTCTGGTGCGACCCATGGTGGCCCGCCGCGCTGGTCCGTCGCTGGGCGTTCCCTGTGAGCCGGCTGTGGGAGGTGTGCGCGCACGACGGCGCCGGCCGCCCCGGGTGGGGGGGTCGGCGCCGGACGTGCCGGGGAGTCGTCGATGGGCGATGACCTGATGCGCGAGACCAGATGGGCGAGACCAGATGCGCGAGACCGGATGGGCGAGGAGCGGGGATCAGGTCTGCAGGCCGGTGGTGGTGCCGCCCGAGGAGCCGGTCGAGCCGCCGGCCGGACCGCCCGGCGCGCCGCCGCCGTCACCCTGTCGCTGCCCGTCGCCGTCGCGGTCGCCGGGGAGGCCGGCGCCGCCGAGCTGGGGCAGCCGGCCGGCGATGATCCGCTCGACGGTGGGCGTGCTGCCGCCGGTGAGGACGTGCATGAGGACCTGGTCGCCGCTGGCCAGGTCGGACACGCTGGCCACCTGCCCGTCCTTGATCACCTGGGTGTCGCCGCTCACCTCGTAGGTGGCGGTGCCGCTCTGCGTCTGCACGGTGACGCTGGAGCCGCTTACCGCCGTGACGGTGCCGATGAAGCGCTGCTCGCCGTCGTCGTCGCGGCCGAAGCCGTCGCCGGGGAAGCCCTGCCCCGGTTGACCTTGGCCGAGCTGTCCCTGGCCCAGCTGCCCCTGACCGCCGGCCGAGCCGGCGGCCCCCGGGAAGCCTTGCGCCGCCGCGGCGCTGGTGGTCGTGGGAGAGCCGTGCTGCACGGCGGCGATGCCGACGCCCCCGGCCAGCGCGCCGGCGAGCACCAGGCCGACCGCGGTGACCACGCCCCTCGGTGTGCGGCGCGGCTGGTCCGAGGAGGATCCCGCGGCCGACGCCTCGGGTTCGCCGGACCACCCCGGCCACCCGATCGTCTCCCACGACCCGTCGGTCGGGGCCGGCGGCGGTTCCTGCGGCTGGGCCGGCGCCGGTGCGGAGGCGGTCCGCTGGTCGGGCCGCGGCCACTCCCCGGGCCAGCCGCTCTGCATCCCGGCCTCGCGGCTCTCGTCCATCCCAACCTCCTGCGCTCTGGCGCACATCCGGGTGCGGCCCTCGGCCCACCGGCGGCGATCGATGGGAGGGAGCGTGGCCCGCACGGCTGGGCGGATGCCCCGGACAACCTGTGAGCGGCCTGTCAGCGCCGGCGGAAGGGCGCGCCGCCGGGGCGTAGGCCGGCTCCTCGGCGCTCACAGCCGACGTCCAGGACGGGCACAGCCCAGCCCCGGAAGGGTCCCCGACAGTTCAGGGCGACGAGGTGAGCGGTCTCGCTCCCTCCCCGGCACGACCACCGCCGAACGCCGACGACCCCCCGAGGAGACCTGATGAGCGCCACCACCATGAGCCGCGACAGCGCCCCGACATCGTCCGTCGCCGGCGCCGCACCGGAGGGTCCCGCCCGCCTGCACCGCCTGCTGCGCGGGCCGGCCACCGACCCGCCCTGGGCCCGCCCAGGGCTCCTGGCGCTGCTCGCCGCGACCGCCCTGCTCTACCTGTGGGACCTCGGCGCCTCGGGCTGGGCCAACGCCTTCTACGCCGCCGCCGCGCAGTCCGGTGGGGGCAGCTGGAAGGCGTGGTTCTTCGGCTCCTTCGACCTCGGCAATGCCATCACGGTGGACAAGCCGCCGGCGTCGCTGTGGGTGATGGGCCTGTCGGTGCGGCTGTTCGGGCTGAGCCCGTGGAGCATCCTCGTCCCGCAGGCGCTCATGGGGGTGGCGTCGGTGGGCCTGCTGCACGCCACCGTGCGCCGCCGCTTCGGGCCCCCGGCCGGTCTGCTGGCCGGAGCGGTCATGGCGCTCACCCCGGTGGCGGTGCTGATGTTCCGCTTCGACAACCCCGACGCGCTGCTGGTGCTCCTGCTCGTCGCGGCGGCCTACGCCGTCGTCCGCGCGGTGGAGGTGGCCGGGACCCGCTGGCTCGTGCTGGCGGGTGCCCTGGTCGGATTCGCCTTCCTGGCCAAGATGATGCAAGCGTTCCTGGTCGTCCCCGGCTTCGCGCTGGCCTACCTGTGGGCGGCACCTACGACGCTGCGTCGGAGGATCCGGCAGCTGCTCGCCGCGGGGGTCGCCATGGTGGTCGCGGGCGCGTGGTGGGTCGCCGCCGTCGAGCTGTGGCCGGCGTCGTCGCGGCCCTTCATCGGCGGCTCCCAGACCAACAGCATCCTCGAGCTCACGTTTGGCTACAACGGTTTCGGCCGGCTCACCGGCAACGAGACCGGCAGCGTGACCGGCGGAGGGCCGGGCGGGGCGCAGGGTGGCGGCGGCTTCAGCCCGTGGGGCCGGACCGGCATCACCCGGCTGTTCTCCAGCGACTTCGGCGGCCAGGTCGCCTGGCTGATCCCGGCGGCACTGGTGATGCTCGTGGCCCTGCTGTGGATCTCGCGGAGGGCGCCGCGCACCGACGTCGGACGGGCCCAGGTCGTGCTGTGGGGCAGCTGGCTGCTGGTCACCGGGCTGCTGTTCAGCTTCGCCGCCGGCATCATCCACCCCTACTACTCGGTGGCCCTGGCCCCGGCGATCGGTGCGCTGGTCGGCATCGGGTCGGTCGCCCTGTGGCGGGCCCGGCACCTGGTGGAAGCTCGGGCCGCGCTGGCTCTGTCGGCCGCGGCGACCGCCGGCCTCGCCTACGTCCTGCTCGCTCGCAGCCCGTCCTGGCACCCGTGGCTCGCCGAGGTCGTGCTCGTCGTCGGGCTGCTGGGCAGCGTGGCGCTGTTCGCCGGGCCGCTGCTGGGCCGTCGGCTGCTCCGGGCCGCGGCCGTCGCAACCCTGCTCGTCGGGCTGGTCGGGCCGACCGCCTACGCGCTGGACACCGCGGCGACCCCGCACAGCGGCTCGCTCCCGTCGGCCGGTCCGGCGGTGGCCGGCGGCAGGGGGATGGGGCCCGGCGGCCGGGGCGGCTTCCCCGGCGGTGGCGTCCCTGGTGGCTTTCCCGGCGGTGCCGCCGGCGGAGGCGCCGGGCCTGGTGCCAACGGGTTCGCCGGGCGGGGGGGCACCGGGCGGTGGCGGCGGGATGGGTGGTCTGCTCGACGCCTCCACCCCGAGCGCGCAGCTGGTGGCCCTGCTGGGCTCCGACGCCTCGTCGTACACCTGGGTCGCGGCCGCGGTCGGCTCGCAGAGCGCGGCCGGCGTGCAGCTGGCCAGCGGCCACGCGGTGATGTCGGTCGGCGGCTTCAACGGCACCGACCCCTCGCCCACGCTCGCGCAGTTCCAGGCCCTCGTCGCCCAGCACGAGATCCACTACTTCCTGTCCGGCGGCGGGATGCGCGGCGGTGGGCCCGGCGGCACGGGTGGTTCTGGTGCGTCGAGCGAGATCACCGCCTGGGTGCAGGCGAACTTCACCGCCCAGACGGTGGGCGGCACGACCGTCTACGACCTGACCGCCCCGACGACGTCGACGTCGGCGTCGTCGGGCAGCTGAGGGAGCACGGGCTGCGTGAGGGGACCCCTGACCCGCTTCTTGGCGGGTGAGGGGTCCCCTGGCGTAGGTCGAGGCCGAGCGAGCCGGCTGCCGTGAGGGGGTCCACGGTCAACGGCGCTGGTGACGGCCGCGGCAGGCGCTCGGCCGGCTCGCGCTGCCGGGTGCGGCAACCCCGGGGCCGTCCTTGATCGTTCTGATTGGGTGAGGGGCACCCGGAGCCAAACCTATTGGGTCTGGGTGCCCCTCACCCCATCGATTCGATCGTGGAAGCGCCGCAGCCCGCAGGCCGGCCGCGGAACGCGTCCACGCGCTCGCTCTCCCGTCACCAGCGCCGTCGACCGTGCCGAGCGAGACCGCCGGCGGGCAGCGCCGCCCGTGGTCGTACGTGAGGGGACCCCTGACCGGACTGGTAGCGGGTCAGGGGTCCCCTCACGCACATTCACCGGACGACGCCACCTGCCTGCTGACACGATCTGCGCTGCTTCCCGCCCGACCCTGGAGTCGAAGATCAGCGCGTCACTGCCCGAGGTCGACCCGCAGCCGCTGCCGCAGCCGGCGCGCGGACGACGCCGCCTGCCCTTGGGCGCCCTGCACGAGCGCGACTTCGCGCTGCTGTTCGCGGGCCAGTCGGTCTCGGTCTTCGGCGACCGGCTGGTCATGGTGGCCATGCCGTTCGCGGTGCTGTCCGTGCCGGGGGCCGGGGCGGCCGACGTCGGCCTGGTGCTGGGCGCCAGCGCGCTCACCCTGGCGCTGTTCGTGCTGGTCGGCGGGGTCTGGGCCGACCGGCTGCCGCGGCACCTGACGATGCTCGCGAGCGACGTCGTGCGCGCGGTCGCGCAGGGGATCACCGCCGCGCTGCTGCTCACCGGGCACGCGACGGTGTGGCGGCTGGTGGTGCTGCAGGCGGTGTTCGGGGCGGCCGAGGCGTTCTTCCGGCCCGCCGTGCTCGGGCTGGTGCCGCAGGTCACCCGGGCCGACCGGCTCCAGGAGGCCAACGCCCTGCTGGCGCTGACCAACAACCTCGCGCTGATGGTCGGGCCCGCCGTGGCCGGTCTGCTGGTCGCGACGGTCGGGGCCGGCGGCGCGCTGGCCATCGACGCCGCCACGTTCGTGGTCTCCGCGCTCACCCTGCTGCCGATGCGACCGCACCCGGTCCCGGCCTCCGACGCCGGCAGGAGCTCCTTCGCGGACGAGTTGCGCGGCGGCTGGCACGAGGTGCGCAGCCGGTCCTGGGTGTGGTCGGTGATCCTCGCCTTCGCCGCGTATCACACGTTCGTGCTGCCGGGCGTGTTCGTGCTCGGTCCGCTCGTGGCCGAGGAGCTGCGCGGCGGCGCCTCGTCCTGGGGGCTCATCTCCACCGGCTTCGGGGTCGGCGCGGTGCTCGGCTCGGTGCTGGCCCTGCGCTGGAAGCCGCACCGCCCGGGCGTCGTCGTCGGCGTGCTGCTCGCGGTCGCCTCCAGCCAGGCGGCGATCTGCGCGAGTCCGCTGCCCACGCTCGCGGTCGCCGCGCTGGAGGCGGTGACCGGCGTGGCGGTCTCGGTGCTGTTCACGGTGTGGGAGACGGCGCTGCAGGAGCGCATCCCGCAGGCGGCGCAGGCGCGGGTGAGCTCGTTCGACTACCTCGGCTCGCTCACCCTGATGCCGCTCGGCCTGGTCGTCATCGGCCCGCTGGGGCACCTCATCGGCAACGTGCAGGCGGCGCTGCTCGCCACCAGCCTGTCGCTCACCGTCAGCCTGCTCGCCGCCGTGGGCCGCCCGCTGCGCGACCTGCGGCCCGCTACCCCCGCGCCAGCAGGGCCAGCACAGCGTCCGTGATGACCGGGTCGCAGGCGAACCGGTCGCGCAGCCACGTGAGGGTTGCCGCGGCCGCCGCCCGGTTGTGCTCGTACCCCGGCGCCATCCGGGCCAGCGGCAGGACGTCGGCGCCGTAGGCCTGCTCCACCCGCCGGCTCGACTCGAACGGGTCACGACGCCGTGCAGGAGAACGTTCGGTGAGGTCCAGCAGCGAGATCGCCCGGTCGACGGCCATGGACTGGATGAACCGCGAAGCCACCAGCCGCTCGCCGCGCAGCTCCCGGTGCAGCCCCACGTAGAGGTTCGTCAGCGCCTCGTTGAGGTGGAACTCGACGCTGTGCAGCGGGTTGCTGGGCAGGGGAGGTGCACAGGTGGCCAGGTCGTCAGGGGCGTCCTCGCGCTGCCACACCACCCGGGCGCCGGTGAACGGGATGTGCGGCAGCTCGGCGAGGGTGAAGACCGCGTACTCGACGAAGATGCCGTCGGCGTAGAGGGCTTTGCGGCCGTCCACGCTGTTGACGAAGCTGTAGGCCACCGGGTGCGGCGCCTCGAGCCAGTCGATGCAGGCGAGGTACGCGGGCTTGGCGGGCTCGTCCACCACGACGAAGAAGTCCAGGTCCGAGTGCTCGTCCATCCGGTCGTGCTCGATGCCCGCCGACCCCACACCGAGCAGGCCGACGACGTCGCCGCGGGTGGCCAGGCAGGCGCCCAGCTCCTCGAGCCGGTCCAGCATCGGATGCATGACGTCGTCCCTCCGTGAGGGTCGACGTGTCGTCCCGCGCAGCCCTACGCCGCCGGGGTCGCGACTCCGGAGCGGCAACGTGGCAGACGTTCCCCGCCGCTGTCAACGGGATCTGGAGCCCTGCCGACCGGCAGACGTCAGAGGATCGGCGGCACCACCGCGTGCACCAGGTGCGGGCCCGGCTCGGCGGCGCACCGCTCCAGCGCCCCGACGAGGTCCTCCGCGCGCTCGACCCGCACGGCATCGACGCCGAGACCTCGCGCCACGGCGACGAAGTCGATGGCCGGCCCGGTCAGGTCGAACAGCTCCGCGGCGCGTGTGCCGCCGGTGGCCGCGCCGGTGCGGGCCAGCTCCATCCGCAGGATCGCGTAGGCGCCGTTGTCGATCAGGACCGTGGTGACCGGCAGCTGCTCGCGCGCCATGGTCCACAGCGACTGGATCGTGTACATCGCGCTGCCGTCGGCCTCCAGGCACACCACGGGCCGGTCCGGCGCGGCCACCGCGGCGCCGACGGCCACCGGCAGGCCCTGCCCGATCGCGCCGCCGGTGAGGGTGAGCCAGTCGTGCCGCGGGGCACCGGCCGTGGCCGCGGGCAGCAGCGCCCCGGAGGTGTTGGCCTCGTCCACGACGATCGCGTGCTCGGGCAGCGCTGCCCCGACCGCGGCGGCGAAGGTCTGCAGGTCCAGCGGCCCGCTGGGCCTCTCCGGGCGGGGCGTCGCGGGCAGGTCGAGGGCCGGGGCGGAGAGCACGTCGGCCAGCGCGGCCAGCGCCTGCGCCGGGTCGTCGCCGCCGCGGGCGAGCGCGTGCACCTGGCAGCCCTCGGGCACCAGGTCGCTCGGCTTGCCGGGGTAGGCGAAGAACGAGGCGGGCGCGGCCGCGTCGACGAGCACCAGGTGGCGCACCCCGGCCAGCTGCGCGGTGGCCGCCTCGGCGAGGTACGCCAGCCGCTCCACCGGGGGCAGACCCGCGCCGCGCTCGAACCGGGCCGGGAACGTCTCGGCCAGCAGGCGTGCGCCGGTGGCCGCGGCCACCCGGGCGGCGTCGCGCAGCGGCCCGGCCCGCAGCGCCTGCCCGCCCAGGAACAGCAGCGCCGGCTCGCCCGCGCGCAGCACCGCCGCGACGTCGCGGACGACGTCGTCGGGCACCGCGGCCGGCGGCGGCACCGGCCGCGGCGCGGCCACCTGCCCGCCCGGCGACCAGGCGACGTCGGCGGGCACCACCAGCGTGGCGACCTGCCCCGGCGCGGCGGACGCGGCGGCCACCGCCTCCACCCCGTCCCGCCCGAGGTCGCGGGGGTGCCGCGACGTGCGCACCCAGCCGGACACGGTGCGGGCCACCGACTCGATGTCGGACTGCAGCGGGGCGTCGTGGCGCAGGTGCGGGTGCGCGTGGTCGCCGACGACGGCCACCAGCGGCGTCCGAGCACGGCGGGCGTTGTGCAGGTTGGCCAGCCCGTTGCCGAGCCCGGGCCCCAGGTGCAGCAGCGCGGCGGCCGGGGTGCCGGCGAGCCGGCCGTAGCCGTCGGCGGCGCCGGTGACCACGCCCTCGAAGAGGCCCAGCACCGCTCGCATCTCCGGCACCCGGTCCAGGGCCGCGACGGCATGCATCTCCGACGTCCCCGGGTTGGCGAACATCGTGCTGACACCCGCGCCCACCAGGCTGCGCAGCAGCCCCTCCGCGCCGTCCATCTCTGATCCCCGCACGCCCGCCGCCCCTCGTCGGATGAAGGTGCCCTGGTGGCGAACCTAGGGGACGCAAGGGAACGGCACCCGACCTGGGTCGGTGCGGTGGGTCAGGTCCGGCGGAAGAGCTTGCCCGGGGAGCTGCCGGCCAGGCGGTAGCGCCCGTAGGTGTCCTCGATGGCCTGCTCGAGCTCGGCCCGGACCCGGCGACCGGCCCGACCGGCGTCGGAGAGGGAGCGCTCCTGGACCGTGAAGGTCACCGTGCAGGCGTCGGTGTCCAGCTCCACGATCTCGCGGACCAGCCGCCCGATGGCCTCCTCGACCACCCGCTCCACCCGCAGGTCCAGCGCCACCGCCTCGCCCTTGGTGATCGGGTCGAAGTCGACGGTGACGTCCCAGCCCGCGTTGCCCGCACCGTTGCGACGGATCCGCATGCGCACACCTCCTGTTCCTGACGTCGGCAGGCCGGCGCGGCAGGTGAGCACCCGGACGGGGGAGTTGGGTACGTTCCGGACGCGGGGAGATCCGGGGGGAGACGTGGCGCGCGGGACGTCGGCGAGGAGGCGGGCGTGGCGGGCAGGAAGGGGCCGAGCCGGGCCGAGCTGTTCGCCGCCGCCGACCGGCTGGTCCCCGACGTCGTCGCGCCCGGCCTGCGGGTGCTCTTCTGCGGGATCAACCCCGGCCTCTACACCGCCTGGGCGGGCCACCACTTCGCCCGGCCCGGCAACCGGTTCTGGCCGGCGCTCGCCGCGAGCGGGTTCACCCCCCGCCTCTACGCCCCGGCCGAGGAGCACCTGCTGCTCGAGCTCGGCCTGGGCATCACCAACGTCGTCCCGCGCGCCTCGGCGGCCGCCGCCGAGCTGGGCCCGGCCGAGCTGCGCGCCGGCGGGGCGCGTCTCACCCGGCTGGTCCTGGCCCAGCGGCCCCGGTTCCTCGCGGTGCTGGGCGTGACCGCCTACCGCACCGCCTTCGCGCGACCGAAGGCGGCGCTGGGCGAGCAGCCCGAGCGGATCGGCGGGACCCGGGTCTGGGTGCTGCCGAACCCCAGCGGGCTGAACGCCCACCACACCCCGGGCTCGCTGGCCGACCTGTTCGCCGAGCTGCGGCGGGCGGTGGAGGGCTCCGACCAGGACAGGACGGGGGAGGTCGTCTGACCCTGACGGCTCCTGCCTGGCTAGGACGAGGTCGAAGGCGCTGGTGACGGCGGAAGCGGGCAACTGGTCCAGCCGCGTCGCCGACCGGCCTCACGATCGCGCCGCTGCACACGTGGAAGGTTGAGGTGCGACATGCCGGTGTGTCCCCCAACAACATTCCACTCGAGCCACTGACCCTCGCGAGCGGGCCGCGCGACCCGCGCCGAGCCCGACTCCTCCGGTCACCAGCGCCTTTGCAGGAAGCCAGGAGAATCACGCCGGCGCCGGCAACCGCCCGTCCCGCTGCACCCGCCCGACCATTGCCGCCGCGGTCACCGGCGGGCAGAGCAGGAAGCCCTGGGCGCTGTCGCAGCCCATGCTCCGCAGCCGCTGCAGCTGCTCGTGGGTCTCCACCCCCTCGGCCACCACGCGCAGGCCCAGCGAGTGCGCCAGCTGGACCACCATCCGCACCAGCGCGTCGTCGGAGGCGGTGCGGCCGATGCGCGCCACAAACGACCGGTCGACCTTCAACCGGGAGACTGGGAGGCGCTGCAGGTAGGCCAGCGAGGAGTACCCGGTGCCGAAGTCGTCGATGTCGACGCCGACCCCGAGGTCGACCAGCCGGGACAGCGCCTCCGCGGACGCCCCGACGTCGGCCATCAGCGCGGTCTCGGTGATCTCCAGGTGCAGCCGCTCCGGCGGCAGCCCGCTGTGCTCGAGCGCCTGGGCGACGACGCCGGGCAGCTGCGGCATGGCCACCTGGTGCGCCGAGACGTTGACCGAGACGTCGACCTGCGCGTGCGGGGGCCAGGCGGCCGCCTCCCGGCAGGCGCGCTCGAGCACCGCGGCGCCCAGCGGCACGATGAGCCCGGTCTCCTCCGCCAGCGGTACGAACTCGTCCGGCAGCCGGGAACGGCCCCGGTGCGGCCAGCGGACCAGCGCCTCGGCGCTGACGACGGTGAGGTCGTCCAGCGCGACGATCGGCTGGTACAGCACCTCCAGTCCGTCGGTGTCCAGCGCGGTGCGCAGCGCGTGCTCGGTCTCCAGCCGCTCCAGCGCGTGCCGGCGCATCACCGGGTCGAACAGCTCGTAGCGGTTGCGCCCGGCCGACTTCGCCCGGTACATCGCGACGTCGGCGTCGCGGACTAGCCCCTCGGCGTCGGACCGGGTACCGGCCACGGCCAGGCCGATCGACGCGGTCACCACCAGCTCCCGGTCGGCGATCCGCACCGGCCCGGAGACCACCTCGAGCACCCGCTCGGCCACCCGCACCGCCTCGGCGCCGGCGACCTCGCCGGCGCACAGCACGGCGAACTCGTCGCCGCCGAAGCGCGCCACGCTGTCGCCGGGGCGCACCACGGCGTGCAGCCGGCCGGCCAGCTCGGTGAGCAGCGTGTCCCCGGCCTCGTGCCCGAGGCTGTCGTTGATCCACTTGAAGCCGTCCAGGTCCAGGAACAGCACGACGACGTCGTGCGGCTCGCGGCGGCGGCGCTCGAGCTCGGCGCGCAGCCGGTCCAGGAACAGCGTGCGGTTGGCCAGCCCGGTGAGCGGGTCGTGGGTGGCCTGGTAGGCGAGCGCCTGCGCGCTCGCCTTGCGCTCGGTGACGTCCCGCAGCAGCGCGGCGAAGCCGGTCAGCACGTGGTCCTCGTCGTGCAGCGCGGTGAGCACCACGTTGAGCCAGCGCGGGCCGCTGAGGCCTGATCCGGTGCCTGGTCCCGGCCCTGGTCCCGGCCCTGGTCCCGGGCCGTCGGGTCCCGGGCCCGCCTCCAGGGCGCACTCCCAGTCCTGCTGGGCGTCCTCGCCCGCCCGCTGCAGCGAGCGCTGCGCCAGCTCGACCGCCTCGCCGGCCGGGAACAGCTCGGGGAACGGGCGGCCGACGGCCTCGACGGCGGTGAGCCCGAGCAGGTGCTGGCCGCCCGGGTTCCAGCCGGTCACCGTGCCGTCCGGCTCCAGCATGACGATGGCGTAGTCGCGCGCGCCCTCGGCCAGCAGCCGGAACCGCTCGGCCACCGCGTGCTCCTGGGCCTGCAGGTGCAGCGCGTGCAGCCGGTCGGTGACCTGCTGCGCCAGCTGGGCGAGCAGGGCCCGCTCGCCCGAGTCGAGCTGCACGCCGTCGGCCGGCACCGCCTCCAGCTGGCCGTGCCCGCCCAGCGGCAGCCGGAGGGCCTTGGGCAGCTGGTCGTCGACGCGGCCGGGGCCCAGCTCGACGGGGGCGACGTCGTCCGGCTCGGCGGCGAACACCCGGTGCGGCGGGCTCGCGGGTGGGCGGACCTCGGTGAACGCGGTCGCCGAGGCGACCCGCGCCAGCCGGCGGGCGGCGGACACGGCCGTGGTCAGCACCGCCTCCGGCGTCGGCGCGGCGGACAGCAGCAGGGCGGCGTGGGCCAGCCCGCGCAGCCGCTCGGCGTGCCGGCGCGCGGACCGGGCGCTCTCCAGCGCGGCCGTCGCCGCGGCCCGGCGACGGGCCAGGTCGAGGTTGGCGCGGACGCGCGCGACCAGCTCCGGACCGGAGAACGGCTTGACGACGTAGTCGTCCGCGCCCGCCTGGAGTCCCTCGACCGCAGCCTCCGCGCCGGCCCTGGCGGAGACCAGCAGCACCGGCACCGAGCTGGTGCGGGGGTCCTCGCGCAGGGCCTGGAGCAGGGCGATGCCGTCGAAGCCGGGCAGCATCACGTCGCTGAGGACGAGGTCCGGCGGCTCGGCGCGGGCGGCCGCCAGCGCGGAGGGCCCGTCGCCGGCCGTGGTCACCCGCCAGTGCGGGCTGAGCAGCCGTTCGAGGTGGTCCCGCAGGTCGGCGTTGTCGTCGACGACGAGGATGCGCTCGGTGCCGACTCCGCGGGGCCCGGGGACGGCCGTGCCGCCGTCGGCCGGGACGCGCGGGGTGGGCAGGGCGCCCCGCTGCCCGCGCGGCGTCCAGCGCCCGGCCTCCTCCACGAACGGCGCAGCCCGCCCGGCCACCCCCGCCGGGGAGGCGGCGACGCCCTCGGGGAGCGCCACCGGGCGGGTGCCCACCGCGAGCGGAAGCCGCACGGTGAACGTGCTGCCCTGCCCCAGCCGGCTGTCGACGTCGACCCCGCCGCCGTGCAGCTCGGCGATCTCGCGCACCAGCGACAGGCCGATGCCGGTCCCCTCGATGCTGCGCGATCTGGCGGCGCGAGCCCGGAAGAACCGCTCGAACAGGTGCGGCTGGTCCTCCGCGGCGATGCCGCAGCCGGAGTCGTGCACGTGCAGCACCGCATGGGGCCCCTCGGCGCGCAGGTGCACGCGCACCTCGCCCCGCTCGGTGAACTTCAGCGCGTTGGACAGCAGGTTGAGCACCACCCGCTCCCACATCAGCGGGTCGACCCGCACCGGCCAGGGCAGCGGCTCGCACTCGACGACGTAGCGCAGCCCCGCGTCGTCGTAGGCGGCGCGGAACGCGGCGGCCAGGTCGGCGGTCAGGGCCGTGAGGTCGAGCGGGTCCCGCCCGGGCTCCAGGCGCCCGGACTCCAGCCGGGAGGCGTCCAGCAGGGCGTCGACCATGCGGGACAGCCGCAGCGCGTTGCGATGGGCGATCTCGAGGTCCTGCTCCCGCCCTCCCGGCTGCCCGGTCTGGGCGCCGGCCCCCCTGGTGACGTCGGTGCCCGCGGCCTCGGCGAGCAGCCGTTCCAGCGGCCCGAGCACGAGGGTGAGCGGGGTGCGCAGCTCGTGGCTGACGCCGCTGAAGAAGCGGGTCTTGGCCGCGTCGAGGGCCGCGAGGGACTCGGCCCGCTCCCGCTCGGCGGCGTGCGCGCGGGTCTCGGTGACGGTGGTCGCGATCTGCCGCGCCACCACTCGCAGGAAGGCGAGGTACTGCTCGTCGAGCGGGCGCTGCGGGTGCAGGCCCGTCACCAGCAGGCCGGCCCGGGTGTCCGGCGCGGCGTCCAGCCCGAGCACGGCGGCCTGGCGCCAGCGCGGCAGGTCCGGCAGCGCGTCGTACCGTCCGCTCGCGGCCGGGCGTGCGGGACCTGCCGACGTCGCCAGCTCCACCACCCTCGGCTCCCCGCCGGGCTCGGGGGTGGGCCAGGGCGGACCGGCTGCCGCCTCCCCTGCGGCCACCGCCGGCTGGACCACCAGCGGCAGCACCCCCTCGGGGGCCTGGCCGCAGCTGGCGACGAGGTGGTGGGCGCCCGTGCCGGCGTCGGTGAGGTAGATCCCGGCGAAGGGCAGGTCCAGCGGGTCGGTGGCCAGCAGGTCCATCGCCGTGGTGCACGCCTCGACGTCGTCCGCGGGTGCCGGGCCGGCGCCGAGCCCGTGCAGCAGCCGCATCCGCCGCTCGCCGACCACCCGTTCGGTGGTCTCGTAGACGGCGGTGAACACGCCTCCGACGGCGCCGCTCTCGTCGTGGATGGGGCTGTAGGAGAAGGTGAAGTAACACTCCTCGACATAGCCGTGCCGGTCCAGCAGCAGCAGCTGGTCGTCGGACCAGGTGGCCGTCCCGTGCTGGAGGACGCCCTGGAGCATCGGCCCGATGATGTCCCAGATCTCGGGCCACACCTCGCGTCCCGGGCGGCCGACCGACACGGGGTGCTTGCTCCCCAGCACCGGGACGTAGGCGTCGTTGTAGATCTTGACCAGCTGGGGTCCCCACCAGATGAGCATGGGGAAGCGCGAGGACAGGCAGATGCTCGTGGCCGTGACCAGGCTCTGCGGCCAGGTCTCCAGCGCCCCGATCGGCGTGCGCGCCCAGTCGACCCGCGCGAGCAGGCCTCCGGTGGAGCCACTGGCGGCGAACAGGCGCTGCAGCGCCGCGGCGCGCGCGGAGGCGCCCGCCGCGCCCTCGGCGACGTCGACCAACGCTCCTCCCGCGCGCTCCTGCCGGCGCTCCGCCCCGTCCGTCGGCATCGCCAGACAACCGCGCGGTGGCGTGCTGCGCAACGGCCTTGCGACCCCTTTACATCAGAGGCCGGACCTCGGATGGCCTGTGTGCACCGTCCGTGCGCTCAGGGTCGACGCATCGTGATCGCGGCGGAGGCGGCACCCAAGCGTTGCGCCCTGCACCTGACTGAGCCGTCGTGGGCCGGGTAGGAGGCGGCGAGCAACGTCCGAGAACCACAGGAGGAGTTCCATGGCCAGGCCGGGTGTCGTCGTCGTCAGCGGGGCCAGCGGGGGTGTCGGCCGTGCGGTCGCCAGGGCGTTCGCCGGACGCGGGGCGGCCGTCGGGCTGCTCGCGCGCGGTGAGGCAGGGCTCGAGGGTGCCGAGCGCGACGTCAAGGACGCCGGCGCCCGTGCGGTGGCGGTGCCGACCGACGTCGCCGACTTCGATCAGGTGCAGTCCGCGGCCGAGACGGTGGAGCGCGAGCTCGGTCCCATCGACACCTGGGTCAACGTGGCGTTCAGCTCGGTGTTCGCGCCGTTCCAGGAGATCTCGATGGACGAGTTCCGCCGCACCACAGAGGTGAGCTACCTCGGGTTCGTGCACGGCACCCGGGCGGCGCTGGACCGCATGCTTCCGCGCGACACGGGGACGATCGTGCAGGTCGGCAGCGCGCTGGCCTACCGCGGCATCCCGTTGCAGACGGCCTACTGCGGGGCCAAGCACGCCATCCAGGGGTTCAACGAGGCGCTGCGCTGCGAGCTGCTGCACAACCGCAGCGGCGTGCGCACCACGATGGTTCAGCTGCCCGCGGTGAACACGCCGCAGTTCGACTGGCTCATCAACAAGCTGCCGCGGCACGCGCAGCCGGTGCCGCCGATCTACCAGCCCGAGGTCATCGCGAAGGCGATCGTCTACGCCGCCGAGCACCCGAAGCGCCGCGAGTACTGGGTGGGTGCCAGCACCGTGGGCACGCTGGTCGCGAACGCGATCGCGCCGGGTCTGCTGGACCGCTACCTGGCCAGGACCGGCTTCAAGAGCCAGCAGGCCGACGAGCCCAAGCCGGCGGGAGAGCACGGCAACCTGTGGGAGCCGGCCGACGGCGCGGGCGGCACGGACCACGGCGCGCACGGGTCCTTCGACGACAAGTCGACCGGGTCGAGCGCGCAGGTCTGGCTGTCCCAGCACCACGGCACGCTCGCGGCCGCCGGTGCGGTGGCCGCGGCGGCCGGTGCGGTGGCGGTGCGGCGCAAGTGAGCGGCACCTCCTCTCCCGGACACATCCGCCCGCTGGGCGTGGCCCGCGGCACCTGGGGCCTGGTGCTCCTGGTCCGCGGCGCCCGCGGGCTGGACGCCCACTGGCCGGCCGACTCGCCTCACCCCTCGAAGTGGGCCGATGCGGTGGTGCGGGTGCTGGGCGCCCGCCACGTGATCCAGGCCGTCGGGGAGGCCGTTCTCGACGACCCGCCGGTGCGGCGGCTCGGCGCCGGCGTCGACGGCCTGCACGCGCTGACCGCGCTCGCGCTGGCGGCGGGGAGCAAGGGCTGGCGCCCGCTGGCCCTGCGCAGCGCTGCCACCGCCGGCGGCTTCTCGGTCGCGTCGCTGTTCTCCGACATGATGTAGGAGGTTTCTCGGACCTCCTGTCAGGTCCGGGTGAGGTTGCCCTTCCTCGCACAGGTTCGGAGGAAGGGCGCCTTCACCGGACCGGCTTCCGGCCTGCTAGCGCAGGTCGAGGATGCGCTTGGCCTTGCCCAGCGAGCGCTCCAGCGCGTGCGGCTCCACGACGTCGACGTCGGTGGTGACGCCGGCGACCTCCTTGATGAGCCGGGCGAGCTGCTCCCCGGCCCGGTGCCGCTCGGCCTGGGGGAGCGGCTCGCGGCTCTCCACCCGCACCGTCATCTCGTCCAGCCGGCCGGGACGGGTCAGCACGCACTGGAAGTGCGGGGCCAGCTCGGGGATGCGCAGCAGCAGCTCCTCCACCTGGGTGGGGAAGACGTTCACCCCGCGCACGATCATCATGTCGTCGGTGCGGCCGGTCACCTTCTCCATCCGCCGCATGGTCCGGGCGGTGCCCGGCAGCAGCCGCGTGAGGTCGCGGGTGCGGTAGCGGACCACCGGCATCGCCTCGCGGGTGAGCGTGGTCAGCACCAGCTCGCCGCGCTCGCCGTCG
>JBQCIO010000309.1:0-19574 GCA_051953655.1 Motilibacteraceae bacterium
CGAGGCCCGACACGCCGCTGACCGCCTGCGCAATGCGGTCAAGCCGGGCCGGTCAGCCCTTCTGCCCACCCTGCTCGAGGTCGATGACCGTGGTGGGGGCGTCGGGGGAGGTGGGAGGCGCGGGGGTCTCGGCGGCGTCGGCGACGACCTCGTCCGGGCCGGCGCCGCCGACGTCGGAGGTGTCGGTGGTCGTGCCCAGGGCCGAGCCGGTGGCGGCGCGCTCGGCGGGCACCTGCGCGGCCGGCGGCACCGGGGCGGGCACCGGGGTGACCGGCACGTCCCAGGGCTCGGGCTCCCGGCGGGGGCGGAGCACCCGCACGGCGACGAAGCCGGCGCCGCCGAGGGCGAGCACGATCAGCAGGGTGCGCCCGCGGCGGCGCTTGGGCCGGTTGGGGGGCAGCTCGCCCTTGAGCGCCTGCACGGCGGCGGTGCCGCGGGAGAGGGCCTCCTCGCGCAGCGGCCCGGTCGATCCGACCGCCTCCTGGGCGGCCAGCAGCCCGCCGGCGGCGAGCGCGGCGACCTTCGGCAGCACGTCCTCGCGGACGCTGCCGGCGAGGTCTCGGGCGGTGCCGCTGGTGCGCTCCACCGCGGTGCCGACGCCCTGGGCGACCACCGGGCGGGCCTGCTCGACGACGGGAGTCACGCGCTCGCGGGTCTCCTGGGCCAGCTCCTGCACCACCGGGACGAGCCGCTCGCGGGCCTCGTCCAGGGCGGGCGCCATGCGGGCCCTGGCCTCCTCCAGCACCGGCGCGAGGCGCTCGCGGGCCTCGTCCAGGGCGGGTGCCATGCGCGCGCGGGCGTCCTCCAGCGCGGGCGCCATCCGCTCCCGGGTCTCCTGCACGAGCGGGGCGACCCGCTCGCGGGCGTCGTCGAGGACGGGGCGCACCCGGTCGACGGCGCCGGTCACGGCGGGGGGGAGCGCGGTGCGGGCCGCCGTCGTCGCTGTGGTCACGTCGAGCCTCCTGCTGCTGGTGGGCGGGCGGGGTGAGCGCGCCGGGGTGGTGACCCCGCGTGCGGACGTCGTCGGCCGACCCCCGGTCCGCGGGCCCCTACCCCTGCCTAGTCCCTTTACCCGTCCGCGTCCGCGCGCTCGCCACGCCCGTTCAGCAGCCCCGCGTCCGCAGGACGGCCCGCCGGCGACGCGGGGGTGCACCGCCCGGGGCGCCGTGCGGCACCGGGCGGATCGCCGTGACAGGATGGCGCCGCCGGGCATCCCCTGCCCGCCCGGCGCCGTCGAGCGAAGAGGTGAGCCCGTCGTGGCTGAGGAGCTGTACGCCGTCCTGTCGACCACTGCCGGCGACATCACCGTGCACCTGTTCCCGAACCACGCGCCCAAGACGGTGGCCAACTTCGTGGAGCTGGCGGAGGGCACCCGCGAGTGGGTCGACCCGCGCACCGGCCAGAAGACCTCGGCCAAGCTCTACGACGGGACGATCTTCCACCGGGTCATCAGCGGCTTCATGATCCAGGGCGGCGACCCGCTGGGCACCGGCACCGGCGGTCCCGGCTACCGCTTCGCCGACGAGTTCCACCCCGAGCTGCAGTTCGACCGCCCCTACCTGCTGGCGATGGCCAACGCCGGCCCGAGCACCAACGGCTCGCAGTTCTTCATCACCGTGGCGGCCACGCCGTGGCTGAACCTCAAGCACACGATCTTCGGCGAGGTCGCCGACGGCGGCAGCCGCGAGGTCGTCGACCGGATCGCCGCCGTGGCCACCGGGTCGATGGACCGCCCGGTCGATGACGTCGTCGTGCAGTCGGTGCGCATCGAGCGCCGCGAGGCCTGACAGCGGGCCTGATCGAGGGCCTGATCGAGGGCCTGAGCGGGCTGCCGGGCGGGACCGGCCGGGGAGGGACGTGAGCGAGCACGCGGACGCCGCCGGCGCGGCCGGGGCGTCCACGCCCCGCTGCTACCGGCACCCGGGCCGGGAGACCTACGTCCGGTGCTCGCGGTGCGACCGGCCCATCTGCCCGGACTGCATGGTGCCGGCGTCGGTCGGCTTCCAGTGCCCCGAGTGCGTGCGCGAGGGCGCCCGCACGGTCCGGACCCCGCGCACCGTCTTCGGCGGCCGGGTCGCCGCCCGGGAGGGCGTGGTCACCAAGGTGATCATCGCCGCCTGCCTGGTCGTCTTCGTCCTGCAGCAGGTGCTGGGCGACGAGTTCACCGCCCGCTTCTGGCAGATCGGCCTGGCCTACGACCGCCTGCTCGGCCCCGGGCTGCACGGCGTCGGCGCGGGCGAGTGGTACCGGCTGGTCACCGTCGCGTTCCTGCACGCCGGCGTCCTGCACGTCGCCTTCAACCTCTACGCCCTGTGGCTGTTCGGGCCACCGCTGGAGCACCTGCTGGGGCGCGCCCGGTTCGTCGCGCTCTACGCGCTCTCCGCCGTCGGCGCGGCGGCCACCTCCTACGCGTTCAGCCCGCCCAACCAGCCCTCGGTCGGGGCCTCCGGCGCGATCTTCGGCCTGTTCGGCGCCTTCTTCGTGGTCAACCGGCACCTCGGCCGGGACACCTCGGCGCTGGTCGGGCTCATGGTGGTCAACCTGGTGCTCGGGTTCGTCATCCCCAACATCGACTGGCGGGCTCACGTCGGCGGTCTGGTGACCGGGGCGGTCGTCGCCTGGGTCCTGGTGCGCGCCCCCGCATCCCGGCGCACGGCGGTGCAGGCGGGCGGCTGCGCGGCGGTGCTGATCGTCGTGCTCGGGATCGCGACGGTGCGCACCGCCCACCTGGTGCACGCGCCGGTGCCGACCGTGCTGGCCTGCCTGGTCGAGGCGCCGGTCGACTCCTCCACCGACTTCCTCGGCTGCATCGTCACGGCGCAGGCGCCCGAGCTGCGCTGAGCGCTGGTCCGGGCGGGTGACCTGTGGCGGCGGGCGCCTGCCGGGGGCGTGGACGTGAGCGCCGGTGGGTACCGGCAGCTCAGCGACCCCCGGCCGGCCGGTTATCCCCACTGTGGACAACAGGTGTGGAGGAATCCCACCGGTGTAACTCGCCGTGCCTACGAGGACTCCCGCAGGACG
Organism: Motilibacteraceae bacterium; assembly: GCA_051953655.1. Taxonomy (GTDB): domain Bacteria; phylum Actinomycetota; class Actinomycetes; order Motilibacterales; family Motilibacteraceae; genus JBQCHF01. The sequence continues at coordinate 3,022 of JBQCIO010000309.1, forward strand.
CCGGGAGCCGGCTGGTCCGGCTACTTCCAGCGCGTGGACAGCACGAAGCCGACGATGATGAAGGCGAACCCGATGAGCATGTTGGCGTTGCCGATGCCGGGGATCGGGTAGCCGGCCTGGCTGACGTAGTAGACGACGATCCAGACCAGCCCGACGACGAAGCAGGCCAGCATGGCCGGAGCGACCCAGCGGCTGCCGCCGACCTTCACCGGCGACTTGGCCGGCGGCGGGGTGAAGGTGGACCTGCGGCGGAGGCGGGACTTGGGCACGGCTGGACTCCTGTAGGGCGGACTCCGCGGCTGCGGGGCTGTCGTCGAGCGGTCGGTGCGGGCGGTGGGTCCTCTGAGCCCCGGCTCGCGGAGCGGGAACGATGCCGGCGGACCATGCGTCGGACCGTGCGGACCTGTCGAACAACTAGCCTAGGCCAGTGGATGGCGGGCGGGCGTCCGCCGTCACTCGTCCCGCGCCGAGCGGATGCGGGGCGGCCGCGACGGGTCGAGAGGCAGGAGGGGTCGGTGCGCACCTGGGCACGCCTTCCCCAGCGCTCGGGACGGCCCTGCGACGGGGCCCCGGATCACGCGGCGTCCCGTCGGTCGAGCACGTGGACGGTGCTCGTCCCGGTGGTGTTCGCCGTGGCCGGTCTGCTCTTCGCCACCTCCGCGGGCGCCGCGCGCGGCACCGACCTGCGCGGCGGGGAGCGCACCGACCTGCCCGGCCTGGTCCGGCAGGACCAGCGGCAGATCGCCGAGATGACCGCCCAGGTGGCCGCCCTGCGCACCCAGGTGGACCGGCTCGGCGAGGAGGCGGCGCAGCGCGACGCCCCGGTGGAGGCGGCCCGCCGGCAGGCCGACGCGCTCGGCCGCGCCGTGGGGCTCGACCCGGTCCGCGGGCCGGCGCTGCGGGTGGTGCTCGACGACGCCCCGCCCGGGCAGAACGTGCCCGGGGCCGCCCCCGACGCCCTCGTCGTGCACCAGCAGGACCTGCAGGCCGTCGTCAACGCGATGTGGGCCGGCGGCGCCGAGGCCATGCAGCTGATGGACCAGCGGGTCATCTCGACCAGCGCGGTGCGCTGCGCCGGCAACGTGCTCATCCTGCAAGGCCGCACGTACTCCCCGCCCTACACGGTCACCGCCATCGGCGACGTCGCCGGCATGAGGGCCGCCCTGGCCGCCTCCCCCACCGTGGCCGCCTACCGCTACGACGCCGACCGGCTCGGCCTCGGCTACGACGTGCGCACCCTCGGCGCGGTCACCCTGCCCGGGTTCCAGGGCGGCCTGGACCTCGCGCACGCCTGGGTGCCCGCCGACGCGACCCCCTCCGGTGCGACCCCCTCCGGTGCGACCCCCGACAGGGCGACCTCCGACAGGGCGACCGGCCAGGGGGCCACCCCGTGACCGCCACCGCACCCCCGGCCGACGAGACCCCCCTGTCCGACGACGGCGGAGCGGCCGGCAGACGCGGGGACCGCGGGCGGGCCGTCGTCCGCGGGGTCGGCGAGCTGCTCATGACCGCCGGTGTCGTGCTGCTGCTGTTCGTCGTCTACCAGCTGTTCTGGACCAACGTGCAGGCCTCCCAGCAGGAGCACCGGCTCACCCAGGGCCTGGAGCAGACCTGGCAGGCGCCGCCCAAGGGGAAGGTGGCGCCGGGCGACCCCACCGTCGCCCCACCGGTCGGCGACGCCTTCGGGTTCATCTGGATCCCGCGGCTGGGCAAGGACTTCCGCAAGCCGATCGTCGAGGGCGTCGGGCTGCCCCAGCTGGCCGAGGGGATCGGGCACTACCCGGGCACCGCGATGCCCGGGCAGGTCGGCAACTTCGCGGTGGCCGGGCACCGCGCGACGCACGGCGAGCCGTTCCGCGACCTGGACAAGGTGCGCCCCGGCGACGAGGTCGTGGTGGAGACCGTCGCCTCCTACTGGACCTACCGGGTCGACTCCACCGAGATCGTGCTGCCGACCAAGGTCTCGGTGCTGCTGCCGGTGCCCAACCAGCCGAAGGCCACGCCCAAGCAGCCGCTGATCACCCTCACCACCTGCAACCCGCGCTGGGCCTCGTACCAGCGGCTCATCGTCTACGGCCACCTCGTGGATCAGCAGCCCAAGTCGGCCGGCCCGCCCCCGGCGCTGGCCGGCGCGAGCGGGAAGGCCTAGGGAGCGACCGTGTACGCATGGATCTGGCGGCACCTGCCCGGCCGCTGGCCCTTGCGCGCCCTCACCTCGCTGCTTCTCGCCGGTGCCGTGGTGGCCGCGCTGTTCACCGTCGTCTTCCCGTGGGCCGAGCACTCGCTGCCGTTCCTGCAGGTCACCGTCGACAGCTCCGGCAGCAGCGGCGGCTCGTCCCCCTCGCCCACCCCCACCAGCACCGGGAGCGGCTCGTGAGCGCGCGCGTCCTCGTCGTGGACAACTACGACAGCTTCGTGTTCAACCTGGTCCAGTACCTCGCCCAGCTCGGGGCCGAGTGCACCGTGGTGCGCAACGACGAGGTGCGCCTGTCCGACGCCGACGGCTACGACGGCGTGCTGCTCTCGCCCGGCCCCGGCACCCCGGAGAACGCGGGCGCCTGCGTGGAGCTGGTCGGGCACTGCGAGCAGCGCGGCGTGCCGCTGTTCGGCGTCTGCCTGGGCCACCAGGCCATCGCGGTGGCGCACGGCGCCGTCGTCGGGCGGGCGCCGGAGCTGCTGCACGGCAAGACCAGCGCGGTGGAGCACGACGGCACCGGCGTGCTGGCCGGGCTGCCCTCGCCGTTCACGGCCACCCGCTACCACTCCCTCGCCGTCGAGCCGGGCACGCTCCCCGAGGAGCTGGTGGTGACCGGGCGGACGGCCAGCGGCGTCGTCATGGCGCTGCGGCACCGCGACCTGCCGGTGGACGGCGTGCAGTTCCACCCCGAGTCCGTGCTCACCGAGGGCGGTCACCGGATGCTGGCCAACTGGCTCGAGCGCTGCGGCGACGCGGGCGCGGTCGAGCGCTCGGCCGGGCTGGCACCCGTCGTCGAGCGGGCGCGCCCGGCCTGACGGCGTCGGCGGAGCCCGGCCGGGGAGGGGTCAGCCGGCGGGGGTGGTCGGGACGCTCGACGGGCTGGCCGGCGGGCTGCTCGCCGGTGGCTGGGAGGCCGTGTCGGTGGGGGTCGGCTGCGGGCTCGGCTGCTCCGGCGCCTTGGCGATCGTCGGGGTGACGGTGCCGCCCTGACGGAAGGACGTGCCGGGCTTCGGGTCGGTGCTCAGCACGGTGCCCGGCGCCGCGGTGTCGGTGACCTGCTCGATCGGCGTGCCGACGACGAAGGTGGCGTCCTGCAGGGCGCTGGTGGCCGCGGCCAGGCTCTGGCCGGTCACGTCGGGGACCTTGTTCTTGCCGCTGGAGACGACCAGGTCGACCTTGGTGCCGGTCGGCTGGTCGGTGCCGGTCTGCGGGTCGCTGGAGAGGACCTGCCCCTCCTTCTGGTCCGAGTCCTGCTGGGTGATGGTGCCCAGCTGCAGGTTGTTGCCCTGGAGCGCGGCGATCGCGTCGCTCTGCGACAGGCCCTGCAGGGTCGGCACGGTAGTCATCTGCGGTCCGCTGGAGACCGTGATCGTGACCGGACTGCCCTTCGAGACGCGCTGGCCGGGCAGGGGGTCCTGGTCGATGACCAGGCCCTTGGTCGCGGCGTCCGCGGACGTGGTCACGGTCACGGTGAAGCCGTCGGCCCGCAGGATCTGCTCGGCCTGGGCCTGGGTCTTCTTCGTGACGTCCGGGACCAGCACGCGGGGCGTCGTGTCGCGGGTGAACAGCGCGCGACCGGCGAAGGCGGCACCGACGAACACGGCGATCACGGCCAGGGCGAGCAGCGCGTAGACACCGGCGCGCCGCCCGCCGGACCGGCCGCCGTCGGAGGTGGCTGCCGGGACGGCCGTGGCGGCGGGGACCGCGACCGGCGCCATCCGCTGGGTGGTCGCCGCGGCGGCGGGCGCCTCCACGGGTCGCCCGGCGAGGGCGCGCTCGAGGTCGGCCCGCATCTCCGCGGCGGTCTGGTAGCGGACCTCGCGGTCCTTGGCCAGCGCCTTGAGCGTGACCGCGTCGGCGGCGGCCGGCACGTCCGGGTCGACCGCCGAGGGCGGCAGCGGCTCCTCGCGCACGTGCTGGTAGGCCACCGACACCGGGGAGTCGCCGACGAACGGCGGCCGGCCGGTGAGCAGCTCGTAGAGCAGGCAGCCGGCGGAGTAGAGGTCGCTGCGGGCGTCGACGGTCTCGCCGCGGGCCTGCTCGGGGCTGAGGTACTGCGCGGTGCCGATGACCGCGGAGGTCTGGGTCATCGCCGCGGTGGCCTCGGCGACCGTGCGGGCGATGCCGAAGTCCATCACCTTGACATCGCCGGCCCGGGTGAGCATGACGTTGGCCGGCTTGATGTCGCGGTGCACGATGCCGTGCCGGTGGCTGTAGTCCAGCGCGTCGAGGACGCCGACCATGATCTCCATGGCCCGCTCGGGCAGCAGCCGACGGCCGGAGTGCAGCAGGTCGCGCAGGGTGGAGCCGTCGACGTGCTCCATGACGATGTAGGGCACGGCGGTGCCGTCGAGGAGGTCCTCGCCGGTGTCGTAGACGGCCACGATGGCCGGGTGGTTCAGGGACGCCGCGGACTGGCCCTCGCGGCGGAAGCGGGCCTGGAAGGACGGGTCGCGGGCGAGGTCGGCGCGCAGCACCTTGATGGCCACCCGGCGGCCCAGGCGCAGGTCGCGCCCCTCGTGCACCTCGGCCATCCCGCCGCGGCCGAGGACCCCCCCGAGCTCGTAGCGGTCGCCGAGCACCACCGGCCCGCCGCTGCTCGGCTGCGTCATCCCTCGCCCTTCCTGTCGCCCTTGCCGGGCTTCGTGCCGGACTTCTTCCCGTGCTCGCCCTGGGGGCCGTGCTTCGTGGTCGGGCCGGTCTGCGGCGCCTCCTGCGGCATCCGATCGACGAGACGCAGGGTGACCGTGGTTCCACGTGCAACCACGCCGGAGGGTTCCAGCGCGGCCACCGTACCGACCGGCCCGCCGCCGACCGTGCCGACGAGCCGCACGCCCAGCCCGAGCCGGGTCAGCTCGGCCTGCACGCGGTCGGCCGGCTGCCCGACGTAGTCGGCCGGGTCCAGCCGCACCGTCGAGGACGGGGTCGCGGTCGCCGAGGGGCGCTGCGGCGACGGGGTGCTCGCGGCGGGCCGGTTCGCGGCGCCGAGCAGGGCCCCGGCCACCAGGCCACCGAGCAGCAGGACGCCACCGGCCACCACTCCGAGCAGCAGCGGACGCCGGGCCCGATGAGCAGGATCGGCCGGGTCCGCTCCCGTCCCCGGTGCGGTCATCGGGGCAGCAGCCCCGGCCACCTCTGCGACCTCGGCGACCTCGGTCCCGTGGGCGGAGCCGTCCGGGACAGGCGGGACCGGCAGCACCGCCGTGGGCGCCGGCGGGTCGGCCTCGCGGGTGAGGCCGCTGGGCGGGTCGGCGGCGACCAGCCGGGCCCGGGCGGCCACCGCGGCCGCCCCGGCGGGCCGCTGCTGCGGGTCCTTGGCCAGCAGCCGCAGCACGAGCGCCCGCACCGCGGCGGGGACGTCGTCGGGCAGCGGCGGCACCGGGTCGCGGCCGTGCGCGAGCGCCACCGCGAGGTCGGTGTCGCCGACGAAGGGCTTGCGCCCGGCGAGGCACTCGTAGGCCACGACGCCGAGGGCGTAGAGGTCGCTGGCGGCGCTCGCCGGGCGGCCGGCCGCCAGCACCGGCGACAGGTAGGCGGCGGTGCCGACCAGCATCCCGGTGCGGGTGATCGACGCTGCGCCGGTGGCGCGGGCGATGCCGAAGTCGGTGACGACCACCCGCTGCCGGCCGCCCGGTCGCTGCGGCGGGTGGGTGGCCCCGGCATCGGCGGCCAGGAGCAGGTTGCCGGGCTTGACGTCGCGGTGGACGACGCCGACCGCGTGGGCGGCGGCCAGGGCGTCCGCGACCTCGGCCAGCAGCTGCAGGGTCCGCTCCCACCCCACCCGGCCCTCGCGGGCCAGCACCGCGGACAGCGGCTCGCCCTCGACCAGGTCCATGACCAGCCAGGCGGTGGCCGGCGGGCGGTCGGCGTCGAGGGCCGGCGCCGGGGCGCGCAGGTCGACCACGGTGTCGTCGGGGTCGGTCCCCAGGGGAGGGCGGGTGCTCGGGTGGGCGGCGTCGGCGCGGCCGCCGGCCGGCCCGTCGTGCTCGCTGCCCTTCCCGTTGTCGTGCTCGCCGTAGTCGTGGACGGTGGCGACGCCTGGGTGCCGCACCGCCGCCGCGTGCCGGGCCTCGGCGCGGAACCGGGCCAGGAACTGCGGGTCGGCGGCCAGCTCGGGGCGCAGCAGCTTCACCGCCACCGGGCGGGTGAGGAGCTCGTCGGTGGCCCGCCAGATGGTGCCCATGCCTCCGGCGGCGATCGGCTCCTCGAGCCGGTAGCGGTCGCCCAGCAGCAGCCCGGGGCGCGCCCCCGCGCTCGCACCGCCCTGCCAGGCACCGCTGCGCCGGGCGCTGCCCCGGCTCGCACCGCTGGACGTGGCCATCGCGGGGGTCACCGCCCCCCGCCGAGCACGGCCTGCATGACCGCCCGGGCGATCGGGGCGGCCAGCTGGTTGCCGCTCACCTCGGTGGCCCCGCCCCCGTTCTCGATGACGACGGCGACGGCCACCCGGGCCTCCTGGCCGGCCGCGGCCGGGGCGAACGAGGTGAACCAGGCGTGCGGCTTCTTGCCGCCGCCGACCTGCGCGGTGCCGGTCTTGCCGGCCACCGGGATCCCCGGGATGCGCCCGTTGCTGCCGGTGCCGCGCTCGACGACCCCGATCATCATCTCCCGCACCTGCGCGGCGACCTGCGGGGTGACGGCGGTGCTCAGCGGGGTGGGGTCGGTGCGGTCCAGCACGGACAGGTCGGGCGCCTGCACCTCGCTGAGCAAGTAGGGCCGCATGACGACCCCGTTGTTCGCGATGCCGGCCGAGACCATCGCCATCTGCAGCGCGGTGGCCCGGGTGTCGAACTGGCCGATGGCCGACTGCGCCGTCTGCGGCGGGTTGAGGTCGGACGGGAAGACGCTCTTGGCCACCGGCAGGGGCACGGAGAGATCGGTGCCGAACCCGAACTTCTCCGCCTGCGCCTTGATGGCGTCCCCGCCCAGCGCGAGGCCCACCGCCCCGAAGGTGGTGTTGCAGGAGTAGGCCAGGGCCGTGGCGAGGTCGGTGGTGTCGCTGCCGGGCTGGCACTGCTTGTCGTTCTCGTTGGTGAGGTCGGCGCTGGTCTGGGGCAGGTCGAGCACGGCCGGGCCCGGCACCTTGCTGCTCGGGCTGTACTGCCCGCTGGACAGCGCCGCCGCCAGCGTGACGATCTTGAACGTGGAGCCGGGCGGGTAGGTGCGGCTCAGGGCCCGGTTGAGCAGCGGCTCGCCGGGGTCGTCGTCGAGCTTCTTGTAGTTCGCCTCGATCTTCGCGGCGTCGTGGCTGCTCAGCACCGACGGGTCGAAGGACGGGCTGCTGGCCATGGCCAGGATGGCGCCGGTGCTCGGGTCGAGCGCCACCACCGCGCCCTTGCGCCCGGCCAGCCCGTCCACGGCGGCCTTCTGCGCGGCCGGGTTGAGGGTGAGGGTGACCGCGCCGCCCTGGGTCTCCCGCCCGGTCACCAGGTCGCCGATCCGCCGGACGAACAGGCGCGCGTCGGTGCCGGCCAGCACCGAGTTCTCGGTCTGCTCGATGCCGGTGGCGCCGTAGACGAAGGAGTAGAAGCCGGTGGCGTGGGCGTAGAGCGGGCCCTGCGGATAGGTGCGCAGATACTTGAGCGCGTCCTTGGTCGGGGTGGAGCGGGCCACCTCCTTGCCGGCCACCAGGATCGGCCCGCGCTTGCGGTCGTACTCGTCGAGCAGCGTGCGGGAGTTGCCCGAGGCGTTGCGCAGGTCCGGTGCCTCGACCGCCTGGATCCAGTTCGCGTTGATGAGCAGGGCCGCGAACAGGACCATGACGACGGCGGCCATGCGCCGCAGCGGGCGGTTCACAGCCGCACCACCTGGGTGACGGCGTCCTGGGCCGGCGGTGCCGGGGTGGCGGCCGGCCGGCGGGCGGCGTCGCTGATCCGCAGCAGCAGCGCGATGAGCACCCAGTTGGCCACCAGCGACGACCCGCCGTAGGACAGGAACGGGGTGGTGAGGCCGGTCAGCGGGATGAGCCGCGTGACCCCGCCCACCACGACGAAGACCTGGATGGCCAGGATGAACGACAGGCCCGCGGCCAGCAGCGTGCCGAAGGCGTCGCGCGCGGCGATGGCGGTGCGCAGGCCGCGCTCGACCAGCACGCCGTAGAGCAGCAGCAGCGCCATCAACCCGGTGAGCCCCAGCTCCTCGCCGGCGGTGGTGACGATGAAGTCGGTGTTGGCGAAGGGCACCAGGTCCGGCCGCCCCTGGCCCAGCCCGGTGCCGAGGATGCCGCCGGCAGCCAGCCCGTAGAGGCCCTGCACCAGCTGGTAGGCGCTGCCCTGGGCCTGCTCGAACGGATGCAGCCAGATCTCGACCCGGGTGCGCACGTGGCCGAAGGCGTGGAAGGCCGCGAAGCCGCCGAGCGCGATGAGCAGCGCGCCGATGATCAGCCACGAGCGCCGCTCGGTGGCGACGTAGAGCAGCATGACGAAGGCGCCGAAGAAGAGCACCGAGGTGCCCAGGTCGCGCTCGAAGACGAGGATGCCGAGGCACACCACCCACACCACGAGGATGGGTCCGAGGTCGCGCCCGCGGGGCAGGTCGACGCCGAGCACCCGGCGCCGGGCCAGGGCCAGCACGTCGCGCTTGACCACGAGGTAACCGGCGAAGAACACCATCAGGACGATCTTGGCGGCCTCGCCCGGCTGGAACGAGAACGGGCCGACCCGGATCCAGATGTTGGAGCCGTTGACCGTCGAGCCCAGGCCCGGCACGAGCGGGAGCAGCAGCAGGGCGATGCCCAGCGCCATCGAGATGTAGGTGAACCGCTGCAGGATGCGGTGGTCCTTGAGCAGGACCAGGACGGCCACGAACAGGGCCACGCCCAGCGCGGTCCAGACGATCTGGCTCGCGGCGTCGGCGCTCGGCGTGGGACGTCCGGCGCGGGCCGCGCGCGCGGCGTGGGCGAGGTCGAGGCGGTAGATCATGACCAGGCCCAGGCCGTTGAGCAGCGCGGCGGTCGGGAGGATGACCGGGTCGGCGTAGCGGGCCCAGCGGCGCACGACCAGGTGCGCGGCCAGCAGCAGCACGGCGAAGCCGGCGCCGTAGCGGGCGATGTCGGCCGGCACCTTGCCCTCCACCGCCAGGCCGACCTGGGCGAACGCGGCGAGCGAGAGCAGCAGGGCGAAGACGAGCAGCACCAGCTCGGCCCCCCGCCGGCTGCGGGCGGCGGCCGGGGTGACGGTGGTGGCGCTCACCACGCGGCTGATCGCGGCGCTCATCGGGCCGCTCCGGCGCTCGCCCCGACGGTGGCTCCGGTGTCCTGCGGGCTGGCCGCGGGCTTGCCGGCCCCGCCGCCCGCCGTGGGCAGCGCCGTGCCGGCCGCGCGGGAGGTGGGGGTCGGGGAGGAGGTGGGGGTCGAGGACGGCGAGGGCAGCGGCGTGGGGGGTGCCGGCGAGCCCGGGGTCGGGGCGCTCGCCGGTGCGCGCCTCCTGCTCGAGCAGGCCGACGATCCGCTGCGCGTCGGCCAGGCTGCGGGCGGTGATGCCGTCGCGCACGCGGGTGCGGCTGTAGTCCGACAGCGCGTCCAGCGACACGGTGGACTGCGACTCGAGCCGGGAGACGCGCAGTCCGAGCAGGTCCTGCGGCAGGCCGCGGAAGACGGCCACCCGGTCCTGGTGCGCGCCGACGTAGTACTGGCTGCGCGCCCAGGCCGTGCCGCCCCACGCCAGCGCGCCGAGCAGCAGCACGGCGAGCGCCCCGAGCAGGCCCCGGCGCAGCCAGCGCCCGCCCCGCCGGGAGTCCTCGGGCCCGTCCGCGGCCGCGGCGTCCTCCGCATCGTCGGCCGTCCCGTTCGAGGCCCGGCGCAGGGCGGCTGCCCGCTCGGCGGCCCCGGTGCCGCGCTCGCGGTCGTAGCGCACCGGGCCGCTCGCCACCGCGCCGACCACGCTGGGCACGGTGGACGGGCTGGTCTCGACGTCGACGACGTCGGCCACGATGACGGTGACGTTGTCCGGCGCGCCCCCGCGCAGGGCGAGGTCGACCAGGGCGTCGGCCGCGGCGTCGGTGTCGGCGGTGCCGACCAGGGTGCGGTGGAGCGTCTCGTCGCTGACGACGCCGGTGAGGCCGTCGCTGCACAGCAGCCAGCGGTCGCCCTTGCGCATCTCGCGCACCGAGAGGTCGAGCTCGACCGGGTCCTGGCCCTGCAGCGCGTTGAGGATGAGGTTGCGCTGCGGGTGCGAGCCCGCGTCCTCCTTGGAGATGCGGCCCTCGTCCACCAGCGTCTGCACGAACGTGTGGTCGCGGGTGACCTGCACCAGCTCGCCCTCGCGCAGCAGGTAGCAGCGGGAGTCGCCGACGTGCACCAGCCCGACGCGGGGCCCGGCGCGCAGCAGCGCGGTGAGGGTGGTGCCCATGCCGGCCAGGGCGGGGTCGCCCTCGACCATGTCGTGCAGGTGGGCGTTGGCGGTCTCGACCGCGGTGGCGAGCCGGTCGAGCAGGTCGGGCCCGGGCGAGTCCTCGTCCAGGGCGGCCAGGCTGGCCACGGCCACCGAGCTGGCCACCTCGCCGGCCGCGTGCCCGCCCATGCCGTCGGCCACCACGAGCAGCCGGGGCCCGGCGTAGCCGGAGTCCTCGTTGCCGTCGCGGAGCAGGCCGACGTCGGAGCGGGCCGCGAACCGCAGCGCGAGAGGCACCCGGGGCCCTACTTCCGCAGCTCGACGACGGTCTTGCCGACCCGCACGGGGACGCCGAGCGGCACGGGCGTGGGGGCGGTGACCTTCTGCCGGTCCAGGTAGGTGCCGTTGGTCGAGCCGAGGTCCTCGACGAACCAGCGGCCCTCCTGCGGGAACAGCCGGGCGTGCCGGCCCGAGGCGTAGTCGTCGTCGAGCACCAGCGTGGAGTCCTGGGCCCGGCCGATGGTGACCGGCACCTCGCCCAGGCGCAGGCTGGTGCCGGCCAGCGACCCCGCGGTGACCACGAGGACGCTCGGCTCGCCGCGGCCGCGGGCACCGCGGGCCGGCCGGGCGGGCTTGACCGGCTTGGCCGGCTTGGGCGCCTTCCCGGCCCGCGCCGGTGCCGCGCCGTTGCGCCCGGCCACCTTGGTGCCGAACAGGTCGCTGCGCATGACCGACACCGCGGTGAGGACGAACAGCCACAGCACGGCGAGGAAGCCGAGCTTGATGATCGTGAGGGTGAGCTCGGAGACGTTGGCCATCTAGCGCCCGCCCGCCCCGGCTGCGTCGGCGCTGCCGCCGACCGTGCGGAAGACCAGCTCGGTGCTGCCCAGCCGCACGACCGACCCCTCGGTGAGCGGTGCTCGGTCGGTGCGGGCCCCGTCCACCGTGAGGCCGTTGGTGGAGCCGAGGTCGCTGACCTGGGCCGAGCCGTCGGGGGTGACCAGCACCTCGGCGTGCCGACGGGAGACGCCGGGGTCGTCCAGGCGGAGGTCGACGTCGGTGCCGCGGCCGATCACGGTGACCGCCCCGACCAGGGAGAAGCGCTGGCCGTTGACCTCGAGCCACGGCCGGACGGCGGCGGTGCGGGCGGTGGGCGGCCCGGCGGTGGCGACCGCGCCGGCCTGCGCCGCGCTGCGGACCCGGAAGATGCCGGTGTCGAGGTCGTCGACCAGCTCGAGGTCCACGCCCACCGGGCCGACGAAGCTGTAGCCCTGCTCCTCGGCGTGCTCGCGGACCATGGCGGACAGCTCGGCGCCCAGCGGCTCGGCGTAGGGGGACAGCCGGTCGTAGTCGTGCCGGCCCAGCTCGACGGCGAACGTGTTGGGCACGAGCGTGCGCTCGCGGCCGATCGCGGCCCGGTCGTCGAGCTCGCGCTGGAGCGCGCTGGCCACCTCGACCGGCTGGACCTCGGCCCGGAACGCCTTGCTGAAGGGCCGGTTGACCAGCTCCTCGAGGCGACGCTCGAAGCGCTGCAGCACCCCCACGCCCACCTCCTCCGACGTCCGTCCCGTGCCTGCTGCCGTCCTGGCGCGCTCAGCCCGGCAGGCCTGGTCGGCCTGCCTGTCCAGGCGGTACCCCGGCGGCCTCGGCCCGACACGGACGAGCCACCGACCGCACCGAGGGCACCCGGACCGACGACGCACCGGGGCCTGCGGCGGTTCCCCGCGGTGCCTCAAGAGAGGTCATGAGGCGCCCGCCATCAGGCCGTGCAGCGATCGTATCGGGGTGAGCGGAGGGGCTCCCCGCTCGTGCTAGCCTGAGGCCCGCTCGCGCGAGTGGCGGAATAGGCAGACGCGCACGGTTCAGGTCCGTGTACTCGAAAGGGTGTGGGGGTTCAACTCCCCCCTCGCGCACCACCGACGAGGGCTCCCGACCAGCTGGTCGGGGGCCCTTCGCGCGTCCGGCCCGGGTCGTCGAAGGACCGGGCATCTGACCCTCAGGCGCTACCGGCCGACGCCGTGCCGAGCTCCAGGATCAGCACCCGCACACCGTCGGCGCACCCGTCCGCGCCGCTCCGGCGCGTCCGCGTTAGCGCACCTGTGCGGGTGAACACCAAGGCCGATCGGATCGGCCGATGCGCTCAGGCGACTCTTCGGCACTGCCGATGATGCGTTCGGTCGCGCCACATCGGGCGGCCAGGCCGCGGACGCCGAGTCCTGCCACCGCGCGCCTCGGAGCACACGGAACGCGTGGGCGGGAGCGGGGATCGCAGTAAGGCGGAGCGGCGCGAGCCGGTCCTCGGGGTGAAGCCGCGGTGCGAGCCACGGCCGGGTGAGCCTCCCGACCCGAACCCGACAGCGACCCTCCTCGCAGGCGTGCCGGAGGAACCACGAACCGTGCACCACCGTCCCACGCGCCGCCAGCGCCGCGCCTCCCGTCAGCCCCGATCCCTGCTCAGGTCCAGCACCGTCCGGTCCCGCCTCGCCCGCTCGGCCGTCGCCGCCACCACCGGCGCGATCACCCTGCTCGCCGCCGCGGTCCCCGCCTTCGCCGCCGGCACCGGCGGTGTCGACGTCGCCAGCTTCCAGCACCCGAACGGCGCGGCCATCGACTGGTCCGCGGTGCAGCGGAGCGGCGCCGCGTTCGCCTTCATCAAGGCCACCGAGGGCACCAACTACACCAACCCCTGGTACGCCAAGGACTACGCCGGAGCCAAGGCGGCCGGGATCTACCGCGGCGGCTACGCGTTCGCCCGGCCCAGCTCCGCGGCCGGCTCGGCGGCCGCGCAGGCCCGCTACTACGTCTCGGTGAACGGCCTGGCGCACGGCTCGGGCGACCTGCCGCCGATGCTGGACCTGGAGTCCTCCGGCGGCCTGGGCGTCCCGGCCCTGCAGGCGTGGGTCACGACCTGGCTGACCACGGTGAAGTCGCTCACCGGCCGCGACCCGGTCATCTACACCGGGCCGTACTTCTGGCGCACGGCCATGGGCAACAGCACCGCCTTCACGAACTACCCGCTGTTCATCGCCGAGTACGGCGTCAGCGCGCCGAGCGTGCCCGGCGGCTGGCCGTGGTGGACCTTCTGGCAGTACTCGAGCTCGGGCAAGGTCGGCGGCATCCTCAGCAACGTCGACATGGACCGTTTCAACGGCGACGCCGCCGGCCTGGCCCGGATGGCCAACGTGACCGGCGCGCCGGCCCCGACGCCGACGCCCACGCCGACCCCCACGCCGACCCAGACCCCGACGTCCGCACCGACCGCGCCGTCGGCCTCGGGCTTCCCGCCCCCGCCGGCCGGTCCGAGCCACGACCTGACCGGCGACGGGATCCCCGACATCGTGGCCAGGGACGCCGCGGGTGCGCTGTGGACCTACCCGGGCAACGGGCGCGGCGGGTGGCTGCCGCGGATCAAGTCCGGCCTCTACGGCTGGAACACGATGACCGCGGTGCTGGTGGCCGGCGACATGACCGGCGACGGGAAGACCGACCTCGTGGCCCGGGACGGCTCCGGCTACCTGTGGATCTACCCCGGCGACGGCAAGGGCGGCCTGGGCCTGCGGACCCGGATCGGGCGCGGCTTCCAGACGATGAACGCGCTCGTCGGCGTCGGCGACCTCTCCGGCGACGGGAACAACGACCTCGTCACCCGCGACCGCTCCGGCTACCTCTGGCTCTACCCGGGCAACGGCAGGAACGGGATCACCACCCCGGCCACGCGCATCGGCCGTGGCTGGGGCGGCATGACCGCCCTGGTCGGGGTGGGAGACCTGTCCGGCGACGGCAAGGTCGAACTGGTGGCCCGCGACGGCTCGGGCGACCTCTGGCTCTACCGGGGCACCGGTCGCAGCGCCCTGAGCACGACCCGCACGCAGATCGGCCGCTGGTGGCAGGGCATGACCGCGCTGGTGGGTCCCGGCGACCTCAACGGCGACGGCAGGGCCGACCTCGTGGCGCGCGACCGGGCGGGCTACCTGTGGGTCTACGGCGGCGACGGCAAGGGCCACCTGGGCGTCCGCTCGTCGCTGGGCTCGGGCTGGGCGACGAAGAACCTGCTGACCTAGGACCCGTCCGCGAGATCCCCGACGGCCCCGTCCCGGTGAGGGACGGGGCCGTCGTCGCGCCCGGGTACCCGCGGCTGGTCGCATGCGCTCCGGAACGGGGTAGCAGGAGGGCATGACCGAGCGCTGGTACAAGGAAGCCGTCGTCTACAGCATCGACGTGGCGGCGTTCCAGGACTCCAACGACGACGGGGTCGGGGATCTCCCCGGGCTGATCAGCAGGCTGGACTACCTGTCCCGGCTCGGCGTGAGCTGCCTGTGGCTCAATCCGGTGCACCCGAGCCCCAACCGCGACGACCGCTACGACGTCGTCGACTACTACGGCATCGACCCGGTGCTCGGCTCGCTCGGCGACTTCGCCGAGCTGGTCCACCAGGCCGGCTCGCGCGGCATGCGCGTCCTCATCGACCTGGTGGTCAACCACACCTCCGACGAGCACCCGTGGTTCCAGAGCGCCCGCCGCTCGCGCGACTCCCGTTACCGCGACTGGTACGTCTGGAGCGACGAGGAGCCGCCGGACCGGGCCCAGGGCGTGGTCTTCCCCGGCGAGCAGGAGGCGACCTGGACCTGGGACGACGAGGCGCAGGCCTGGTACTACCACCGCTTCTACGACTTCCAGCCGGACCTGAACTGGGCCAACCCCGAGGTCCGGGCCGAGATCCGCAAGGTGATGGCCTTCTGGCTGCAGCTGGGGGTCTCCGGGTTCCGGGTGGACGCCGCCCCGTTCGTCATCGAGGAGATCAAGCCGGACGGGGAGAGCACCCGCGACTTCGCGATCCTGGACGACTGGGCCTCGTTCGCGACCTGGCGGCGGGGCGACGCGGTGCTGCTGGCCGAGGCGAACGTGCCCGAGTCCGAGCTGGTGCAGTACTTCAGCGGCCCCGGCGGGCACGGGCAGCGGTTCCACATGCTGTTCGGGTTCCTGCTCAACGCCCGGACGATGCTGGCGCTGGCCCGCGAGAACGCCGAGCCGCTGCTGGAGACGCTGCGCGACCTCCCGCAGCTGCCCCGCCCCTCGCAGTGGGCGACGTTCCTGCGCAACCACGACGAGGTCGACCTGTCACGGCTGACGACCGACCAGCGGCGAGACGTCTTCGAGGCGTTCGGCCCCGATCCCCGCATGCAGATCTACGGCCGCGGGCTGCGCCGGCGGCTGGCCCCGATGCTCGGCAACGACCCGCGCCGGATCCGGATGGCCTACTCCCTGCAGCTCACCCTGCCCGGCACCCCCGTGCTGCGGTACGGCGAGGAGATCGGCATGGCCGAGGACCTCTCGCTGCACGGCCGGGCCGCGGTGCGCACCGCCATGCAGTGGGACGACGCTCCCGGCGCGGGCTTCTCCGGTGCGCCGCCGGACACCTTCGAGCATCCGATCGCCCGCACCCGCATGTTCGGTCCCAAGCACGTCAACGTGACCGCCCAGAGCGTCGACCCCGAATCGCTGCTGGCCTGGTTCGAGCGCTGCCTGGCCCGGCTGCGCGAGTGCCCCGAGGTCGGAGCCGGGCAGGCGACCCCGGTGGACGTGGCGCTGCCCCCGTCGGTGACGGCGCACCGGATGGACTCCGCCGACGGCACCATGCTCTTCCTGCACAACCTCGCCGACGTCGACGTCCAGGTCGACATCGGCGACCCGGGCGAGGGCTGCACCGAGCGCCTCGAGGTCTTCTCCGACGGGCCGTACGAGGTTCCGAGCCGCGACCTGACCGGCCTCGCCCTGCGCGGCTACGGCTACCGCTGGATCCGGCTGCGCCGCGGCCAGGGCTACCAGCCCTACTGACCGACCACCACCGCCCGCCACACCGACGCTGTGATCAAGCAGAAATGGTGAAGCGATGGCGGGCTCAACCGGTGGATGCAACGAGGAACCCGTCGAGGGCTTCGGCGGGAGTCTGCCAGTCCAGGGTCTCGCGGGGTCGGGTGTTGAGCTCCTCGGCGACCCGGTCGAGCTCGGCCTGGCTGATTCCGCGG
>JBQCIO010000310.1:0-32881 GCA_051953655.1 Motilibacteraceae bacterium
CGGTGCCCCCGGCCGCCGCGGTGCCCCCCGCCTCCCCCTCCCCCCCGTGCCGGGGGGGCGGGTGTTTTTCCCTATAACGGGGGGTTGTGCGGCGGGGCCGCACGTCTGCTCAGAGCCGGTCGGGGAGCCCGAAGAGCGGGAAGAGCCGGGCGGTGTCGAGGAAGAACGTCATCTCGCCGATCCGACCGTCACGCACCTCGACCACCTGGAGCGCCCACGGGGAGAACCCGCCCTCCGGGTCGGGCTTGTACTGGCCGAAGGCCGCCGACCCGTTGGCCGACCCGGCCGGCAGCACCCGGGAGCCCCGGCACCCGATGCCCGGGCCGAACCACCAGGCGAAGATGTCCTCCCGGCCGGACAGCCACAGCGAGAACGGCGGCATCGACTGGGTGGCGTCCTCGTGCACGAGGTCGGTGAGCGCCGTGATGTCGTAGGCCTCGAACGCCTCGACGTAGCGGGCCAGCAGGGCGCGATCGGCGTCGTCCAGCTCGTCGACGGTCTTCACCGGCCGGTCGGAGGCAGCCCGCGAGCTCTCCATGGTCGCCCTGGCGCGCTGCAGGGCGCTGTTGACCGAGGCCACCGACGTCTCCAGCAGCGCGGCCACCTCGGCCGCCTTCCACTGCAGCACCTCGCACAGGATGAGCGCCGCCCGCTGCCGGGGCGGCAGGTGCTGCAGCGCCGCCACGAACGCGAGGCGCACCGACTCGCGGGCCAGGGCGACCGACTCCGGGTGGCCGTCGTCGGCGACGAGGACATCGTCGGGTGCGGGCTCCAGCCACGTCGTCTCGGGAAGCTCGGACAGGTTGCCCAGCACCGGTTCGCGAGCCGGCCCGAGGTCCATCGGCCGGGCCCGGCGCTCGCCGGCCCGCAGCATGTCCAGGCAGACGTTGGTCGCGATGCGGTAGAGCCAGGTGCGGACGGACGACCTGCCCTGGAAGGAGTCGAGCGAGCGCCAGGCCCGCACCATCGTCTCCTGCACCGCGTCCTCGGCGTCGAACGGCGAGGCGAGCATCCGGTAGCAGTAGGACCGCAGCTCCGTGCGGTAGGCCTCGAGAGCCCCCGGGTCGGCGTCGAGGAGGCCCAGACCGCCGCCGCTGGTGTTCTGTTCGCTCACACCGGCCACCCTGGCAGATCCGCGGGCCCGCTGGGCGCCCCCCGCTCATCCGGCCCGGATGATGTGCCGCCGCCGGTCCCGCCCGGAGGCTCGGGCCGATGGCGAGCGGGACGTCGGACCGGCCCTCCGGGCGGCGACGAGCCGCGCCTGCCGAGCAGCGGTCGGGGAGAGCCGGAGGGCGCATGCACGACGTCCGGCGCGGCAGGCGGCCCCGTCGCGGCGACCGGCGCCCGCTCTGGGTCGCCGTGCTGCTGGCCGTCGCGGTGACCCTGGTCGGCGTCGCGGTGCTGACCGCCTGGCTGCGCTCGGCACCGACCGTGGCGGACGCGCGCGGGGCGTCCATGACGTTGCGGGGACCTGCCCCCACCGCCTACCCGTGGTCCGGCCCGGTGCCCACCGCCGTCGACCCGTGGGGCTTCACGCAGGGTCAGTGCACGTCCTACGTCGCGTGGTGGCTGAACACCCACGGCGTGCCGTTCGCCCGGCAGACGCGGGGGCCGGCCGGTACGGCGCACTTCGGTGACGCGGCGAGCTGGGACGCCGCGGCACGGAAGGCAGGCTTCGTGGTCACCGCCACTCCCCGCGTCGGCAGCGTGGCGCAGTGGCACGCCGGAGAGACCTCCCCGGTCTCGGCGGACCCAGCGGGCTCGTCGGGCGCGTCAGTCCCGGCGTCCGCGCGCGGAGCCCAGCTGGTCGCGGGCGAGCACGGGCACGTCGCCGTGGTCGTGGCCGTCGGCCGCCACGACGACGTCGCCACCGTCGGGTACGACGGCGCCACCCACGTCTTCGAGCGGCTCACCACCCGGGCGCCGCGCTACCTGCAGATCGGCGCGCTCCCCCGGCCGGTCACGGTCGACCCTCCCGGAGAGCAGGACAGGGGGCGGGGGACGTCAGGGGCCGGCGCCGACGGCGCGGGCTCGGCCGCCACCGGCACCCGGGTGCTCTCCTGCCGCTGAACCGTGGCGGGGACGACCCGGCACGGGTGCGCCTCACTCCCCGTGCCGCCGGCCGGCCCCCTGCTCGTCGCGGCGGACGTCGATCGATCCCGGCGTCGTCGCCGCGGGCTCGGCGCGCCGGCCCTCGCCCTCCCCCGCGTCTCCGACGTCCTGTCGGAGAGCGTCCTCCGGGCCCCGGGGCCCCGTCTGGGCCGGCACGGCGACGGTTCCGGCCCGCTGAGCCGAGGGCCGGGCGACCAGCTCGACCACGCCGAGACCGACCACCACCAGCAGCGCCGTCCACAGGACCACCGCGACCGTGGGGTGGGACCAGAGGACGACCACCACGGCACCCAGCGCGGCCACGGCCGCCCGCACCACCGTGCGGTGGCGGTAGACCCACACGCCGAAGGGTCCGGTGCTGATGCCCTTGGCCTCGGCTCCGGTGCGCATGCTGCCGAAGATCCGGACGAACCACGAACGCACCGTGCGCGCCGTCGTCGACGGGCCGGTCAGGAACGCGCCGAGGGCCACCACCAGCGCGGCCACGCCGGTCGCCCGCAGGCCGTTGCGCAGGTAGCGGACCAGGGTGTCGAAGACGTCGCCGGCCGCCTCCCGGGGCAGCACGTCCGGGTTCACCCGGTCCAGGTAGAGCGGCCGGGCCAGCGCCAGCGCGACGCCCAGGAGCAGCATCGAGGCGAGCACGCCGAGGGCGCCGAGCATGAGGGCCCGGCGGTGACCCTTGGCGACGTAGACGCCCAGCGCCAGCAGGACCAGCGCCACGACCGGCAGCCAGGTGCCCAAGGTGTTCAGCAGCCGGTAGAGGCCCTGCGCCTTCGTCACGGCGTCGGACTGCACCAGCACGATCGAGCGGTCCACGGTGGGGATCTTCGAGGCGAGGCCGAAGCCGTCGGCGATCAGCCGCGACTTCACCTCCGCCACGACCGGCCCGAGGTTGAGGGTCACGGTGCCGTTCTGACTCGCGGTGAGCGCGCCGCCCTGCTCGCCCTCGAGCACGCTGACGACCTGCTGGTGCGCGGTGCGGTTCACCTGCTCCCACAGCGCCGCGAACTGCGGGCTGCTCAACACCTTCTGCACCTCGCTGCGGGTGAAGCTCTCCACCCCGTTCGCGAGCGGCACGGTGAGCGCCTGCAGGCTCTGGGTCACCCGGGGAGGCGCGCCCTGGGCGGCCAGGGCGTCGACGGCCTGGCTCGCCACGGCCTGCACGTCGACGTACTGGAAGATCGTGCGGGTGACGTCGTCGGTCACCGCCTGCTGGATCGCCGGCTCGCTCGCCAGCGGTGCCACGGTCTGCACGTAGCGGTCGGTGTCCGAGACCTGCGTCTTGGCCCAGGTCGAGACCACGGACAGCGGCGCGAGCACGCAGGCCAGGGCGATCAGGACCGTCGCGGTGACGGATCGCCACCGCTCGCGGCCTCCGCGCCGCGGGGGCGGCGGCCCGCCCTGCGCCCGCGTCGTCGCGAGCTCCTTCTCCAGCACTGCGATGCGTTCTCGCAGGCGGTCGGCCTCTGTGGTGGACGAGCCGGGGCCGGACATGCCGGGACCGGACGTGCCGGTGCTGCTCGGTCGGTCCGTCGGGCTCGAGTCGGCGCTCATGGCCGTTCCTCCTGTCACCTGCTGCGACGCGACATCGTCCGTCCGGCGGCCGCTCCGGCCATCACCCGCTTCGGGTGACCGGCGGCGGGACGTCCGTCGCTCGAGGACACCCCGAATTCGCACCGGAGGGGCCCGCTCGCGGAGCCGCGCCGTTCATCCGGTCCGGGTGAGGCCTCTCGCCCGGACCCCGCGGAAGGCTCGAGGCATCCACCGCCGGCCCACGCGCGCCACCGGCCGGCGGGCCACCACGATCGGAGGACCTCATGGCCACCACCGGCACCCCGCAGGAGAGCCTGACCATGGTGTCGCAGGGCGACGCCCCCGTGCTCGAGCGGCTCGTCGCGATGAACCTGGACTCGCTGGAGGAGTCGGGCCTGGACACCCAGACGTACTTCCTGGTCCGCCTGGCCGCCCTGGTGGCGATGGACGCCGCCCCGGTGTCCTACCTGATCAACCTCGGCCTGGCCTCGGACGCCGGCGTGACCCTGGAGCAGGCGCAAGGCACGCTCGTGGCCATCTCCCCCGTCGTCGGCAGTGCCCGAGCGGCCGCCGCCGCGGGCAACATCCTGCGTGCCTTCGGGTTCGCGGCCGCGGCGAGCAGCGACTGAGCGGGTACCCGCAGCGCGTCGCCGGGTGAGTGGCGCACGATGGCGGGGTGGCCCCCGACCGCCCCCCACCGTCAGGACCGCTCGCCCGGCGGACGCGGGCCCTCGCCGACCTGCTGAGCCGCGCGGTGCTCGCGGGCGCGCTCTCGCCGCGCCGGCAGCTGGTCGGCGCCCTGCTGGCCGTGGGCCTGCTGGCCACGACGACCGCAGTCCTGGTGTCGCTCCGCGGGCAGCTCAGCCTGACCGGCGACGTGCTCGTCGTGCAGCTGTCGGTGGTCGTGGTCGCGCTCGTCGGCGGGCTGTGGCCGGCGCTGGCCACAGCCGTCGCCGGAGCCGTCCTGCTCAACTACTTCTTCGTGGCGCCGCTGCACACCCTGCGGGTCCGCACGCGGGACGACGTCGTCGCCCTGGTCGTCTTCGTCGCGGTGGCCGTGCTGGTGAGCGCCGTCGTGGACGTCGCCGAGCGGCGGCGCCGGCACACGGAGCAGGTGTCTGCGCGGGCGGCAGAACTCGCCGACCAGGCGGCACGCGCGCGCTCGCTCGAGGCGGCCGACCGCCTGCGCAGCGCCCTGCTCGCCGCCGTCGGCCACGACCTGCGCAGCCCGTTGGCCTCGGCCAAGGCCGCCGTCACCAGCCTGCGCAGCGACGAGGTGACCTGGAGCGCCGGCGACGAGGCCGAGCTGCTCGCCACCGCCGACGAGTCGCTGGACCGGCTCAGCCGTCTGGTGGGCGACATCCTCGACGTCAGCCGACTGCAGGCCGGGGCCATGCACCTCACCCTCGAGGCGGTGGACCTCGACGAGGTGGTGTGGGCGGCCGTGGACGGCCTGGCCGCGGCCGAGCGGGTGCTGGTCGACGTCCCCTCGTCGCTGCCTCCGGTGCTCGTCGACGCCGCTCTGCTCGAGCGCGCCCTCGCCAACCTGGTGGACAACGCCCAGCGGTTCAGCCCGGCGGGCACGAGGCCTCACGTGACAGCCGAGGCCGGTGGCGCCCAGGTGCTGCTCCGGGTGAGCGACTCCGGCCTCGGCGTTCCTGCCGAGGACCGGGAACGGATGTTCGCCCCGTTCCAGCGCCTGGGCGACCGCGACTCCTCCGCCGGCCTCGGGCTGGGCCTCGCCCTCTCCCGCGGGCTGGTCGAGGCGATGGGCGGGTCGCTGCAGGCCGAGGACACCCCGGGCGGCGGGCTGACCATGCTGGTGCACCTGCCGGTGGCCACCGATGCCGGGCCGCTCCGGGAGGCCGACGACGGGCAGCGGGACCGGGTGGTGCGGACGTGACCCGGGTGCTCGTCGTCGACGACGACCCCGCGATCGTGCGGGCCCTCGCCATCAACCTGCGCGCCCGCCGCTACGAGGTGAGCACGGCGGCCAGCGGGAGCGAGGCCCTCCGGGTGGCCGCCGCGCAGGCCCCGGACCTCGTGGTGCTCGACCTCGGCCTGCCGGACCTGGAGGGGGTCGAGGTGCTCGCCGGGCTGCGCGGCTGGACGCAGGTGCCCGTCATCGTGCTGTCCGGCCGCTCGGACAGCCTGGACAAGGTGCAGGCGCTCGATGCCGGGGCGGACGACTACGTCACGAAGCCCTTCGGCATGGACGAGCTGCTGGCCCGGATGCGGGCGGTGTCCCGGCGGGTCGTGCCTGCCGACGACGACCCGGTGGTCACCTTCGGCCGGGTGAGCGTGGACCTGGGCGCCAAGCAGGCGCGGCGTCGCACGGACGACGGGACCGAGGAGGTGCACCTCACCCCGACCGAGTGGGACGTGCTCGACGTCCTGCTGCGCCACCCCGGCAAGCTCGTGTCGCAGCGGCAGCTGCTCACCCAGGTGTGGGGCCCGGCCTACGTGCGGGAGAGCGGCTACACCCGCCTCTACCTCGCACAGCTGCGGCGCAAGCTCGAGGACGATCCACGCCACCCGCGATACCTGCTCACCGAGCCCGGCATGGGCTATCGCTTCCGGCCGGACGCCGTCGAGAGCGAGAGCGCGCCGGCCTCCCCCGGCCGGGCGGATTCCTAACAGCTTCCTCACACCGGCGGGCAGAGACTCGAAGGGAATCGAGGCACCGACGGTGGAAGCAGGTCTGACGAGCGGTGACGACACTCACCCGAGCCGGCACGGGTCCCGCAGCAGTCCCAGGGCGGCTGCGCCGGTGGCTGCTCGACGGGCTCGGCGATCCCGCGGCGCAGCAGCCGGGCCCGCACGCCACGTCGACGCACCGCACCCAGCCCTGGTGGAAGGTCATGTGCCTGACGGGGGTGGACTACTTCTCCACCCTCGGCTACCAGCCGGGGATCGCGGCCCTCGCCGCCGGCGTGCTCTCTCCCGTGGCGACCGTGGTGCTGGTGCTGGTGACGCTCTTCGGGGCCCTGCCGGTCTACCGCCGGGTGGCCCAGGAGAGCCCGCACGGCGAGGGCTCGATCGCCATGCTGGAGCGGCTGCTCGCGTTCTGGCGGGGCAAGCTGTTCGTCCTCGTCCTGCTCGGCTTCGCGGCCACCGACTTCCTCATCACCATGACGCTGTCGGCCGCCGACGCGACCGCTCACCTGGACGAGAACCCGTTCTGGCCCGAGGCCTTCCACGGACACGTCGTCATCGTGACGCTGGTGCTGCTGGCGCTGCTCGGCGCGGTGTTCCTCAAGGGCTTCGGCGAGGCGATCGGGGTGGCGGTCGTCCTGGTGGCCGTCTACCTGGCCCTCAACGTGGTCGTGATCGGCGTCGGGCTGGTGCAGGCGGTCACGCACCCGACCGCGGTGAGCGACTGGACGCATGCCCTGACCGCGTCGCACGGGAACCCGGTGCTGCTGGTGGCCGCGGCACTGGTCGTCTTCCCCAAGCTGGCCCTGGGGTTGTCCGGGTTCGAGACGGGCGTGGCCGTGATGCCGCTGGTCCA
Organism: Motilibacteraceae bacterium; assembly: GCA_051953655.1. GTDB lineage: Bacteria > Actinomycetota > Actinomycetes > Motilibacterales > Motilibacteraceae > JBQCHF01. The sequence goes on from JBQCIO010000310.1 coordinate 7,157, forward strand.
CGGGGACCCGACGGACTCGGAGGCCGCACCGGCCGGACGGATCCGCGGCACTCGACGGCTGCTGACCACCGCCGCGGTGGTGATGACCGTCTTCCTGGTCACCTCCAGCGTCGTCACCACCGTCCTCATCCCGCAGCAGGAGTTCCAGCCCGGCGGAGATGCCAACGGGCGCGCCCTCGCCTACCTGGCGCACCGCTACCTCGGCGCCGGGTTCGGCAGCGCCTACGACCTGTCCACCATCGCCATCCTCTGGTTCGCCGGCGCCTCGGCGATGGCCGGCCTGCTCAACCTGGTGCCGCGGTACCTGCCGCGGTACGGCATGGCGCCGGACTGGGCGCGAGCGGTGCGGCCGCTGGTCCTGGTGTTCACCGCGGTCGCCTTCCTGGTCACGATCCTCTTCGGCGCCAGCGTGGACGCGCAGGGCGGTGCCTACGCCACCGGTGTGCTGGTTCTGATCACGTCCGCGGCGGTGGCGGTCACCCTGTCCGCCCGGCGCGAGAAGCGACGGCGGGCCACCGCCTCCTTCGCGGTCGTGTCGCTGGTCTTCCTCTACACCACCCTGGCCAACGTGGCCGAGCGGCCGGACGGCGTGAAGATCGGCGCCTGCTTCATCCTCGCGATCCTCACCGTGTCGCTGCTCTCGCGCCTGCGCCGTGCCTTCGAGGTGCGGGTGACCCGGGTGACCTTGGACGCGCGGGCCGCGCTCTTCGTCCGCGACGGCGCCCGCAGCCAGCTGCGCCTAGTGGCGAACGAGCCGCACCGGGGCGACGTCGCGGAGTACCGGGAGAAGCTGCGCGAGGTGATGGCCAAGCACGAGATCCCGGACCCGAACGGGATCGTGTTCGTCGAGGTGGACCTCACCGACCCCTCCGACTTCGAGACCGAGCTCGACGTCCACGGGGTTGTGCTGCACGACCAGTTCCGTGTGCTGCGCACCCAGAGCCCGTCCGTGCCGGGCGCGCTCGCGGCGCTGCTGCTGCACGTCCGCGACGTGACCGGCGAGGAGCCGCACGTCTACATCGAGTGGACCGAGGGCAACCCCGCCAAGCAGTTCCTCCGCTACCTCTTCTTCGGTCAGGGCGAGGCCGCGCCGGTGACCCGGGAGATCCTGCGCGAGGCCGAGCCCGACCCGACCCGCAGGCCGCACGTTCACGCCGGCTGACCTCCGGCCCGCGAACGCGCCACCGGCCGAACCCGCGACCGCGGGTGGCGATCGTGCTGTCTAAGGTCGGGGCCATGACTGCCGCTTCGCGCCTGACCTCACCCGCCGTCGTGTCCGCCGCCGGTCTCGTCGGCGGCTTCGCGCTGGGCCGGGCCACCGGGCGACGCGCGCTCGGCGGCGTCGCCTTCGCCGTGGCCGGCGCGTGGTGCGCCCGCGAGTGGGCCCGCACCCGCGGACCGGTGACGGCGGCCGCGCTCACCGCCGGCTACGCCGCCGCCATGGGCGTTTCGCACCCCCTGGCCAAGAAGCTGGGCCCGTGGCCGTCGGTGCTGCTGGTCAGTGGGGCCACGTCGGCCGCTTCCGAGCTGGTCACCCGCCGGGGCTGATCCCCTCAGCCCCGCAGCCGGCGCTCGGGCTCGCGCAGGCGCAGCACGCCGCCGACCACCGTCCCCGCGCACCGCAGGTCCTCGTCCAGCAGCGTGAGGTCGGCGGCCGCGCCGGCGCGCACGGCATCGCGTGGCGGGAGGCCGAGCAGCCGCGCGGGCACCGCGGTCACCGTCGTCACGGCGTCGAGCGGGTCGACGCCGACCAGCCGCACCAGCCGCGCCACCGCCTCGTCGAGCGCGAGCACGCTCCCGGCCAGGGTGCCGTCCGGGAGCCGCACCGAGACCTCGTCGACGACGACCTCGGCGTCCCCCAGCCGGCTGCGGCCCGGCGCGGTGCCGAGGGCGGCCGTCGCGTCGGTGACGGTGAGCCAGCGGTCGGGGCCGAGCAGCCGCCACGCCAGCCCCAGCACCAGCGGGTCGACGTGCAGGCCGTCGGGGATGAGCCCGCAGACCAGCCGCTCGTCGGCCAGGGCGGCACCGACCGGACCCGGGGACCGGTGGCCGAGCCCCGGCATCGCGTTGAACAGGTGGGTGACCGCGCGCGCCCCGGCGTCGACGGCCGCACGCACCTGGTCGGCGGTGGCCTCGGTGTGGCCGAGGCTCACGACGACGCCGCGCCCCGCGAGCACCCGGACCAGGTCCGGCGCCCCGGGCAGCTCGGGCGCGAGGGTCACCATCCGCACGCCGCCGTCGGGGCTCCAGCTCGCCACCTCCGACGCCGCCGCCGACGCCGCCTCCGCCAGGTCCGGCCGGCGCAGGTGCTCGAGGCGGTGGGCCCCACGGCGCGCGGGCGCGAGGAAGGGGCCTTCGACGTGCCAGCCCAGCGGGCGAGCGGCGCCAGGGGCGACCGGCCGGGACAGGGCCTGCACCGCCCGCGCCACGGTGCCCGCGGGGTGCGAGACCAGCGTGGGCAGGAAGCCGGTGACGCCGTAGCGGGTCAGCGCGTCCGCGACCTCCGGCAGGCGGCCGGGGTCGAGGGTCAGGTCGACGCCGTGGGCGCCGTTCACCTGCAGGTCGAGGTAGCCGGGGACGACCAGCAGCCCCGAGCCGTCGACCTCGACCAGGTCGGCAGCGGCGCGGTCGCGCCGTCCGTCCGGCTCGGCCACCGACGTCACCCGCCCCTCGCGAACCACCACGTCCGCCGGCCGCACGTCCCGTGGCCCCACGAGCGCGCGCGCACCGCGCAGCACCAGGGCTCCGCCCACCGCGCCTCCCGTCCCCGCCTCGTCGTCGTCCGGGCCGATCCTCGCGCACCGGTCCGGCCGCCTGTTTGACCAGTCACCCGGGCGGAACAACAAGGACGTGAGCACACCGGAGCGCGTCGCCCTCCCGGTCGCCGGACGCCCTTCGGCCTCGGCCCGGCACCTCCGGCCGGTCCGCACGGGCGAGGAGCCCTCCGCCGGCTCCCGCGTCGTCGTCGCCGCCCACGAGCCCGACTACGTCTCCTGCCGCAACCTGCTCCCGCTGCGCCAGCGGTCGCACCGGCGGTTCAGCCCGCTCTGCTTCGGACTCATCCCGGTGGGCCCGGAGGGGATGCCGGCCACCTGCCCGGTCTGCGGCGGCCCCGCGCTGCCCTGACCAGCCGTCGAAGCCCTCGCGCGGCCGACCCGATCGCTGGCTGTGATCGGCTCCGCGACCCTGAGCACGCTCACGCTCCACACTCTGCCACGATTTCTCACATCCTGGACATACTCGGCGGTAGTTTCGCCGCTCCCGCCGCGCGCCGCTTACCGTCCCCGGGACATGTGCTCCGGTCGATCCACGGTCGGCGCGCCCGCTGCAGCCGCCTCGGCGCGGCCCGTCCCGCGGAGCGGGACCCGCAGCGACCGGCCCTGTCCCCGTCGGCCCCGCCCGGCCGGCCCTCCCCCACTGCGAGTCCTCGTGCACCACCCCGCACAGCCCACGCCCCTGCCTCGCACCACCCTTCCCGAGCACGCCCGCCCGGTCAGCGACCTCATCGAGCGGATCCTCAAGCAGCGCCCGCAGGCACGCGTCGACGTCGTCATCCGGCTGGTCCGGGCGACCCTGGCGCACCCGGCCTGGGAGCGGCTCCCGGCCGCGGAGGCCGCCGCCCGGGCCGAGCGGCTCGTCCTGGCCCAGCTGGCCCGCCTGCCCTCACCGCGTCCGGAGAGCCCTGAGGAGAGCAGCACCGCGGCCGAGGACGGCGTGAGGCACCGCGACGGCACGTCGATCGACGTCACCGACCGCCGTCGTGCGCTGACCCGCTAGGGCCTCACGTCGAGGGCGCGGCGGCGATCGCGTCGTGCGCGCCCTGGCAGACGCCGCAGCGGACGAGGCGGCCCGCGCGTGGCAGCGGGATCTGGCGCCCGAGGTGGCCCTTGGCCTCCACGCGCCGCGCCACGAGCACCGCATGCTCCAGGCAGACGCCGGCGCCGCAGTCCGAGCAGACCGCCACCGCAGGCACCGCCTGGGCCCGCTCGGCCAGGCAGTCGAGGCAGTTCACCGTCTCCTCACTCTCTCCCCGTGAACCACCCTGTCCCCGCCGCGGCCAGCGTGGCAGGGTCCAACGTCGGGCACCGGGAGGACCGGGCCCGGGCGAGTGCGGGGCGAACCGCGCGCACCACGCCAATCGCCCGGTGGAGGGCGGCGGCGAGGGCGGCCGCGGGGAGGGACGAGGTGCGCGGATGGCAGGCGGAGCGAGGACGATCCTGGTCACCGGGGGCAGCCGCGGCATCGGCAGGGCCGTCTGCCGGCGGCTGGCCGCGGACGGATGGGACGTGCTGCTCTCCTACCGGGAGAGGTCGGACGAGGCCGAGCAGGTGGTGGCGGCTTGCAGGGGACTGGGCGTCCGCGCGCTCGCGGTGCGCGCCGACGTCGCGGTGGAGGCGGACGTGCAGGACCTGTTCCGGGTCGCCGACGCGGAGATGCGCCCGCTGCGGGCAGTGGTCAACAACGCGGGCATCGTGCCGCCGGCCGGCCGGGTCGAGCAGACGAGCGCCGAGCGGCTGCGCCGGCTGCTCGACGTCAACGTCGTCGGCGCCTTCCTGGTGGCCCGCGAGGCGGTCAGCAGGATGTCCACGTCGCACGGCGGTCGCGGCGGGGTTCTGGTCAACGTGTCCTCGCGCGCCTCCCAGCTGGGAGCGGCCGGGGAGTACGTCGACTACGCGGCCAGCAAGGCGGCCCTGGACGCGCTCACCGTCGGACTGGCGCAGGAGGTGGCCGCCGAGGGCGTGCGGGTGGTCGGTGTGCGCCCCGGGCTCATCGAGACGGAGATCCATGCGCCCGGTCGGTTGGAGCGACTGGCGAGCACGCCTCCGCTGGGCCGTCCGGGGCGGCCGGAGGAGGTGGCCGAGTCCATCGCCTGGCTCGTCTCCGACGCGGCGTCGTACATCACCGGTACGAGCCTCGACGTCGGCGGAGGGCGCTGACCAAGTTCTCCTACCTGTCCCACCACACAGCGACGACATCACGCCGGGCCTGGTCGCTGTGCAGCACTCCCAGCTCGCGCATCCATAGCGCGACCTCCTCGTCGCGCTCGGCGGGAAGGCACAGGCGCCGCCGCATGGAGGCGACCTCCTCCTCCCACGGCCGGCTGCGGGACGCCCGCTCGAACTGTTCGACGTGCGGCTCGATGCCGAGCTCCCGCAGGACCTGCACCGCCAGCTCCGCGGTGGGCCCGTCCGGGCGGGGCTGCCCGTGCGCCCGCTGCCAGAGCGGGCCGACCGGCGTCCACGGGTGGGTCGCCGTGAGCTCGACCACCACCCGGCGGAGCGCGTGGTCCTGCAGAGCCAGCACGAACGGCTCGATCTCCGACACGTTGTAGAGGACGTGGTGGCAGACCACGACGTCGGCCTGCTCCACGCGCGCCGCCACATCGGGCCAGCGTCCCTGCACCGTGCGCACGTCGAGGCCCCGCTCCCGCCCTGCTGCCTCGAACGCGGCGAGCATGTCCGCCTGCTCGTCGACGCCGGTCAGCCGGGCCGCCGGCGGGGCCAGGGCCAGCGCGGCGGCCCCCGCGCCGCAGCCGACGTCGAGCACGCCGCCGCCGTCGTCGAGAGCCTGCCTGGCCCGTTCCCGCGACGGCACGGGCGCGGGGTCGTAGGCCCCGCGGTCGGCGGCGCGGAACTGCCCCGGTGCCAGCGCGTAGGGGGACTCCGGGGCGGCGGCGAGGATCTCCGGGTCGATCGCCCACGCGGCCAGCTCCGTGCGCCAGCGGTCTGCAGCAGCCATGGCACCACCATGCCGCAGGGCGACGTCGACCCGGGTGGGAACCCGCCCTCGTCGGTAGCGTGAGGCCCGGCAGTCACCAGCGGCGCGGACGGGACCGAGATGAAGCAGCACCTTCGACTGGACGCCCGGCCGGTGGCGGAGCCGGGGAACGTCGTCCAGGGCGAGCACTTCCGGATCACGGTCCTCGCCGACGGCCTGCTGCGGCTGGAGCACAGCGCGGACGGGGGTTTCGAGGACCGCCCCTCGCAGCTCGCCCTGCACCGCGACCTTCCGCCGGTGGAGTTCGAGCTGGAGGAGCGCGCCGGCCGGATCGAGCTGCGGACCGCCCGCCTGCACCTGGTCTACGACCGCGGGGAGTTCACCGCCCACGGGCTCTCGGTGCAGGCGCGCGGCAACATCAGCAGCTACCACAGCGTCTGGCACCACGGCGAGGCGCTGGACAACCTGGGCGGCACTGCGCGGACCCTCGACGGCGCGGACGGCCGGCTGCCGCTCGAGGACGGGGTCCTGTCCCGCAACGGCATCGCCGTCGTCGACGACTCCACTTCCCTGCTGCTCGAGCCCGACGGGACGCTGTCCCCGCGGCGTCCCGGCCGCACCGACCTCTACCTGTTCTGCTACGGACGCGACTACCGGCAGGCGCTGGCGGCGCTGTACGCGCTGTCCGGCAAGCAGCCGCTGCTGCCCCGGTTCGCCCTGGGGAACTGGTGGAGCCGCTACCACCCCTACTCCGCCGATGAGTACCTGGCGCTGATGGACCGGTTCTCGGGCGAGGGACTGCCGTTCTCGGTCGGTGTCATCGACATGGACTGGCACCTCACCGACGTACCTCTCGAGCACGGCAGCGGGTGGACGGGCTACACCTGGAACCGCGAGCTCTTCCCGGACCCGCCCTCGTTCCTGGCGGCGCTGCACGACCGGGGGCTACAGGTGGCGCTCAACGTGCACCCGGCGGACGGGATCCGCGCCTACGAGGACGCGTACGCCTCGATGGCGCTGGCGATGGGGATCGACCCGGAGAGCGGGAGGCCGGTGCGCTTCGAACCGGCCGACCCGGACTTCCTCGAGGCCTACCTGGAGGAGGTCCACCACCCGCACGAGCGCGACGGCGTCGACTTCTGGTGGCTGGACTGGCAGTCCGGCACGCACTCCTCGGTGCCGGGGCTCGACCCGCTGTGGGTGCTCAACCACGTGCATTACCTCGACTCCGCACGCGACGGCTCCCGACCGCTGACCTTCTCGCGCTACGCGGGCGTCGGCAGCCACCGCTACCCCGTGGGCTTCTCCGGCGACAGCGTCTCCAGCTGGGCGTCGCTGGCCTTCCAGCCGGAGTTCACGGCCACCGCTTCGAACGTCGGCTACGGCTGGTGGAGCCACGACATCGGCGGCCACTGGTTCGGGCACAAGGACGACGAGCTGACGGCCCGATGGGTGCAGCTGGGCGTCTTCTCCCCGGTCCTGCGGCTGCACTCGACGCGGGACGTCTTCAACAGCAAGGAACCGTGGCGCTTCGCCTCGCCCGCCCGTGAGGTGATGGGCGACTTCCTCCTCCTGCGCCACCGGCTGATCCCCTACCTGTACACGATGAACGTGCGGGCCCACGAGCAGGACGAGCCGCTCGTGCAGCCGATGTACTACGACGCGCCGTGGGAGGAGCAGGCCTACGCGGTGCCGAACCAGTTCCGCTTCGGCAGCGAGCTGGTCGTCGCGCCGATCACCGAGCCCCTGGACGAGGTGACGCAGCTGGCCCGGGCGCGGGCCTGGCTCCCACCCGGAACCTGGACCGACTTCTTCACCGGCACCGTCTACCGCGGCGGGCGGTCGGCCTACCTGCACCGAGGGCTGGACTCGTTGCCCGTGCTGGCCCGGGCCGGGGCCGTCGTGCCCCTTGCCGCAGACGAGACGATCGGCAACGACACCGGCAACCCCGCGGCACTGGAGCTGCGGGTGTTCGCGGGTGCCGACGGCGAGTTCGTGCTGCGCGAGGACCGCGACGACGAGCGCTGGGCGAGCACGCGCATCGCGTTCGACGCCGGTTCGGGACAGGTGGTCGTCGAGCCGGTGCAGGGTGAGCGCTCGTCCGTGCCGGAGCAGCGGTCGTGGAGCTTCGTGCTCGTCGGCTTCGCCGCGGTCGAGCCCGCCGAGGTGCTCGTCGACGACGTGCGTTGTGGCGTGGACGTGCGTGAGGGGCCCGTGCCGGGCAGCGTGCGGGTCGCGGTGTCCGACGTCCCCGTCACCTCGCGGATCCTCGTCTCCCTGCGCGGAGACCTGTCGCCGGCCGCCAACGACGTCGAAGCCCGGCTGTTCGAGCTGCTGGACCGCAGCCACGCCGACTTCGCGGTGAAGAACGCTGTCTACGACGTCGTCCGCGGCTGCCACGACCCCAGGGACGCCTTGCTGCCGTTGCAGGCGCTGGACCTCCCGCCGCTGCTGCTCAGTGCGGTGACCGAGGTGCTGCTGGCCTCGTGAGCGACGGGCCACGGGAGCAGGTCTAGCCTCAGCGGGCACATCGACGGCAGACGGAGAGGATGGGCGATGCTCGGCGAGGACGAGACCAAGGAGCTGCTGAGCAGCTGCACCCGATTCCTCGCAGGGCACGGGCCGACCCGGCCGGCCGACGCGCTCGCGGCCATCCCCGCGGACGTGGAGCCCGACCGCTACGGCGCCGGCGGCGTGGTGGCCGAGCTGGAGGCCGAGGTGTGCCGGCTGCTGGGCAAGCCCGCCGCGGTGTTCCTGCCGAGCGGCACGATGGCCCAGCAGAGCGTGCTGCGGGTGCATGCGGACCGGCGGGGGCGTCGCACCGTGGTGTGGCACCCGCACTGCCACCTGGACCGGCACGAGGACCACGCCTACCAGCGGCTGCATGGGCTCGTCGGCCGTCCGGTCGGGTCGCTCGACCGGCTGCTGCAGCTCCCCGACCTGACGGCTCTCGGCGAGGCGCCGGGCGCCTTGCTGCTCGAGCTCCCGCAGCGCGACCTCGGCGGCGACCAGCCGGCCTGGGACGACGTCCTCGCCCAGGTCGAGTGGGCGCACGGGCGCGGCGCCGCCGCACACCTCGACGGCGCCCGCATCTGGGAGTCGGCCGCCGGCTACGGCAAGACCCCGGCCGAGGTGGCCGCTCCGTTCGACAGCGTCTACGTCTCGTTCTACAAGGGCATCGGCGCCCTCGCCGGGTGCGCGGTGGCAGGTGAGCCCGACGTCGTGGCCGAGGTGCGCGAGTGGCGGCACCGGATGGGCGGCACCCTGTGGGGGCTGTGGCCGCTGGCCGCCTCCGCGCTGGCCAACCTGCGCACCCGACTGCCTCGGATGGGCGACTACCTGGCGCACGCCCGCGCCATCGCCGACGCCGTGCGCGACCTGCCCGGCGTGCAGGTCATCCCCGACCCGCCGCGGACCCCGATGATGCACCTGCTCCTGCACGCCGACGACGAGCAGCTGACCAGCGCAGTCCGACGCCTGGCGCAGGAGGACGGGCTCGCGACCTTCCCGCGCTGGACGCCGACCGGGCTGCCCGGCGTCCAGCGGGTGGAGCTGTCCGTCGGCGACGCCACCATGGACCTCACTCCCACCGAGGTGCGGGAGGCCCTCGCCGCGCTGGTGGGCGGGCAGTCGCAGCGGTGAAGGCCGTCGTGATGGTCGGCCTGGTCGACCCCCGTGGCTGGGTCCTCCTGCAGGAGCGGGACGAGCACGCGCCCGTCGAGCCGGACAAGTGGTGCCTGGTCGGTGGCGGGGTGGAGGACGGCGAATCCCCTGAGGCGGCGGCCTACCGAGAGCTGCAGGAGGAGACCGGGATCCTCTGCGACGACCTCGTCTCGCTGGGACGGCACCAGCTCCCCTGCCGCTTCCACGGTCGTGACCAGATCGATCTCTTCACCGCGCGCACGACCGTCCCGCAGGATGCTGTGGTCTGCGGCGAGGGACGGCAGATCGTGTTCGTCGACCCACGCGCCATCCCGACCCTGGATCTCACCGCGAGCAGCCGGGCCCTGCTCCCGCTGGTCCTCGACGGCATGCCGCCGATCGGCACATGATGCGTCGCCCGCTCCCTGCGGAGGCGCCGATCGACCCGAAGGACGCCAGCCGTGCCCGACCGGCTTGAGATCTTCTGCATCTGCGGCTCCGCCCGCTTCTTCGACGCGATGCTCGCGGCGAACCGCGACCTGACCTTCGCGGGTGCCATCGTCCTCGCACCGGGCGTCTTCGCCGGACGCGGACCGGACGAGAAGATCCCCGACGAGCAGAAGGCCAGGCTCGACGCACTCCACCTGCGCAAGATCGACCTGGCCGACCGGGTCCTGGTGGTCAACCCCGGCGGGTACATCGGCGAGTCCACGAGCCGCGAGATCGCGTACGCCCGCGACACCGGCAAGCCGGTCTCGTTCACCGATCCCGTCTGACCTGCGCCGGGCCGACTCCTGTACGACCGAGCCGCGCGGCGATCCGGGCACGGCGGTCGCCGCTCGAACGGAAGCACCAGTCAGAACGGCGGTGGCTCGTCGGGGTCGCCGGTGGTGCCCCAGCCTTGACCGATCTCGGGCAGGAGTCGGTGGGGTTCGCGCCGGTACTGGTGCCCGGAGTGGGTGATGACGCGGTGGCCGCCGTCGTCGTCTCGGACGACGTCGAGGTGCCGGTGCGTCTTGAGCTGGTGGGTGGTCTTGCACTCGGGGTGCAAGTTGTCTTCGCTGGTCGGGCCGCCCGCGGGCTTGCTGTTCGGGTCTTCGGGGTCGGGTGGTGGTCTCCATTCCTCGAGGTGGTCGTCCTCGGCCCATTCGACGGGTGAGTCGCACCAGGGGGCGACGCAGGTGGGCTTGGTGACGATCAGCCAGTCCCGGATCGCGGCGGTGGGCTTGTACCGCTGGACGCTCAGGGTCTGTCCGGTGTGGTCGACGAGCGCGAGGAGCCAGGACTTCGCTCCGGCGACCAGGTCGCGCAGCACTGGGGCTGGGAGGGTGCCGTAGCCGCGCAGCTCGCCCGGGTTGTTCGCGAGCCCGAACGCGGTCTCCGCGCTGAGCACGACGACGGGGAGGACTTCCCGCTCTTTGGCGATGAGGGGTGCGCCGTCGTGGGCGGCGAGGGTGCCGCGCTCGGCCAGGTCCGCGAGGGCGTCGAACTTCCACGCCGCCAGACCTTGCTTGACCACCTGCTGGCGGTGCTTCCTCGCCGCCTGCCACACCTCGAGAGCGGCGACGTGCTCGCGGGAGCCCTCGCCGTGCTGCTTCCACGCCGCCCGCATGGCGAGCTGCGCGTCCTGCTCGGCGGCCTTCGCTCCCGAGCGGGCCTTGTCCCGCATCCACCGGGCATGCCCGTCGACGAGCTGCGCGATCCGGTGCACCTGAGTGGGGTCTGAGACCGCACGGAGACTGGACTCGCGCACCAGCGTGCGCCCGTCGGCGTCATCGGTGTCGACCTGGTCGTGCCACACCTCGACCCGGCGGCCCTTGCGCGCCTTGGCATGCTCGAGGGCGCCCCGGTCGGGCAGCAGCTTGGCCAGGACCCGGTCGATGTGCCGCTGCAGCTCCTTCGTCGTGGACGTCGCCACCTTCGGGAGCACGAGGTCGAGGACCTCGGCCAGCAGCTCCTCGGGCACGGCGCGGGTGGAGGTGCGCAGCACGTGCCACTGCTGACGGGTCATCACCCCCGCGAGCATCAGCTCCCGCGCCCGGACGTAAGGGCCGTCGAGCTGGCGGGCCTGCTCGGCGACGGCGTACATCCCGGCCGGGGACAGCCGCATCCCCAGGCGCAGCTCCTCCCGGCGGCATCGGGCCGCCATCTCGACCGGGTCCTCCCACTCGGCCATGCGCCGGTCCATGTCCTCCTCGGAGCTCGGCTCCTCGCCCATGCCTTCCGGCCCCGGGTCCTTGATGTGCGGGGACGCGTCCCCGAGCGAGGCGTCCCGCTCGGCGCGCAGCGCCCCCGCGACCGCCCGCAGGTGCCGGCCCTCGGCAGCAGCGACCCCGGCCTTGGTCGCGGCGGTCAAAAGGACCCGGTCGTACATCCGCAACGTCGAGGCGTCGAGCTCGTTGAGCAGGTCCGCCACCCCACGTCCCAGCGGGTTCTGGACCGCGAACCGCAGCTGCTGCGTCAACCCGACGCACTCAGCCAGCGAGCCGGGAAGGACGTCGCAGTCGACGTCCTTCTCCTGCACCGGCTGACCGTGAACCATGAGACGAGACTAGGCAACGGCTCCGACAGTTCTCGTTCTCAGACAAAGAGAGTCAGGGCCACTGAGGTCACGAGTCGGCAAAGAACCCACGCCAGCAGCGAGAACAGCCCGGACCCGTCCGAATCTTGATGCCCCCGCACGCTCAGCCCGGGTGCACCAGGTCTCAGGATCCGGGAAAAACCGGCGGCCGGCAAAGAGAACCGGCCACTCGCCGGACCGCTCCCGTCGCCAGCCGCCTTGGACCCGACTACAGCACGACGTGCGACCCGGCAACCTCGCCATTCCTGCATGATCACGGAACAGGGGCGGTCATTCCCCCCAGCCACAGCCGGGAGGAGCCATTTCACAGCGCCGCGATGGTGCCCGGCAGCTGACGCATGTCGGTGATGACCTGCGCTCCCAGTTCCAGAAGCCGGGCTGCGTCGGTGACGCCTCCTCCGTAGCCGACGACGCGCATGCCTGCAGCCTGCGCCGCGGCCACGCCGTGGACGCTGTCCTCGACCACGACACACGCGCGCGGTTCGAACCCCATCTTCTCGGCGGCGAGAAGGAACAGGTCCGGCGCCGGCTTCCCCCGACTCACCTCGGTCGCACTGAACACCCGACCCTCGAAGCGGGGCAGCAGGCCCGTGAGGCCGAGGGTGAACCGCATCTTCTCGTGCGTTCCGCTCGACGCCACGCACGTCGGCCCTTCGATGTCATCAAGGGCCTCCACGATGCCGTCGACAGGCTGCAGAGCCTGCATGAACGCCCGGCGGTAGCGGGGTTCGGCGGCCTCGTCCCAGCCGGGTGGAAGGGGACGACCCAGATGCCGCGTCACTTCCTCGTGGAAGAACCTGTTCGACCGACCCACGAAACGTTCCACGATGTCCTCGGTGCTCAGTTCCCACCCCAACTCCGAGAGCAACTGCCGGTCCACTTCGACGGACAGGCGTTCGCTGTCGACCAGCACTCCGTCGCAGTCGAAGATGACCAGATCGACTGCCGTCACGAGTGGACCGTGGCGAGCCGGGCACGAGCTGAGGGGTAGGACGTCTGCTGCGGCGAAGACACGCGCGAATGCTCTCATCGACAAGCGGCGCCTGACCCACCGGGTCGTACAGCGCTACCGCAGCCTCTTCCAACTCACCCACGCTTGGAGAGCGCTTTCCAGCGGCCGCTCGACCTGCCATGCTGGCCACCACATCAGCGAGGACGAGCCGAGCGAAGGATCCGACCTGAACACGACGCACACCGACGTGCGGGACGGGCTGCCGCCCGAGGACCGCGCGCTGTCGCCCCGCACCGGCTGGACCCGCTCGCACTGGCTCGCCCTGGCCGACCGCACGCTCGACGCCATCCGGCCCTATGCCACGCCGGGGCACGCGCTGGTGCACCTTCCGGGTCCGGCCAGCAGGTCGGGGCGGCACAGCGACGGGCTGGAGGGCTACGCACGCACCTTCCTCGCCGCCGCCTTCCGGATCGCCGGCGAACCGGGCTTCCCCCGGTCTGTCCAGCTGGCGGACTGGTACCGGAGCGGGCTGGTGGCCGGGACGACGCCCGGCTCGGCCGAGGCATGGCCGCGGATGCGGGACGTCCGGCAGGCACGGGTCGAGGCAGCCTCGATCGCGCTTGCCCTGCACGAGACGCGGGACGTCATCTGGGCCGAGCTGACCGACGGGCAGCGCGAGCAGGTCGTCCACTGGCTCTCCGACGTCGTCGGCGCCGGGGCCCTCTACCCGCGCAACAACTGGCTGTGGTTCCAGAACGTGGTGCTGGCGTTCCTGCAGAGCGTGGGTGGGCCGACCTCACCGGAGGAGGTCGCCGCCAACCTGGCCAGCATCGAGGACTGGTACACCGGCGACGGCTGGTACACCGACGGCGCCCAGGGCACGGAGCAGGGCGGCGAGCACCGCTCCTACGACCACTACTGCGGCTGGGCCATGCACTTCTACCCGCTGCTCTGGTGCCGGTTGCTCGGCGACCGTGCCGACCCGCAGCTGGCCGCCTCCTACCGCTCCAGGCTGCATCGCTGGCTGGAGCAGGCCCAGCACCTGGTCAGCCGCGACGGGGCGCCGCTCTACCAGGGCAGGTCGCTGACCTACCGGTACGCGGTCCTGGCGCCGTTCTAGGTCGGGGCGCTGTGCGAGGCCACCCCGCTGTCCCCGGGGCGCACCCGCCGGCTGGCCAGCGGGGTGCTGCGGCACTTCGCCGAACGGGGAGCCTGGGACCGCGCCGGGCTGCACCCGCTCGGCTGGCATGGCGAGCACCCCGCCATCCGCCAGGGGTATAGCGGCCCCGGCAGCCCCTACTGGGCGAGCAAGGGTTTCGCCGGGCTGCTCCTGCCGGCCGACCACCCGGTGTGGACCGACGTGGAGGAGCCGCTCGAGCTCGAGACCCGCGATGTCGCCCTGGCGCTGCCCGCGCCCGGCTGGCTCGTCTCCGCGACCCGGGACGACGGGATCGTCCGGGTGGTCAACCACGGCGGGGACCACTGGAGCCCCGCGGCGCTCGGGCTCGACGACACCGTCTACGGGCGGCTGTCCTACACCGGCGTCACGGCGCCCGACGACGGGCTGGTCGCGGAGACCGGCCCGGTGGATTCCAGTGTGGTGCTGCTGGCCGCCGACGGCCGCCCCAGCCACCGCCGGCCGCTGCAGCGGCTATGGGTCGACGGCCGCGTCGCGGCCTCGCGGCACCGGGCGCACTGGCTGGTGGGCGCCGCGCAGGACGCGTGGACGGACGGTTCCGAGGCCCACCGCTTCGAGGTGGGGCCCTGGCTGACCGTCGCGTCGGTGCTGCGCGGGGCGGTGGAGGTGCGGGTGGTCCGCGTCGACGTCGACGACGACCCGTCGCGCGGACCGGCAGACGACCGCGGGGACGTGCGCCCTCAGGTTCTTCCCGGTCCGTGGCGGCTGCGGGTGGGTGGCCACTGCGTGGCCGGCAGCGAGCCCCCGACCTGGACCGCTTCCCCCGCCACCGGCCCGGCCGACGAGCCGGTCGCCGCGGAGGTCGCCGGCCAGGACGGCCCGCGGGCGCGCGTGGTGAGCCTGCTCGGCTCCTGGCAGCCGGCGGTGCACCGCACCCGCGGAGCCAACGCCATGGGGGCGCACGCGGCGGTGCCCCTGCTGGTCGGCACCGACGACGCGGGCGACGGGACGGTGGCGGCGGTCGCGGTGGTGCTGGCCGGCGGCCACCTGCCCACGCCGCCGCTGCCCACGGTGTCGGTCCACACCGCAGAGCCCGGCGGCGAGGCCACGGTCACGGTGTCGTGGCCCGACGGGGAGCACGACCGGTTCCGGCTGGACCCGCCCGACGTGCTGCGCCGGTAGCAGCCGGCGCAGGCGTCAGGCGGCGCTCCCCACCAGCTCGTGCAGCACCGCGGCGTCCTCCGCCAGCGCGCCCGGGTCGTCGTCGCGGACGAACTCCAGCAGCACCGGGTGCGTCCGCCCGGTGCCGGCGACCCGGGAGAACACCTCGGCCCACAGGTCCGACCGCGCCGCCAGGGGGAGCCGCCGACCCTCCGTGTCCCAGCTGAAGACGTGGACCGTGCCGAGGTGCGGCAGGTGCGCGTCGAGGGTGGCCAGGGCCGCGTCGTCGTCCAGCCCCACCTGCGGCTGCCAGGACAGCGCGACCGAGCCCGGCGGTGCGCCAGCAGCAGCTGCCTGCTCGAGCAGCGTCAGCGCGCTGCCCGTGCGGTCGGTCAGCGTCCCGTCGTGGTGCTCGTGCACCAGGGCCAGACCACGAGCCGCCGCTGACCGGGCGGCGGCGACGACGCCGTCGGCGACCGCCCGGCGATCCTCCGACGTCGCGTCGGAGGAACCGCGAGTGCCGGCCCAGACCCTGATGGCGGCCGCACCCACGGCCGACGCCGTGGCGACCACGGCCTGGACCTGCTCGCTCCCCGCCTCGCCGCAGCGCAGGTACGAGCCGTAGGTGGAGACCGCCACGCCGGCGGCAGCGGTGAGGTCCCGCACCCGCCCAGCGTGCTCGACGTCGCCCGCGGGCACATGCACGTCCCCGCCCCACTCCACGGCCCTGAGGCCGTGCTGCCCGCACAGGCGCAGCACCGACCCGGCGTCCAGGCCGCGGAAGGTCACCGACACCAGGCCGGGCACCAGCGAGGCGGGGGCCGGCCCTCCAGGTGCCGCTGCACCCGACGCGCTCGTCACAGCGAGCAGACTAGGCTTCCCGTGACCCCTTTGGAAAGCGCTTACCCAGCCGTCGTCCCGGAAGGCTCCCCATGGCCCGCCTCGCCCACCAGCCCGCCTACGTCGGCCGCGAGCTCCCCCGCGGCGACCACACCCCGCCCGTCGACCTCGACGCCTTCTGGGCCACGTCGCTCCCGACCGGGACGGTGGTGCCGCGGCTGGAGAAGGTGGCGACCCGGCTCAAGACCGTCGACGTCTTCGACGTCGTGTTCCCCGGTTTCGGCGAGGAGCCGGTGCGGGCCTGGCTGGTCCGCCCGGCCGGCAGCGACGACGAGCGCCTTCCCGTGGTCGTGGAGTACATGGGCTACGGCGGCGGGCGGGCCCTGGCGCACGAGCGCCTGCTGTGGGCCTCGGCCGGCTACGCGTACCTCGGCGTGGACACCCGCGGCCAGGGCAGCAGCTGGTCGGTCGGGCACACGCCCGACCCGCACGGCAGCGAACCGGCCCACCCCGGCTACCTCACCAAGGGGATCGGCTCGCGGAAGACCTACTACTACCGCCGGGTCTTCACCGACGCCGCCTCCGCGGTGCACGCCGCCCGCGAGCTGCCCGGGGTGGACCCGGACCGCATCGTGCTGCGCGGGGCGAGCCAGGGCGGCGGCATCACCATCGCGGCGGCGGCGCTGGCGCCGGAGGGCGTCGTCGGCGCCCTGGTCGACGTGCCGTTCCTGTGCGACATCGCCCGGGCCGCCGCGCTGGCCGAGGAGCCGCCCTACACCGAGCTGCGCTCCTACCTCGCCGTCCACCGCGACCGGGTGCCCCAGGTGCTCGGCGTCCTGCGGTACTTCGACGGCGTCGTGCTGTCCCAGCGCGCCACCGTCCCGTCGCTGTGGTCGGTGGGCCTCATGGACGTCGTCTGCCCGCCCGAGACGGTGTTCGCCGCCTACGACGCCTGGGCCGGGCAGAAGTCCATCGAGGTCTACCCCTACTGCGGCCACGACGGCGGCGGCGCGCACCACAGCGAGCTGCAGCTGGAGGCGGCGGCGGCCATGACCTCCTGAGCCCTCACCGAACAGCAGTGAGGGGAGGGGAGCGCGGGTCCCCTCGCGCTCCCCTCCCCCGTCCAGGCGCTCCCTCAGCCCTCGTCGTCCGCGGTGATCCGGATCTCGAGCGAGCCCGTGTGCGGGAGCAGCACGGCGTGCAGCCGGCGGTCGGCGGCGCGGAAGTAGACCTGCTTGCGCGCCACGACCTGCGCCTCGAGGGCCCGGCCCCACTCGACCCGCAGCGAGACATCACCCCGGCGGATCAGCAGGCCGCTCGCCGACGCGCCGGTGCTGCCGCCGTAGGCGACGGCGGTCCCGCCCCCCGACGACACCGACGACACCGACGACTCCGACGACTCCGACGACACCGACGAGCCCGGCGAGCCCGGCGACACCAGCGACACCGTGTCGGAGGCGTGCAGCACCAGCGGGAGCTGCTCCTGCGCGTCCGCGTCGGTGGTCGTCCGCAGGAGCACCTGCCCGGCGCCCACGACGACGTCCTTGACCAGCGCACCGTCGAAGCCGGTCCAGCGCACACCCACCGGGGACGCGCCCGGGACCGACCGCGGGTCGGACACCGCACGGCCCCTGCGAGGGTCGCCGGCGAAGTACGCCGCGTCCAGCACGTCCTGGTCGGCGTCCGCCCGGCCGTCCACGAACGTCGTCCAGGCGGAGTCGTCACCGGTGTTGAGGGCGTGCAGAAGCATGCCCGCGACCGGGTGCCACAGGAACGCCGGGCCGGTGCGCACCAGGCCCGAGGCGCGGTTGCCGAAGTGGGCGCCCAGGAACCAGCTCGGCCGCCGGACGTAGACCCACTGGCGCTCGCCCAGCGGGTCGCGGCGCCACTCGGTCACCGCCCTGCGCTGGAGGTAGGGCAGCGCCTCGACGGCCCGGTCCTTGGCCGCCTGGCTCGGGAACGCCTCGCCGTACTCCATGTCCCGCACGGTGGCGAAGATCGTGTAGTAGGGCGACGACGGCTTCACCGGGTCCGGGCTGGCCGCCCACGCCGCGCGCTGGGCGGCCCGCTGCTGCACCGACGGCTCGAACGCCCGGGCCAGCGGGATGGTGGGCGCGAGCAGCGAGTCGGTGGTCGCCTTGTAGCCGTCGTTGGGGACGTCGTCGCGGAACACCATGTAGGTGCGGGCGGACGAGGCGACGTTGCCGAGGTACCCGGCGCCGTCGGGCTCGCGGACGAAGTTCCACTGCCACCAGCCGTAGAAGTCCTCGGCCATGTCGTGCACCACCGGGCTGTGCTGCAGCGACCAGAGCTTGGCCACGTCCGGGAGCATGACCTCGTCGTTGTAGCCGAGGTCCTGGCCCTTGGGCTCGTAGAAGTAGCCGGCCGGGCTCTGCCCGCTCTCGCGCATGAACCGGATCCGCTCGTCGACCATCGGCTGCAGGTCGCTCGCACCGGTGACCGCCACCACCTCGACGGCGGCGAAGAGCCCGCCGAAGGCCTGGTTGGCGTACTCCTGCACCGGCTCGGTCCACACCGACCGGTTCTGCGGGTCGAGGAACCAGCGGGCGGCCCGCTCGAGCGCGGCCCGGACGCGGTCGGTGGTCTCGGGCAGGGCGCCGACCTCGGCCAGGTTGCGCACCACCATCGCCAGCGCGGACATCCCGAACGCGGTGGCGGCGCGCGAGTGCTCGTCCGGCGCGTACTCCGACCACGAGCCGTCGGTGTGCTGCAGACCCAGGTAGTAGCCCAGGGCGGCGTCGAGCCGGGCCAGCAGGGCCTGGTCGCCCACATAGGCGTTCCACGGGCGCTCGTTGGCCACGAACCAGGCCATGGTGGCCACGTTCTCCTGGATCCGGGCGTTGTAGGGCTGGTCGGGGCTGCGGCCGCCCCAGCCGCCGCGCAGCCACCCGTAGGTGAGCGGGTCGGTGCTGATCCCGTTCGCCATCGGAGCCAGCGAGAGCAGGAACCCGGCGATCTGCTGCTCCTGCGGCGCGAACGCCGCCCGCGCCGGCGGCTGCGCCAGCGGCGCCAGCAGCGGGAGCGGGTCGCCGGCCGCCGCCGAGGCCGGCGCGGCGAGGCCGGGCAGCAGCGGCAGTCCGCCGGCGAGGGCAGCCGCACCGCCCGCCAGCGCCCCGGCGAGCACGGCCCGCCGGGTGGGCTGCGTCGGGCCCGTGCCCGACGGCTCCGCGGTGGTGGTCGAGGTCGAGGCGACGAGCGGACTGCTGCTGGTGGTCGTGCTGGTCTGAGGAGGCACGGGTGGGTGCTCCGTCCTCGCGCTGGGCGCGTCGTCGTGGGATGGCTGGGACAGGGCGCGACGGGAGACGGCGCAGGCCAGGGACCGGGGCGTCGAGGGCGGTGGAGCGCGGTCGACCGAGCGGTCCTGGCGCGTAACGGACGCCGTGGCCGTGAACGGTGGGACTGCCGCACAACGCCCGTCAAGGGAGCAAGCAGCCGTCGTCCGCGGCGTGGAACGTTCACCGACGGCGCGATCTGCGCAGGTCGCGGGCGCACGAGCCGGCCGCCGCGCTCGTCCGTCGGCGATTCCGTTCATGAACAGGACGTCACCGCGCAGTGAGGGTGAACGTTCATCGTTCAACGCGGGCGTCACCGCGTTCATGATCGCGCTGGCCGCACGAAACTGCAGGTCAGAGGCCTACAGAGGCCTGCGAGCCGCTCGCGCCGGGCCGTTGCTGCGGGGACACGATCCGGAAACAAGGTCTTGACGCGGTCACCGTCGTGGTCGTTCAGTTCACCGCAACGTCATGAAGGGTCATGACGCGGAACGACGCCGACTGGGAGGAGGGACCGTCGTGGGACGCACCGCAGTCACCGTCCGGGACGTCGCCCGGCACGCCAACGTCTCCAGCGGCACCGTCTCCCGGGTGCTGAACCAGCACAGCAACGTGGCCGGCGAGCTGCGCGAGCGGGTGCTCCGCTCCGCGGCCGAGCTCGGCTACCTCCCGCGCCAGGTGCGGGGGGTCTCCTCCATCGCGACCACTCCGGCGCGCAGCATCGGCTACCTGCTCACGCTCCCCCACCTGCCCACCACCAGCGACCTGATGGCCCCGTTCTGGGCCGGCGTGCTGCACGGGGTCGAGACCGAGGCGGCGAGGCGCGGTGCCAGCGTCACGTACCGCTCGCTGCCCGGTGCCGGGGTCTCCCCCGCCGAGGTGGTCGAGCGGATCGGCGAGCTGGGCATCGACGCCACCCTGCTGGTGGGCGTGCCCTCCCCCGAGGTCGTCGAGGCCGTCGAGCACCTCGGCATCCCGGTCGTGGTGGTCGACTCCCAGCTCGAGGGCGCCGGGCACGACGCGGTGCTGCCCGACTACGCCGAGGGCGCCCGCCAGGTCGTGGACGAGATGCTGCGCGCCGGGCACCGGGACATCGCCTTCATCGGCGGCCCGCTCGTCCCCGGCTCCGCCGTGCGCAACGCGGTGCCGGCCATCGAGCAGCGTGCCCGCGGCCTGCGCGACGCCCTGGCGCACGCGGGCGTCCCCTTCCGCCCCGAGCTGGTGGAGAGCTGCGACCTCACCCAGCAGGGCGCCTACGCCGCCACTCGCCGGCTGCTCGCCGGCGACGCCCCCTTCACCGGCCTGTTCTGCGCCAACGACGTCACCGCCTCCGGGGCGCTGCTGGCCCTGCGCGAGCACGGCTGCATCGTCCCCGACGACGTGTCGGTGGTGGGCGCGGGCGACGAGCTGGGCGCGCACACCTTCCCGCCCCTGACCACGTTCCGTCTCGACCTGCCGGTCCTCGGCGCGGTGGCGGTCCACCGCCTGCTGGCCCGCGCCGACGACCCGGAGACCCCGGCCGTCACGACCCTCGTGCCGGTCGACCTCGTCCGCCGCTCGTCCGTGGCGCCACCGCGCCGCTGACCACTGCCTGCGGCCCACTGATCCCGTCAGCACCACCGCCCCACCCGCTCCACCGCACCGTCCGACCTCACCCACGTCCCCGCCGTACGACAGGAGCTGTCTGCCATGCCCGGACCGTCCGCGATCCCCCGGCGCCGCAAGGGCCGCCTGGCCCTCGCCGGCGCCGCCGCCCTCGGCGCGCTCTCCCTCACCCTCACCGCCTGCGGAGGCGGCGGCTCGACCGGCAACGCGGCCAGCAGCGCCGGCGGCACCCTCAAGGTGCTCATCCACGACAACAAGCCGACCAACGCCGCGTGGCAGGCCGTCGGCGCGGCCTTCGAGAAGGCCAACCCCGGCACCAAGGTCGAGTTCTCCTTCATCCCCACCGAGAACTTCCCGAAGGTCCGTACCGCCCGCCTCACGGCCGGCGACGTCGACGTGACCGAGGGCAACTCCGCCGGCGGCACCCGGGAGACGCCGGACTACGCCAAGGGCGTCGAGGACAGCGACTGGGTCCGCGGCCTGAAGGCCGGCCAGTGGACCGAACTGAGCGGCGACTACCTGAACAACTGGTCGCCGGGCGCCCGCAAGGACGAGCAGTTCAACGGCAAGGACTACGCGGTCCCGACCGCCGCCAGCTACGTCAACGGCGTCTACTACAACCAGGACCTCTTCGCGAAGTACAACGTGCAGGTCCCCAAGACCTGGGACGACTTCGTCAAGGCGCTGGACACCTTCAAGGCCAACGGCGTGACCCCGATCGTCATGGGCGGCGCCGAGAAGTGGCCGGTCGGCCTGGTCATGGAGGGCATCGTCGACTCCGCGGTGCCGGACATGTCCGCGCTGGACAAGGCCCTGTGGACCGGTGAGGCGAAGTTCAGCGACCCGGCGCAGATCGACGTCCTGAACAAGATCCAGAAGATCTACTCCTACGCCCCCAAGACCTTCCCGGGCAGCACCGACGCCGCGGCCTCGGCCCTGTTCGCCTCCGGCAAGGCCGCCATGTTCCCCGAGGGCACCTGGCAGCAGCCGAGCCTGGCTCAGGCCAACGCCAACCTGAAGTTCTCGATGTTCCCGCTGCCGGGCAGCAACGACGCGGCGAACAACATCCTGCGCGGCAAGCTCGAGAACAACATCGCCATCCCGAGCAACGCGAAGCACAAGGACCTGGCCCAGAAGTTCATCGCCTTCTACTCCAAGCCCGACGTCTACCAGACCTGGGTGAGCAGCGCGGGCGTGCTGCCGGTCCAGCCGAACATCAAGAGCACCGCGTTCCTGGACTCGATGGCCCAGTACCTCGGCCCGAACGGCTTCTCGCCCACGTGGGGCCAGGTCTTCCACCCGAACCCCACCGCTCCCAAGGCCATCCGCGTCGGCTTCCCCTACGACGAGATCGCCCCGATGGGGACGCAGAGCGACATGGGTGCACTGGCCACGAGCAACCAGAAGGACTGGAGCGCCTCGCTCCCCAAGGGGTGAGCAGCTCCTCGTGAGATAGCACCGCTGATCCGGCTCCGGCCGGGGACCGCCGTCCGCACCGCGGTCCCCGGCCGGGCACCGGACCCGCCCACCCCCACCCGCCCCGATCCGTTCGACAGGAGGCCGAGCCGTGGCCACGACGACCGCCAGCCCGTTCGGCACCGGCCGCGTCCGGCGCTGGGCGCCCACTCTCGGCGTCATCGCCCCGATGGCGCTCTTCCTGGTGTTCCACCTGCTGCCAGCCGGCGCCGTCGGCGTCATGTCGTTCACCGACATCTCCGGGATCCCCGGGGTGCCCTGGCACTGGATCGGGACCGAGAACTACCGCCAGTTCTTCTCCGGGCCGCAGGCGAGCGAGAACTGGGCGCTGCTCAAGCGGACGCTCGAGTTCTGCCTCGCGGTGACCATGGTGCAGAACGTCATCGCGCTGGTGCTGGCCGTCGTGCTCAACCAACGGCCACGGGGCGGCACGTTCTACCGTTCGCTGATCTTCCTGCCGGTCGTCCTCGGCGTGACCGTCATCGGCCTGACCTGGCTGCTCTTCTTCAACCCCACCGGCGGCCCGGCCGCCAGCCTCTGGGGCCTGTTCGGCTCCGAGTCGGCCTTCCTCGGCGACCCGCACATCGCCTTCCCGATCGTGGTCTGCATCCAGATCTGGTCGAGCATGGGCTACGCCATGATGATCTTCCTCGCCGGCCTGCAGTCGGTGCCCACCGACCTCTACGAGGCGGCCACCGTGGACGGCGCGGGTCCGGTGCAGACCTTCCGGAACGTGACCGTGCCCATGGTCGCGCCGGCGGTGACCGCCAACGTGCTGATCTCCATCATCGGCGCCCTGCAGACGTTCCAGCTGATCTTCGTCCTGACCAACGACAAGCCCTACACGTCGGTCCTCGCGCTGAAGATCTTCACCATCGGCTTCGACTCCAGCGCCACCGGCTCCTCGGTGCAGCAGCAGGGTCTGGCCTCCGCCGTCTCGATCATCCAGTTCGTCCTCGTGGGTGTCTTCGCCCTCGCCGCCCTCGGGTACCTCCGCCGCCGGGAGACGCAGCTGTGACCACCTCCGCCGTTCCCACCAAGCCACCGGTCCAGCGCGCGCCGCAGCAGGCGCCGGCCGTCCCGGAGCGACCCCGCCGCGTCCGGGGCGCGAAGGGTGGGCGTGCGTTCGTCTACCTCGTGTCGATCGCCGCCGCGCTCACCTACCTGGTGCCGCTGCTGTTCCTGCTCAACACGGCCTTCAAGAGCGACCAGCAGTTCCTCATCGACCCCACCGGCCTCACCCATGGCCTGGCGTGGCACAACTTCGCCGAGGCGTGGCAGCGGGGGAACTTCGGCACCTACTTCCTCAACAGCATCCTGTACACCGGCGTCGCCGCGTTCTTCGGGACGCTGGGTACCCTGCTGCTGGCCTTCCCGGTCGCCCGCGGCTACATCCGCGGCTCGAAGCGGTTCTGGCCCGTGCTGTTCGTCATCTCGCTGTTCCTGCCGAACGCGCTCACCGCGCAGTTCCAGCTCATGCTCAAGCTCGGGCTCTACGACAGCCGGCTGGGCTACATCCTGCTGATGACCGGCTCGCTCGGGGTGGGGCCGCTGCTGGTCATGGGCTACCTGCGCTCGCTGCCCAGGGAGCTGGACGAGGCGGCGGCCATCGACGGGTGCGGCTACTTCCGCTACCTGTTCACCTTCGTGGCGCCGCTCATCCGGCCGGTGCTGGTGACCGTGTTCATCCTGCACGCCATCACGATCTGGAACGACATCATCGCGGCCACCATCTACCTGGCCGACCCGAACAAGTACCCGGTCACGCTCGGCCTCTACGCCTTCAAGGGGCAGTACACCAACGAGTGGGCGCTGCTGGCCGCGGCCGTGCTGCTCGCCGCCGCGCCGCTGGTGATCCTGTTCGTCTTCATGCAGCGCTACATCGTGGCCGGGGTGACGCAGGGCGCGCTGAAGTCCTGACCATGCATCCCGCACCACCCGCTGCACGCCGCCCCGCCCGCGCACATCGACCTCGCCCGTCCGTCACGGGCGACGACGGAGGACCATGGACCGCCATCTGCCCCTGACCGACGGCTGGACGCTGCACGCCCCCACCGCGGGCGCGCCGGCCGACGTGGCCGGACAGGTGCTGCCTGCCCAGGTCCCCGGGTGCGTCCACACCGACCTGATGGCCGCCGGGCTGCTGGCCGACCCCTACCTGGACCGCAACGAGGACGAGCAGCACTGGATCGGCCGGTCGGCGTGGACCTACCGCACCGAGCTGGCCGACGTCGCGGAGCTGGCCGGGCACGAGCGCGTCGACCTGGTCTTCGACGGGCTGGACACCATGGCCACCGTCCTGCTCGGCGGCGCGGTGATCGGCAGCACCCGCAACATGCACCGCTCCTACCGCTTCGACGTCACGACCCTGCTGAGCCGGGGCGCCCGCGACCTCGAGGTGCGCTTCGCCTCGGTCTACGACGAGGCCGAGCGGCTGCAGCGCGAGCTGGGCGTGCACCCCAACGCCTATCCCGAGCCGGGGAACTTCGTGCGCAAGATGGCGTGCAACTTCGGCTGGGACTGGGGCCCGACCCTGGTCACCGCCGGGATCTGGAAGCCGGCCCGCCTGCACGCCTGGAGCACCGCCCGGCTGGCCCAGGTCCGCCCGCTGGTCACCCTCTCCCCCACCGCCGACGGGCAGCGCCCGGACGGCCGGGTCGAGGTGCGCATCGACCTCGAACGCACCGAGACCGGCCGGGACCGCGACCTGCTCGTCCGCGTCGACGTCGCCGGCCAGAGCGTCACCCAGCAGGTTCCCGCCGGCGCCGACCAGACCGTCGTCGTCCTCGACGTCCCCCAGCCCGAGCTCTGGTGGCCGCGCAGCCTCGGCGACCAGCCCCTCTACGACTGCACGGTCTCGCTGACGACCTCCGACGGCGCGGCGCTGTCCGCCTGGCAGCGCCGCATCGGGTTCCGCTCCTTCCGCCTCGACACCACCGG
Source organism: Motilibacteraceae bacterium (assembly GCA_051953655.1). Classification (GTDB taxonomy): domain Bacteria; phylum Actinomycetota; class Actinomycetes; order Motilibacterales; family Motilibacteraceae; genus JBQCHF01. The sequence goes on from JBQCIO010000310.1 coordinate 32,503, forward strand.
CAGCGAGGACCGCACCGCCTTCACCTTCGTCGTCAACGACGTCCCGGTCTTCGCCCGCGGGGTGAACTGGATCCCCGACGACTGCTTCCCCCACCGCGTCGACGCCGCCCGCTACCGCCGCCGCCTGCAGCAGGCCGCCGACGCCAACGTCGACCTCGTCCGCGTCTGGGGCGGCGGCCTCTACGAGACCGACGACTTCTACGACGCCTGCGACGAGCTCGGCCTCATGGTCTGGCAGGACTTCCTCTTCGCCTGCGCCGCCTACCCCGAGGAAGAACCCCTCTGGTCCGAGGTCGAGGCCGAGGCCCGCGAGAACGTCGCCCGCCTCACCCCCCACCCCAGCCTCGTCCTCTGGAACGGCAACAACGAGAACATCTGG
>JBQCIO010000311.1:0-10366 GCA_051953655.1 Motilibacteraceae bacterium
CGCCCGCAAGCAGTACGGGAACGGCTCGCGCGAGCACGCCGACGCCATCGCGGTCTGGCAGGAGGCCAAGCGGCGCCGCCAGCAGGTCTACAAGCAGCGCGTCGGGGCGTGGAGGTTCGACGCCCTGACCGACCTGGCCGAACGCGGCACCCTCGCCGCCCACGACGGCGCACCCCTCACCGCCAAGGAGCGGGAGGTGCTGCCCGTCGTCGTGCTCAGCGCCGAGACCGCGTTCGGCCTGGCGAGCGACCCCGGCGAGCTGCGCGGCTACGGCACCCTGCCCGCCCCGGTGCTGCGCGACCTGATGGCCGGCGCGAAGTCGTGGCTGGTCGCGGTCGTCGACCAGGCCGGGCAGGCCCTGAGCGTGCAGCGGTATAAGCCCACCGCCGCGATCCGGGACTGGCTGATCGCCACCAAGCCCACCTGCGTCGCCCCCTGGTGCGACGCCCCGGTCGAGTGGGCCGAGGACGACCACCTCGAGGAATGGAGACCACCACCCGATCCCAGGAATCCGGACAGCAAGCCGGCCGGCGGCCCGACCAGCGAGGACAACCTGCACCCCGAGTGCAAGACCACCCACCAGCTCAAGACCGCCAAACACCTCGACGTCATCCGCGACGACGACGGCGGCCACCGCGTCATCACCCACAGCGGCCACGAGTACCGGAGAGAACCCCACCGCCTCCTGCCCGAGATCGGCAAAGGCTGGGGCACCACCGGCGACCCCGACGAGCCCCCGCCCTTCTGATCCCGACGGCCGGTCTCTCGGCGCGCCATCATGCGGCGATGCCTGCGCTCACCGTGCCCCCGCTCGTCGCCCGCGCCGTCGAGAACAGCAGGGCGAGAGGCTTCGCCTTGAGCTGCACCGCAGAGGCCGGGCGATTGCTGGCGGTCCTGGCCGCCGCGAGGCCCGCAGGTCGCGTCGCCGAGTCAGGGACGGGGTACGGAGTCGGCACGGCCTGGCTGCACAGCGAGCTCGGGCCAGGAGCCACCCTCGTCACCGTCGAGCGGGACCAGGAGCTCGCCGAGGCTGCGCGGCGGCTGTTCGCCGACGACGAGCGGGTCGAGGTGCTCACCGGAGACTGGCGGCTCCTCCACGAGCACGCCCCGTTCGACCTCTTCTTCTGCGACGGCGGCGGCAAGCGCGACGACCCGGATGCGGTGGTCGAGATGCTCTCCTCCGGCGGGATGCTCGTCCTCGACGACTTCACCCCGTCGACGTCCTGGCCGCCGATGCACGAGGGGAAGGTCGACGAGCTGCGCCTGACCTACTTGACGCACCCGCGGCTGTCGGCCACCGAGGTGAGCGTCGCCCCCGACCAGGCGATGCTCCTGGCGACCCGCCGCTGAGGCGTCTGCCTCATCCCTGGAGCACCCGGCACGCCAGGTCCTCCGGAGCTACGCCGCTCGACTCCAGCACCACATCGGCGATCTCAGCGGCGTCGATCCCTTCCTGCCGGCGCCATGCCTCGGCGGCGACGGCGTCCAGTGCCTCGTCGGTTCTTCCCACGAGCTCGTCCCCTGGCAGTCGCACGCCGTCGCCTCGTCCACGGGCGTGGATGCGCCGAGCAAGGTCCTCCCGGCTCGCCCGCAAGCGAAACACCGTCATCGCCGTCGCTGACAGCGCCTCCCGGTAGGCGCGCACGTCCTCGCTGCTCTCGGCTGCCCCTGCCAGGACCAGATGCGTCGCCCCTTCCGCCGCGAAGCTGCCCCAGGCGGAGGCGACGTTGGCCGCGGCCACCTCGTGCTCCGCGACGTCCGCCCGGGCCACGAACCCGAGCTGACGCAGGTCGAGCATCGCGGCCGTCCGGCCGGACTCGCGCAACAGCGAGAACACGTGCCAGGCGACGGTCGACGAGCCGACGCCCGTCGTCCCGCACAGCCAGCTGACGTTGCCGGGAGCCGCGCTGACCGGAGCGGCAGCTGCGCTCCACCGGGCACCCCGGGTCCCGTCGCCGCGGCCGTCGCCGTCAGGCAGCTCGGCGTGGGCGCGGACCTGGACGGCCACCTGGCGCGGGTCGAGCCCGTCGGTGCGGACGGTGGGACCGAGGGGCACCACCGCGTCCAGCTCCTCGTCCGCCCGTCGGACCGCGTGCCACAGACCGCTCGCGCCCCGCTCGTCCACCCGACGGCGCAGCTGCTGCCGATCCAGGACGAGCCGGCAGAAGGTCGGGTCGGCGGCATCCAGCTCCTTGCGCAGCCATCCACCCAGGGCCGGGTCCAGAACCCCGGAGACGACGAGCACCTGCACCCCGACCGCCTCGTAGTTGGGCAGCAGCGAGCAGAGCACGCTGCCCTTCAGCCGATGCCGGTAGGGGTCGTCGTCGCGAGGCGGGTAGCACATGCCCAACTGGTCGATGTCGACGTAGCCGGCGCACCAGCCGTCGGCAGCCAGGCCCTCGTAGAGCTGCCACGCGACCGTCGACTTCCCCACGGCAGGTGCCCCGTGGATCCACACGACCCGCATCCCACCGTCCCCCTCGCCGCAGCCCGACGACGGACAGTGTGACGGGGTCAGGTAGACGCGCAGCCTCAGCCGGTGACCACCGCGCCGCGCACGACCCGGCCACGCTCGCGCTCCCAGGCCAGGAAGCGCCCGGTCTCGCCGAGCAGCGTGCCGGCGAGCCAGGTCGTGACCAGCAGGTCGTCGCCGAGGCCGATGATCCCGAGCAGCGCCTCGGGCACGACGTCGACGGGGCTGAGCACATAGAGCACTGCCAGCAGTGCGAGCGCGAGCCGGCCGGCGGCCAGCTCGCGGTACTGGCCGGTGGCGGCGGCGCGGATCATCCGGGGCACCGCGGCCAGGTGCTCCCCCAGCCCGGGGCCGCCGCGGCGGGCCTCGCGGACGGCACGCCACAGCGAGCGCAGGGCGGCGGCGCGGCGGACGGTGCGGGGAGCGGTCACGGGTTCTCCATCGGGAAGGGCGGCGACGGCGAGGACATCGCGGTCGGACGGTGCAACGCCGGCGCGGGCCCGCTCGTTCCGGGCCGATCGGAGGTCCTCGCCACAGTGCTCGCGACAGTCCTCACCCGAGGGGAAGGTGAGCGCGGCGGCGGCTGTTGGCAGGATCAGCAGCGAACAGCGACGCCGACCGACACGAACCGAGAGGTGGACCCGTGGCCCTGCCCCACGACGCGGACCCGAAGCTCGCCCAGTACGCCCACCCGGAGCGGCTGGTGACGACCCAGTGGCTCGCCGACCATCTGGGCTCGGACAACCAGGAGGGCCTCGTCGTGGTCGAGTCGGACGAGGACGTCCTCCTCTACGACACCGGCCACATCCCCGGCTCGGTCAAGGTCGACTGGCACACCGACCTCAACGACCCGGTCACCCGCGACTACGTCGACGGCGCCCGCTTCGCCGAGGTGATGTCGGAGAAGGGCATCGGCCGCCACACGACCGTGGTCATCTACGGCGACAAGAACAACTGGTGGGCCGCCTACTCGCTGTGGGTGTTCACCCTGTTCGGGCACCAGGACGTCCGCCTGCTCGACGGCGGCCGCGCCAAGTGGGTCGCCGAGGGCCGCCCGATGACCACCGAGGTGCCCACCCCGGCCCGCGCCGACTACCCCGTCGTCGAGCGCCAGGACGCGCAGATCCGTGCCTTCAAGGACGACGTGCTCGCCCACCTGGGCAAGCCCATGGTCGACGTCCGCTCCCCCGGCGAGTACACCGGCGAGCTGCTGCACATGCCCGACTACCCGCAGGAGGGCGCGGTCCGCGGCGGCCACATCCCCGGCGCCAAGAACGTGCCGTGGGCGCGTGCCGCGGCCGAGGACGGCACGTTCAAGCCGCGCACCGACCTCGAGGGCATCTACCTCGGCGAGGCAGGCCTGTCCCCCAGCGACGACGTCGTGGCCTACTGCCGCATCGGCGAGCGCTCCTCGCACACCTGGTTCGTCCTCACCCACCTGCTCGGCTTCGAGAACGTCCGCAACTACGACGGCTCGTGGACCGAGTGGGGCAACGCGGTGCGGGTGCCGGTCGAGCGGGGCACCGGCGCATGAGCCTGACCCCCGAGCTGGCGGCGGTCGTCGAGGACTTCGCCGCGGTCGGTCCCAAGGACCGGCTGCAGCTGCTGCTGGAGTTCAGCCAGGAGCTGCCCGCGCTGCCCGCGCGCTACGCCGAGGACCGCGACGCGCTGGAGCAGGTGCACGAGTGCCAGTCGCCGCTGTTCCTGGCCGTCGAGATCGACGACAGCCGGCACGTCCACCTGTTCTTCGACGCCCCGCCGGAGGCCCCGACCACGCGCGGCTTCGCCGGGATCCTGCACGAGGGCCTCGACGGCGCCTCGGCCGACGACGTGCTGGCCGTGCCCGACGACTTCTACGTCGGGCTGGGGCTGTCCGACGCCGTGAGCCCGCTGCGGCTGCGCGGCATGGCGGCCATGCTCAGCCGGATCAAGCGGCAGGTGCGGGTCCAGACCGCCGCCTGACCTTCAGCGCAGGCGCCGCGCCCGTCAGCCCTTCGACGGGCGCGGCGGCACGCCGGGCGTGGCCGGGACCGCGGACCGCGCCGGGCGCAACCCCTCGTCCAGCCAGCCATACTGCGGCACCCAGTGCATGACCCGCTGCACGTAGGTCTGCGTCTCCTGGATGCGCGGCACGCCGCCCGCCTTCAGCACGGCGCCCGGCCCGGCGTTGTAGGCCGCCACCACCCGGGCGTCCGAGGGCGCGAGGTCCAGCCGCCCGCCGAGGTAGTGCAGGTAGGCCGCCGCGGTCCAGATGGAGTCCTGCGGGTCGAGGGGGTCCTTGCGCCCGTCCCGGTCGCCGTCGACGGCGAAGCGCGCGAAGGTGGCCGGCACGATCTGCATCAGCCCCTGGGCTCCGGCCGGGCTGACCGCCCTGGGGTCGAACCCGGACTCGGCGCGTGCCTGGGCGGCCAGCTGCGCGGCCGGCACGTCGGGGTAGGCGCGGGCGGCGGCCCGGAAGTCGGCCGCGTACGGCGTGGCCCCGGGCGTGGTCGCCCGGGTCAGGTCGCGCAGCCAGGGCACCACCCCCGCGGCCAGCGCCACGACGACCACCGCCGGCAGCACCGCCGCCAGGCCGGCACCGAACAGGCGCGAGCGGCCCCGACGGCGTCGCGCGCTGGTGCCCGCCCGGGCGGTGCCGGCGCGCGGGCGCGGAGGGCTGGCGGTGGGCATGGTGCGAGAGCTTCCTCGACGGCGGGGCGGGATCAGCAGGCGGGGGCGAGAGCCCCCAGGGTGGCACGCCGGTGGGCGGGCCGTGAATCCTCGAGCCCGGACGAAGGGGCGTGTCCCGACAACGCCCGCAGGTCGCACAGCGTGCCCGGAGCCGCTCCCCGGCCGGCAGGGGCGGAGGTCAGGCGACGGTGACCTGGTCTCAGGCCACGATCGTCTGCCCGCCCGCCTCCACGTCGCCCGCGGCGTGCTGCAGCAGCGCGACGCAGTCGGCGAGCGGCAGCGGGCGGCCGAACAGGTAGCCCTGGGCGCAGCCGGCACCGGCGGCCACCAGCCGGTCGCGCTGCTCGGGCCGCTCCACGCCCTCGGCGATCACCGCGAGCCCGAGCGCGCGCCCCATCGACACCATGGCCGCCACCAGGGCGTCGGCCCGCTCGTCGCTGTCGACGTCGGCGGTGAACGAGCGGTCGATCTTGAGCACGTCGACCGGCAGGTGCTGCAGGTAGCCGACCGAGGAGAAGCCGACGCCGAAGTCGTCGATCGCGATCCCCGCGCCGGCGGCGGCCAGCTCGTGCAGCACCCGCACGCTGTCCTCGTCGTCGCCGATGAGCGCGTTCTCGGTGAGCTCGAGCACGAGCCGACCCGGTGCGACGGCGGCGCGGGCCACCGCGACCCGGCCGACGACGTACGGGTCGCGGAGCTGCTGCGCGGACACGTTCACCGCGACGTCGAGCGGGCGACCGGCGGCGGCGGTGAGGGCGGGCACGTCCGCCACCACCTGGCGCAGCACCCACGCCCCGATCTCCCCGACCAGCCCGCTCTCCTCCGCCAGCCGGATGAAGGCGTCGGGCTCGACCACCGTTCCGCCGCGGGCCCAACGCACCAGCGCCTCCACCCCGGTGATCCGTCCGGAGGGCAGCTCCACCACCGGCTGGTAGTGGACCACCAGCGAGCCGGCCGCGACGTCGCGGCGCAGCGCCTCGAGCAGCTCGAGGCGGCGCAGGCTCTCGGCCCGCAGGCCCGGTTCGTAGAACGCGTAGCGGCCCTTGCCCTCGTTCTTGGCCCGGTACATCGCCATGTCGGCGTTGCGGACCAGCTCCCCCGCCCCGTCCAGGACGGTGGAGACGGCCACCCCGATGCTCGCGCCGGGCTGCACCTCGTGGCCGTCGACGAGCACGTCCCGACCGAGCACCTCGCCCAGCCGGCGGCACACCGCCTCGACCTCGGACTCGTCCACGACGTCCTCGACGAGCACGGCGAACTCGTCGCCGCCCAGCCGGGCCACCGTGTCGCCCTCGCGCACGCAGGAGGACACCCGCTCGGCGACCTGCCGCAGCAGCTCGTCGCCGGCCGCATGGCCGAACCGGTCGTTGACCGCCTTGAAGCCGTCGAGGTCCAGGAACGTGACCGCGATCCGCGAGGGGGTGCGCCGGGCCCGGGCCACAGCGTGCTCGACCCGGTCGAGGAACAGCGCGCGGTTGGCCAGCCCGGTGAGGGCGTCGTGCTGGGCGAGGTGCCCCATCTCCTCCACCAGGGCCAGCCGGGCGAAGGCGTCCTCGGCCACGGTCGCCAGCGTGGCCAGGGCCTGCTGGTCCGCCCGTGAGGAGGACTGCGCGCGGCGCAGCTGGGGCGCCACGATCCACAGCGGCTCGCCGGTGACCACCAGCGGCGCGTCGATCTCTCCCGGCCCGCCCGGGGTGTCCCGCAGGTCGGCCTGGTCCGAGCGCACCACCGCACGCGCGTGCCGGCGGATCGCCGCCAGCACCTCCTCGCGCGAGGTGAGGGCCTGCACGTCCCGTGCGGCATCGACGAGGTGCCCGAGCCGGCGCCCGTTCTCGTTGCCGCGGGCCAGCGCCCGGGCGGCCACGAGCATGGTGACCAGGGGCGTGATGAGCAGCAGCGCGGCCCACCACGGCAGGGTGCGGATGGTGAGCGCGGCGAGGTAGCCGAGGCTGTCGACGGCCACGAACACGGCCAGCGCGAGCAGCGCGGCCCCCTGGCGCAGCTCGGCCAGCACCGGCATGCCGTCCTCGAGCGCGAGGGAGACGGCCGAGACCACGTAGTCGGTGACGAAGTAGACGGTGCAGCCGGCCGCGACGGCGAGCAGCTCGCGCGGACGGGTCGCGTCCAGCGGGTCGATCGCGAGCATGGTCGCCACCGCCAGGGCGCCCGCGATGCAGCCCAGCGCGGCGTTGAACCGCTTGACCTCGGCCCGCTTGGAGACCAGCAGCTGGCTCAGTCCCGAGCCGGCGCACCAGGCCAGCAGCGCGGTGGCGGGGTCACCCACGACCACCAGCAGGACGAGGATGACCGAGTCGAAGCCGATCTCGATGCCGCCGGTGTCGCGGTCGAGCACGAGCGGGAACATCGAGGCCGCGGCGATGGCGGGGGCACCGAGCAGGGTCCAGGGCAGGGGGAAGCCGCGCCCGGCCGCGAGCAGCACGGCCAGCACCGTCGTCACCAGCCCGGCGGCGACCACCGTCGCGTCGAACAGCCGGCTGGCCCGGTTGCGGCCCGCATCGGCGGCGGCAGCGGGACCGGGCCCTGAGGCTGGTCCCGGTTCTGCCGCCGACATCGCTCCCGCCCCTGATCCCCCCACGAGGTCCCCCCACCTGCGAGGGCTTGACCGCTCTCGCGGTGAGGAGTCTGTCACGGTGCGTGTCCGGGTAGAAGCAGTTGTGTCAGGAACTACCCGCGCGGCCCAGGCCGAAGGACCTAACCGCCGTGCGGGGCCGGCGCGGCAGCTGCGCCGCGGGCGTGCGGCACAGCATGGGACAGCCCGGACGAGCGGGTAAGAGCAGTCAGAGGCAGCACGGGGAACGGCGAGGGGAGTCCGGTGGGCAGCGAGCTGAGCGTCAACGTCGTGGTGCTCGGGGTGGGCAGCGCGGGCGAGGTGGTGGCGGGCGAGCTGGCTCGGGCCGGCCGGACCGTGCTGGCGGTGGAGAGCGACCTGGTCGGCGGCGAGTGCCCCTACTACGCCTGCGTCCCCTCCAAGTCGCTGCTGCTGAGCGCCGCGGCCGGACTGTCCTGGGAGGAGGCGGTGCGGCGCCGAGACGAGCACGCGGAGCACCAGGACGACGCCGGCGCGGCGCGCGGCCTGCAGGAGCAGGGGGTGCGGCTGCTGCGCGGGCGCGGCGAGGTGCTCGCGCGGGTGGACGGCGAGGCCGACGGCACCGGCCGGCTGCGGCTGGCCGTGGACGACGGCGAGGCGCGGCAGCTCGTGACCTGCCAGGACCTGGTGGTCGCCACCGGCAGCGACGCCGTGCTCCCGCCGGTGGAGGGGCTCGAGCACGTTCCCACCTGGACCAGCGCCGACGCCCTGACGGCCGACGAGCTGCCGGCCGGGCTGGTGGTGCTCGGCGGCGGGCCGGTCGGCTGCGAGCTGGCCCAGGCGTTCGCCCGGCTGGGCCGGCCCCGCGGAGGCAGCGTGACCCTGGTGGAGACCGCGGACCGGCTGCTGGCCACCGAGGCCCCCTTCGTCGGCGAGGCGGTCGCCGACGCCCTGCGTGCGGACGGCGTCGACGTGCGGGTGGGCGTCACCGCGCAGCGGGCCCGCGCGGAGGACGGCGGCGCCGTGCTCGAGCTCGACGACGGCAGCCGGCTCGTCGCCGACCGGGTGCTCGTGGCCACCGGCCGCCGTCCGCGCACCGTCGGCCTGGGCCTGGACCGGGTCGGGGTGGGGCTGACCGACCGCGGAGCGGTGCAGGTCGACGACCGGTGGCAGGCAGCCCCCGGGGTCTGGGCCGTCGGCGACGTCACCGGCATCGCCCCCTACACGCACACCGCCAACGCCGCGGCCCGCGCCGTGGCCGCGTCCCTGCGCGGCGTCGAGCCGGTGGCGGCCGCGCGCGTAGACGTCGGCGCCGTCCCGCGCGGGGTCTACACCGACCCGGCCGTGCTGGCCGTCGGCCCGAGCCCGGAGCAGGCGCGCAGCCAGGGACGGCAGCTGGTGAGCGCGTCGATGGACCTGGCCGACACCGCCCGCGGCTTCCTCACCAGCCAGCGCGGCCGGGTGGAGATCTGGGCGGACCCGGTCGAGCGGATCGTCGTGGCCGCCGCCGCCGTCGGCCCCGACGTCGACGCCTGGATGCACGAGCTGGTGCTGGCGGTGCACGCCCGGGTGCCGCTGGAGGTCCTGGCCGGCACCGTGCACGCCTTCCCCACCTGGTCCGAGGCGCTCGAGCCGCCGCTGCGCGAGCTGCTCGCCGCCTGCCGCTGAGCGGGGCTCTGGACGACCCGCCGGATCACCGGCCCCCGGCGGGACCACCCTGGCGCCGACCACCCCCGCGGCTACGCCAGGATGTCCCCATGCGCCTCGACCACGTGTCCTACGCCGCCAGCCACGACCAGCTGCTCGACGTCGTGCAGCGCATCGGCTCCAGCCTCGGTGCAGGCTTCTCCGACGGCGGGCGGCACCCCCGCTTCGGCACGCAGAACTTCGTGCTCCCGCTGGCCGGTGGCACCTACCTCGAGGTCGTCGCCGCGCTGGACCACCCCAGCGCCGAACGCGCCCCCTTCGGCCGGGCGGTGCGCCGCCGCGCCGACGACGGCGGCGGCTGGCTCGGCTGGGTCGTGTCCGTGGACGACATCGCCCCGGTGGAGCAGCGCCTCGGCCGACCCGCGGCGGACGCCAACCGGCACCGCCCCGACGGCTTCGACCTGCAGTGGAAGCAGATCGGCGTCAACGACCTCATCGAGGACCCGCAGCTGCCCTTCTTCATCCAGTGGCTGGTCAACGCCGACCAGCACCCCTCCACCGGCGCCCACGACGGCGTCGGCGGCGTCCGCATCGCCCGCCTGGAGATCGCCGGCAGCCCGGACCGGGTGGCCCAGTGGCTCGGCGAGCCCGAGGACCACCCCCTCGACGACGTCGAGGTGGACTGGGTCGACGGCGACGAGCCGGGCCTGGTGGCGGTCACCTTCGCCACGCCGGGCGGGGACGTCAGAATCGACTGAGGGGCGCCTCGACGACCGCCGCCTGGACCAGGACCCGCGCTCCCCGGTGCGGTCCCGCGCGGGCTGAAAGGCGCTGGTGACGGGAGGAGCCGGGCGCAGGGCGACTTCTGCGGCCCGCTCACGGCCCGCAGGTGATCGTTCCCATTGGGTCGGGGGGCCCCCCCGCCAAACCTAATGGCGCAGGGTGCCCCGGGCCCAAAGCGGTTGGGATTTGGGCCCGGGCGCACCCCCCGCCGGCCCCGGGGCCCCCCCCGCGACCCCCCCCCCGCC
>JBQCIO010000312.1:0-23382 GCA_051953655.1 Motilibacteraceae bacterium
CCCAGCGCGCCGGCCAGGGCGCCGTCGACGTCCTCCAGCACCCCGGAGCCGCCGTTGCCCACCGAGCGGGCGAGCCCGACCAGGGCCGGCACCTGTTCGGACGGCCCCACGAGCCACAGCCGCAGGCCCGCCTGGGCGGCCTGCAGGGCGACGTCGTCGAGGAGGCGCCGGCAGTCCCGGCAGGAGGCGGTGACCTGCGGGCCCACCACGGCCAGCACCGCCGGGCGCACCTCCCGCAGGGACGTCGTCGGACCGCCCACCGGACGGACGCGGGTGTCCGGCAGCAGCGCGCCGGCCTCGCCGGGCCGCGCGGCGCGCACGGCCGCGGTGGTGGCCAGCGGGAGCGGCGTGGCCGTCCGCAGCCCGGTGCGCGGCACCAGCACGAGCAGCAGCGACCCGGCGGCCGCCGCGCCGGCGAGCACCAGGGCGAGCACCGCCCCGAAGACGCCGAACCGGAGCCCGCCGGTGCCCGGAGCGCCGGCGAGCCGGGACAGCGGGCCCCGGCCCGATGCCGGTCCGCCGGCCGGCGCCTCGCGCCGCTGCTGCAGGTCGCTCAGCTCGCGCAGCCACGCGTCCCGGTCGGCGGCCAGGGCGCTGGCGTCGTCCGGGACGACCACCCCGAACGGCAGCGGGGGCAGGTCGGCGTGCGTGCCCGGCTGCACGTCGTCGGGCGTGCGGTCCTCGTCCATGTCCACGACTGCGCCCACCCTCCCGGTCCACCGGCCGCTCGCGGCGGCGACGTCCGGCCCAGCCGTCGCCTGCCGGAAGCAGTCTGCGGCCAACCTGCCGCGGGCGCTCGTCCCGGGTGCCGTGCCCGGGCCCGGCCGTCCGCTCCCCGGCCGCCCGGAGAGGGGGGACCGCGGCCTCCGACTGCTTCCCGCGCGCGTCCGCCCGGACCCGCGCCAGCACGCTCTATCGGGGTTTGTCAAGCCCCTGACCTGCGGAAACGTCCTCGCGACCCCTGGGGGTGATCGCGCTCACGTGGTACCGTGGAGGTCGCGAAAGGGGTCTGAACACATGACGTTCAAGGTCGGCGAGACGGTCGTGTACCCCCATCATGGGGCTGCGCTCATCGAAGACATCGAGACCCGGACGATCAAGGGCGAGGAGCGCATCTACCTCGTCCTGAAGGTCGCCCAGGGCGACCTGACCGTGCGGGTGCCAGCGGACAACGTCGACCTCGTGGGTGTCCGCGACGTCGTCGGCCAGGACGGCCTGGACCGCGTGTTCGAGGTGCTGCGAGCGCCCTACACCGAGGAGCCGACCAACTGGTCGCGCCGCTACAAGGCCAACCTCGAGAAGCTCGCCTCCGGTGACGTGATCAAGGTCGCCGAGGTCGTCCGCGACCTGTGGCGCCGGGACAAGGACCGCGGCCTGTCCGCCGGCGAGAAGCGGATGCTGGCCAAGGCGCGCCAGATCCTCGTGTCCGAGCTCGCACTGGCCGAGAACACCAACGAGGACAAGGCCGAGACCATGCTCGACGAGGTCCTCGCCTCCTAGCTCGCGGCCACCCCCCTCCGCCGGCCGCGACAGAGGCCGGAGCGAGGGAGTGGCATGGGTCGCCCGCACCGCCTGCCTGGCGTCGTCCTCGAGCTGCTGCGCCTGTGCTGCGTGCTGTTCTGCGCCGGCGTCGGCTACCAGGTCGGCACCGCCGCCGGATCCTCGACCGGGCCCGACACGGTGCTCTCGCTGGGCCCGTTCGGTCCGGTCGCCGTCGGCGTCCTGCTCGGCACCGCCCTGGGCTACGTCCTCGGCGGGGTGCTCGCCCGCACCACGCTCGCCGCGGTCGTGCGCACCGAACGCGCCCTCACCGAGGTCCCCGCCGAGCACCTCGTCGCCGGGGTGCTCGGCGCGGTCATCGGGTCGGTCTGCGGCCTGGCGCTGAGCTGGCCGCTGCTGCTCGTGGCGCAGAACCACATCACCGTGCCGATCGTCGCGTTCGTCGGCGCCACCGTCGGCCTGCTCGGCTACCGGGTCGGCGTCGCCAAGCGCGACGGCGTGCTGCGGCTGCTCGGCCCGCAGGCCGGCATCGCCCCGCGCCGGCCGGCCGTCGCCGCGCTGCCGCGGGTGCTCGACTCCTCGGTCGCCATCGACGGCCGGATCGTCGACGTCGTCCGCGCCGGGTTCCTCGCCGGGCCCACCCTGGTGCCGCTGCCGGTGCTCGAGGAGCTGCAGGGGCTGGCCGACGCGGGCGACGACCTGCGCCGGGCCCGTGGCCGGCGCGGACTGGAGGCCGTCGAGGCGCTGCGCCGCGACCCGGCGGTCGACCTGCAGGTGATCGCGGACGAGGCGCCGGAGGTGCCGGAGGTCGACGCCAAGCTGGTGCGCACCTGCCTGGACCGCGGGGCGGCGCTGCTCACCCTGGACACCAACCTGGCCAAGGCCGCGAGCCTGGCCGGGGTGCGGGTGCAGAACCTGCACGCGCTCGCGCTGGCGCTGCGCCCACCGGTGGTGGCCGGCGACGAGGTCGCCGTGCTGCTGCTCAAGGCGGGCCGGGAGGCCGGGCAGGCGGTGGGCTACCTCGACGACGGCACGATGGTGGTGGTCGAGCGGGCCCGCGGCTCGATCGGGTCCGAGGTGTCGGTGGTGGTCACCAGCGTGCTCACCACCGCCAACGGCCGGATGGTGTTCGCCAAGCTGCTGGCCGGCCCGACCCCGGCGGCCACCGCCCCACCCGCGTCCGCGCCTGTCCCGCACCCGCCGGTGCCCCGGCCGCCGAGCCCCGCCGCCCACCCGTGAGCCGCCCGCTCGGGCCCTCCGCGCGCCGTCCGTCGAATGCTGCGTGTGCGAGCATGCGCCGCGTGAGGACTTCTCCCGTCGGGTGCGTGCGATGAGGACCGCCGCGCTGGTCCCGGCCGCCGGCCGGGGCGAGCGGCTGGGCCCGGGCACCCCCAAGGCGCTGCGCCTGCTCGGCGGAGTGCCCATGCTCGTGCACGCGGTCCGCGTGCTGGCCCGCGCCCGGCTGGTCGACCTCGTGGTCGTCGCCGCGCCGCCCGAGGACGTCGCGGGGGTGAAGCGCATCCTCGCCGACCACGACGTGCCGGCCGAGGTGCTGGTGGTCGCCGGCGGTGCCACCCGCCAGGAGTCGGTGCTGCGGGCGCTCGCCGCCCTGCCCGCCGACGTCGAGGTGGTGCTGGTGCACGACGCGGCCCGCCCGCTGGTGCCGGTGGAGGTCGTCGACGCCGTGGCGGCCGCCGTGCGCGACGGCGCCGAGGCCGTGGTGCCGGCGCTGCCGGTGGCCGACACCATCAAGCGGGTCGACGCCGAGGGGCTGGTGCACGAGACGCTCGAGCGGTCCGCGCTGCGCGCGGTGCAGACGCCGCAGGGCTTCCGGCGGACGGTGCTCGAGGCGGCGCACGCGGCCTCGGACCCGACCCTCGACGCCACCGACGACGCCGGCCTGGTCGAGCGCTCCGGGCACCCGGTGCACGTGGTGCCGGGGGCCGAGGAGGCGTTCAAGGTGACCCGCCCGCTCGACCTCGTGCTCGCCGAGGCCGTGCTGGCGCGCCGGAGGGCCGCCGGTGCCCGCTGAGCAGACGCTGCCCCGCGTGGGGACGGGGGTCGACGTCCACCCCTTCGAGCCGGGCCGCGAGCTGTGGGTGGCCGGGCTGCACTGGCCCGGGGAGACCGGGCTGTCCGGGCACAGCGACGGCGACGTGGCCGCGCACGCCGCGTGCGACGCGCTCCTCTCGGCCGCCGGGCTGGGCGACCTGGGCAGCAACTACGGCACGTCGGAGCCGCAGTGGGCGGGTGCGGCCGGTGCCCTCCTGCTGGCCGAGACCGCCCGCCGGGTCCGCGCGGCCGGCTTCGAGATCGGCAACGTCTCGGTGCAGGTCATCGGGAACCGGCCCAAGATCGGCCCCCGTCGCACCGAGGCGGAGTCGGCCATGTCCACCGCCTGCGGGGCGCCGGTGAGCGTGTCGGCCACCACGACCGACGGGCTCGGGCTGACCGGCCGGGGCGAGGGCGTGGCCGCGGTGGCGACCGCCCTGGTGGTGGGGACGGCAGGTGGCGGGGACCCCCTGGTGATGCGGGCGGGCTGATCGGGCGGAAGGATCTGCGCCATGGCCACACTTCCGGACAATGCCAAGGCGCTCATCGACAAGCACGAGTACGCCACCATCGCCACCATCGAGCCCGACGGTCAGCCGCACCTGTCGATCGTCTGGGTGGCCCGCGACGGTGACGACCTGCTGGTCTCCACCACGACCAACCGGCGCAAGTACGCCAACCTGGCCCGCGACCCGCGCGCCACGGTCTGCGTCTACGACCGCGCCAACCCGTTCGCCTACCTCGAGGTCCGCGGCGACGTGGAGATGACCGAGGAGGGCGGGCGCGAGCTCATCGACCAGCTCGCCCGCGACTACGTCGGCGCCGAGCGCTACACGATGGACGACGGCACGGACAACGTGCGCACGGTGCTGCGGGTCAAGCCGCGCAAGGTCGTCTTCAGCGGCTGAGGCCGCGTTCGACGGCGCGAGCACCCGCGGGTGCAGCGCTGCGGATGGGTGGAGCGGAGGCTCCCCGTACCCTGGTGCGGTGAGCCTCCGCCTCTACGACACCGCCGCGCGTTCCGTCCGCGCATTCGTGCCCGTCCGCACCGGGCACGTCGGCGTCTACGTCTGCGGGCTCACGGTGCAGAGCGAGCCGCACGTCGGGCACGTGCGCAGCGCGCTCAGCTTCGACGTGCTGCGCCGCTGGCTGCTGCGCTCGGGCTACGAGGTGACGTTCGTCCGCAACGTCACCGACATCGACGACAAGATCCTGGCCAAGTCCGCAGAAGCGGGCCGGCCGTGGTGGGCGCACGCCTACCTCATGGAGCGCGAGCTCACCGCGGCCTACGACGCGCTCGGCTGCCTGCCGCCCACCTACGAGCCCCGCGCCACCGGGCACGTGCCCGAGATGGTCGAGCTGATGCAGGAGCTCATCGACCGCGGCCACGCCTACCCGGCCGAGGACGGCTCCGGCGACGTCTACTTCGACGTCCGCTCCTGGGCGCAGTACGGCGAGCTGTCGCACCAGCGGGTCGAGGACATGGAGCCGGCCGCCGACGCCGACCCGCGCGGCAAGCGCGACCCGCACGACTTCGCGCTGTGGAAGGGGCACAAGCCCACCGAGCCGGAGAGCGCGTCCTGGCCGACGCCGTGGGGGCGCGGCCGGCCGGGGTGGCACCTGGAGTGCTCGGCGATGGCGAGCAAGTACCTCGGCGAGCACTTCGACATCCACGGCGGCGGCATCGACCTGCGCTTCCCGCACCACGAGAACGAGATCGCGCAGTCCAAGGCGGCCGGTGAGCAGTTCGCCGAGTACTGGCTGCACAACGCCTGGGTCACCACCTCGGGCGAGAAGATGAGCAAGTCGCTCGGGAACTCGCTGCTGGTTCCGGCGGTCCTGCAGCGGGTGCGCGGCGTGGAGCTGCGCTACTACCTCGTCGCCTCGCACTACCGCTCCAACATCGAGTTCTCCTTCGAGGCGCTGGACGAGGCCGCGGCCACCTACCAGCGCATCGAGGGCTTCGTCCGGCGCGCCGTCGAGGTGCTCGGCGAGGGCGGGGCGCTCGGCACGCTGCCGGACGGGTTCGTCGCCGCCATGGACGACGACCTCAACGTCTCCGCGGCGCTCGCCGTGGTGCAGGAGAACGTCCGCGAGGGCAACAAGCTGCTCTCCGACGGCCCGTCGGAGAGGCTGGCGGAGGTCCTCGCGTCGGTGCGCTCGATGCTCGACGTGCTCGGCGTCGACCCCCTCGCCGCCACCTGGGAGTCGGCCGGCGGCGCGGAGGAGCCGTTGCGCAAGGCCGTCGACGGCCTGGTCCGGCTCGCGCTCGAGCAGCGCCAGGCCGCCCGCGAGCGCAAGGACTGGGCGACGGCCGACGCGGTGCGGGACACCCTCACCGCGTCAGGCGTCGTCGTCGAAGACACCCCGACCGGCCCGCGCTGGTCCCTGGAAGGACGATCCTGATGGCCGGTAACAGCCAGCGCCGGGGCGCCAAGCGCTCCCCGGGCTCGAAGAAGGGCGCCACCGTCGGATCCGGCGGCCAGCGCCGTCGCGCGCTCAAGCCGAAGGGCCCCACCCCCAAGGCGGAGGAGCGCACCGGCCACCCGGCCGCCCGCCGGGCCGCCTCGGCCGCCCGGCGCGCGGAGCGCCCCGGGGGGTCGCGTCCGGCGCGCGGCCAGGGCAAGGAGGGTGCGGAGACCGTCGCCGGGCGCAACCCGGTGGTCGAGGCGCTACGGGCCGGCGTGCCGGCCACCGCGCTCTACGTCGCCACGCGCATCGACAGCGACGAGCGGGTCAAGGAGGCGATCACCCTCGCCACCCAGCGCGGGATCGCGCTGCTCGAGGCGCCCAAGCCCGAGCTGGACCGGCTGGCCGGCGCCGCTGTGCACCAGGGGCTCGTGCTGCACGTGCCGCCCTACTCCTACCTGCACCCGGACGACCTGGTCGAGCGCGCGCAGGACGCCGGCGAGGTGCCGCTCGTGGTGGCCCTCGACGGCGTCACCGACCCGCGCAACCTGGGCGCCGTCGTCCGTTCGGTGGCGGCCTTCGGCGGTCACGGTGTCCTGGTGCCCGAGCGGCGCGCGGCCGGGATGACCGCCTCCGCGTGGCGCACCTCTGCCGGCACCGCCGCCCGGGTGCCGGTGGCCCGGGCCACCAACCTCACCCGGGCCCTGGAGTCCTTCAAGGAGCAGGGGCTGTTCGTGGTCGGCCTGGACGCCGACGGCGACGCGAGCGTGGACAAGCTCGACCTGGCCGAGGGGCCGCTGGTGCTCGTGGTCGGCTCCGAGGGCAAGGGGCTGTCCCGCCTGGTCCGCGAGACCTGCGACGTCGTCGCGAGCATCCCGATGGCGCCGAGCTCGGCCACCTCCGGCGGGGCCGAGTCGCTCAACGCCGGCGTCGCCGCCGGCATCGCCCTCTACGCCGTGAGCCGCGCCCGCGCCTAGTCCTGACCCACCTCCTCTCCCCCACCCCCACCCCGTCACCGTGATCAAGCAGGAATGGCGAAGCGTCTGCTTCACCCTTTCTGCTTGATCACGGCTAGGGGTTGGGGGTGGGGGAGAGGGCGGCCACCACGGTGGTGGTGAGCTCGGCGAAGGCGTCGGCGTCGGTGAGGCCGGCGCGGCGGCCCAGCTCGCCGGACTGGATGGCGGTGATCGCGAGGCCGACCAGCTCGGCGAGGAACGCGGTGTGGACGTCGTCGCGGAAGGCCCCGGCGGACACGCCGTCGGCCACCACCTCGTGGATGCGGCGGGCGGCGGCGCGCGCGTTGCGACCGTAGAGCTCTCGGGTCTGCGGGCTGGCGGCGACGTCGTCGAGGAACCGCCGGCCGGCCGGTCGCAGGGCGTCGGCGACGGCGCCGAGGTAGGCGACCAGCTGGCCCGGCCCGGGGTCGGCGGCGGCCACCCGCGCCTCGACGTCGGCGGTGGCGGCGCGGAAGAAGTCGCCGACGACCACCCGGGCGAGCTCGTCCTTGCTGCCGGCCAGCGTGTAGAGCGTGCTCTTGGAGCAGTGCAGCCGGGCGGCGAGGTCGTCCAGGGTGAGGTGCGCGAACCCCTCGGCCAGGACCAGGGCGCGCAGCGCGTCGAGCAGCTCGCGCTGGCGCAGAGTGCGCTGCCCGGGCACGGCCCCTCCTGCTCTGACCATCGGCCGCTCTCGCGACAGTACTGGAGTACGGCTTACAGTACTGGTCATGACCGTGTCGCGGATGCTGCCCACCCCGGAAGCCGCCGAGCTGCTCGAGCTGGTCGAGGACCTGGCCGCCAAGGAGCTCGCCCCGCGCGTGGACGAGGCCGAGGCGACCTCGAGCTTCCCGCGCGAGGTCTTCCGCACCCTCGGGCGGGCGGGCCTGCTGTCGCTGCCGTACCCCGAGGAGCAGGGCGGCGGCGGCCAGCCCTACGAGGTCTACCTGCAGGTGCTCGAGGAGATCGCCCGGCGCTGGGTGAGCGTGGCCGTCGGCGTGAGCGTGCACTCGCTGTCCTGCTACGCCCTGGCCAGCTTCGGCACGGCGGAGCAGCAGGAGCGCTGGCTCGGCGACATGCTCGGGGGCGAGCTGCTCGGCGCCTACTGCCTGTCGGAACCGCAGGCCGGGTCCGACGCGGCGGCGCTCGCCACCCGTGCGGTCCGGGACGGCGACGACTACGTCGTCACCGGCACCAAGGCCTGGATCACCCACGGCGGCGAGGCCGACTTCTACACGCTGATGGCCCGCACCTCTGACGACGGCCCGCGCGGCATCACCTGCTTCCTGCTGCCCGGTGACCAGCAGGGCCTGGAGGCCGCGGCGCCCGAGAAGAAGATGGGCATGACGGCGTCGACCACGGCGATGCTGCACCTGGACGGCGCACGGGTGCCGGCCGAGCGGCGGATCGGCGATGAGGGCCAGGGTTTCACCATCGCGCTGTCCGCACTCGATGCGGGGCGGCTCGGCATCGCCGCCTGCGCCGTCGGCCTGGCCCAGGCCGCGCTGGACGCCGCGGTCGACTACGCCAAGGAGCGCAAGCAGTTCGGCAAGCCGATCGCCGAGTTCCAGGGGCTCGGCTTCCTGCTGGCCGACATGGCCGCCACCGTCGGCTCGGCCCGCGCCACCTACCTCGACGCCGCCCGCCGGATGGACGCCGGGCTGCCCTACGCGCAGCAGGCCAGCATCGCCAAGCTCGTGGCCACCGACGCGGCGATGAAGGTGACCACCGACGCCGTCCAGGTCTTCGGCGGCTACGGCTACACCAAGGACTTCCCGGTCGAGCGCTACATGCGCGAGGCGAAGGTCATGCAGATCTTCGAGGGCACCAACCAGATCCAGCGCCTGGTCATCTCCCGGCACCTCACCCGCGGCTGAGCCTCCGGCTGGGTCACGGCTGCTGTGCGACCCGCTCCATGTCGCGCATCGCGCGCAGCACGTTGCCCGACCCGATGGCGGTGAGGTCGCGCTCGGAGTAGCCGCGCGAGCGGAGCTCGTCGAACAGCAGCGGGTAGCCGGCGACGTCGGCCATGCCGGCCGGGAAGACCGCCGCCCCGTCGTAGTCGCCGCCCAGGCCGAGGTGCTCGACGCCGGCCACCTCGCGGACGTGGTCGACGTGGTCGGCCACCTCGGCGACCGTGGGCGGGGGAGGCGCCAGGTCCCGACGCGCCGTCAGCACCGGCACGAGGTCCTCGAGCCGGCGCGGGTTGCCGCCCTGCGCGACCACGAGGTCCAGGCCCTCGAAGTACCAGTCCGCCCAGGCCTGGCTCACGAAGAACGCCACGAAGGTCACCATGCAGACCCCGCCGTTGCCGGCGAGCGCGGCGAGAACGTCGTCGGGGACGTTGCGCGGGTGGCTGCAGATCGCGCGCGCGGAGCTGTGGCTGAAGATGACCGGCGCGGCGGTGACCGCGAGCGCGTCGCGCATGACGTCGGCGGAGACGTGCGAGAGGTCGACGAACATGCCGAGCCGGTTCATCTCGCGCACGACCTCGCGACCGAAGTCGGACAGCCCGCCGAGCACCGGCTCGTCGGTGGCGGAGTCGGCCCACGGCACGTTCTCGTTGTGCGTCAACGTCATGTAGCGCGCGCCGCGCGCGTGCAGCCGCCGCAGCTCGTCCAGCGACGAGTCGATCGAATGACCGCCCTCGACGCCCATCAATGACGCGATCCGGCCCTCGGTGAGGGCCGCGTCGACGTCGTCGGCCGTGCGGCACAAGGAGAACGTGTCCGGGAAGGCGGCGACCAGCTGCTCCACGAAGTCCGCCTGCTGGTGCGTCCGGCGCACCGCCTCCGGTCCGTCCGGGGTGCACGGCACCCACAGCGACCAGAACTGGCCGGCCACCCCGCCTGCGCGCAGCCGCGGCAGGTCGGTCTGCAGCGCCGGCTCACCCCCGCGCAGGTCCACCGCGGCCAGGTCGTAGCCGCAGTGCTCCCGCATCGCCCAGGCGAGGTCGTTGTGACCGTCGACGACGGGGACAGCCGGCCGGGCGGTCGCGCCGGGGGGTTCCATGGCGGGAGCCTAGGGCGGGCTGCCGCCGCACGTCCCTCCTGGGATGCGGTCGGCGCGCTGTGGCGTCCCTCCGGGCTGGTGCACCTACGGCGCGAGGTCGAGGGCGACGGCGCGGACCGGCGCGCCGTCAGCGCCGGTGAGGCGCAGCGGCAGGCAGGAGACGAACGGCTCGAAGTCGATCTGCTCGAGGCCGCGCAGGTTCTCGCCGATGACCCCGCCGACGCCGGCCACCAGGTGGTGCACCGGGAAGCCCGCGCCAGGGTGCTCGTCGTCGGGGGTCTGGTCCGGGCTGGGCGCGTCGAGCAGCAGGGTCCGCACCCCGAGGTCGAGCAGGCGACCGACGGCGTCGACGTCGAGGAACGGGTGCTGGAAGTACCGCGGCGTCCCCCAGTGCGCGGACCAGCCGGTGTGCACCAGGGCGATGACGCCCGGGCCCAGGCGGTCGGCCCACGGCTCGAGCGCGGCCCAGGTGATGCGCTCCCGCGGCCGGTGGCCGCGTACGTCCAGCACGACCCCGGGCCCGGCGAACAGGGACAGGTCGAGCTCGTCGATCGGCGAGCCGTCGTCGCGGAAGTGGAAGGGGGCGTCCACGTGCGTGCCGGTCTGACTGCCCATCCGCACGTGCCGCAGGTTGAAGCCGTCGACGGCGACCGTCGCGGCGATGTCCGAGCGGAACTCCGGGTCGCCCGGGTAGACCTGCACCCGCTCGTCCAGCGGCACGGAGAGGTCGACGACCTTGCGCACTCGCACGGCGGTCTCCTCAGCCTCGCCCGGAGCTGTCCGTCAGCACCATGACGTGGACGTCCGGGACCTCGTCGGCCGGGGCGCCGCCCAGCCAGGCGGGCCGGAAACGATGCACGGTCGTCCAACCACCGGCTCGGTACAGCGAGAAGGCGGCCGCGTGCACCGGCAGCACCTCCAGGCACGGCTGCAGGCCGTTCGCCCGGATGTCCTCGACCACGGTGGCCAGCAGCCGCCTGCCCAGGCCGAGCCCGCGCGCCTCGCGGGCGAGGAACAGCGAGCTGACCCAGGCCAGCTGGGCCGGTTCGCAGCCGTGGGCCTGTGCGCACTTCTCGATGAGCACCTCGGCCTCGGGGAAGCCGTGCGCCGGGCCCACCCGGCAGACGTGGCCGGCCGGCTGCCCGTCGACCTCCGCCGTCCAGGCGGCCGCCGCGTCCTCGGCGTGCAGGAACCGCTCGGCCGGGATCGGCAGCGGGTTCCGGAAGGGATAGCGGGTCTCGGGCTGCTGGGCGAGCAGGGCGGCCGCCAGCGCCGGCAGGTCCTCCGGCTCCCGTGCGCGGATGATCGGCTCGGCGTCGGTCACGCCCGACTATCCCACCGGAAGCTGCTGGACCGGGCGTGGGTCTGCCGAGGTGCCCCCTGGCTCGACGCCGCCTTGCTCGGCCCGACCATGGTGGTGCAGGGCGGCGACGCCGACTCGTTCTTCGGTCACCCGCTGCTGGCCCCCGGCCCCGGGCGCACGTCCGGGCCTGCTGGTCTGTGCAGGCGGATTCTGGGCTCTGCGCGGCACCGATCCCGACCCGCCCGGGCTGCCCTCGATCAGATCGGTGCCGCGGGCGTGGGCGGCCACCAGGTTCGACCGGCTGCGGTCGCGGAACGATCTCTGACGGCATGTAGGAGCGTTGACACGCCGGGCTGCGCCGAGGAGGCTGCCGGGGTGACCTCGGGGGACGGGCAGCAGCAGAGCGGCGCGCGCGAGCAGTGGGACGAGGGTGAGTTCGCCCGCGCCTTCCGGCGTTTTCTTGAGTGGGTGCACCAGAACCAGGCCGACGACTCGACCGCCGAGCTGGCCTCGCTGATCAGCGAGCACCTCGGCCCCGACGACGTCGAGCGGTCCGTGGTGACGGCGGAGCTGCCCCCCTTCGAGCACGTCAACCTGCAGGTCGCGCTGAACGCCTGGATGATCGAGCCCGGCCGCACCGTGCAGGTCCACGGCATCAGCGTGCCCGCCCACCACGGCGGCTGGGGACTGCAGCAGCTGCTCGCGCAGCACGCGCTGCCGCCGCTGCGCCTGTCGTCGCCGCCGCTGGTCGACCTGCCCAGCGGTCCCGGGCAGACGATCGCCTGCTACCAGCTCGCACTGCTGCTGGTGGAGGACGGGCGCGGCCGCAGCGCCCTGCTCGTGCGGGCCGGGGACCCGCGGCGCGGCGAGCCGACGCTCGCGCTCGAGGTCGCCGGGCTGCAGACCGAGCAGGCGCAGCAGCTGCTGGCCGAGCTGGCCCGGCTCCGCCACGAGCTCAACGTCTACCGCGGCCACGTGCTCGACGTCGTCCCCGGGATGGGCGGCATCTCCCTGGAGTTCGCCGAGCTGCCCGAGACCGGGCGCGAGGACGTCGTCCTGCCCGAGGACGTGCTGGCCCGGATCGAGCGGCACGCGCTGCAGGTGGCCGCCCACCGGGACGCCCTGCTGGCCGCCGGCCAGCACCTGCGCCGCGGGCTGCTGCTGTTCGGCCCTCCGGGCACCGGCAAGACGCACACCACCCGCTACCTCGTGCGCCGCCTGGCCGGCTCGACCGTGCTGCTGCTGCGCGGGCACGCGCTCGCGGCCGTCGGCGAGGCCGCCCGGGTCGCCCGCGACCTGCAGCCCTCCGTCGTCGTGCTCGAGGACGTCGACCTGGTGGCGCGCGAGCGCACCCTCGGGCCCGGCGGAGTGCTGTTCGACCTGCTGGACGCGATGGACGGCGCCTCGCCCGACGCCGACCTGCTCTTCCTGCTCACCACCAACCGGGCCGACCTGCTCGAGCCCGCGCTGGCCTCACGCCCCGGCCGGGTGGACCTCGCGGTCGAGATCGGGCTGCCGGACGAGGAAGCCCGTCGCAGGCTGCTCGAGCTCTACACCCGCCACCTCACCGTGCAGGCCGACGAGGCGCAGCTGGCCGACGTCGTCGCGCGCAGCGAGGGCGTCACCGCGTCGTTCGTGAAGGAGCTGGTCCGACGCGCCGTCGTGGATGCGGTCACGGCCGGCGAGAGCGGCCAGGTGCTCAGCGGCCAGCGTCTCGCCGGGGCGCTGGACGAGCTGCTCGGCAGCGCCCACGACGTGACCCGTGCCCTGCACGGCATGCGAGGTGACGACGCGCACGCCGCCGCCGGCGACGGGCCGGTGCCCGGCCAGGAGCCGGGCTGGTTCGCCTACTCCTCCCGCGGGCGACTGCACTAGCCGAGCTCCAGCTGCCCTAGTCCTCGTCGGTCCACACGATCCGCAGCTCGGCGGTGTCCACCAGGCCGTCCTGGTCCACCCGGGCGCCGAGCACCGACCGCTCGTCGGGCTTGTGGGCCAGCACGTTGGTGACGTAGGAGTCGACCGCCGTCATCAGCCCGACGTCGCGGCCGGCCTTCTCGGACAGGAACCAGCGGTGCTCGAGCACCTCGTGGAAGATCTCGGCGGGTTCGAGCTTTCCGCGCAGCTCCTTGGGGACCGCGCGCACGACCGGCTCGAAGACGCCGGTGAGCCAGGCGTGCGCCACGATCTCCTCGTCCTCGCGCTGCTGCTCCGTGGCGGCGGCGTAGGCGTCGAGGTCGTTGAGCAGCCGGCGGGCCTGGTTCTCCTCGACGTCCAGCCCGGTCAGCCGCATCAGGCGGCGGGTGTGGTGGCCGGCGTCGACGACCTTGGGCTGGATCTGCACCCGCCGTCCGTCGATGTCGGTGAAGATGTCGAGCTCGGCGACGTCGAAGCCGAGGTCGTTGAGCCGGCGGATGCGGGCGTCGATGCGGTAGCGCTCGCCGGACTCGAACACCTCGGACTCGGTCAGCTCGGACCACAGCTCGGTGTAGCGCCGCTCCAGCCGGTCGCCGGTGGCGAACGGGTCGACCTTCTCGTCGAGCAGCCCGGCCGCCTCGAGGTCGAACATCTCCCCGATGATGTTCGTCCGCGCGATGTCGACGTCGTAGGTCCGCTGCCCGTCCGAGAGCGACTGGTGCAGCTCGCCGGTCTCGGCGTCGACGAGGTAGGCGGCGAACGCGCCGGCGTCCCGGCGGAAGAGGATGTTGGACAGGGAGCAGTCGCCCCAGAAGAAGCCGGCCAGGTGCAGCCGCACCAGCAGCGCGGTGAGGGCGTCGACCAGCCGGTCGGCCGTGTCCGGGCGCAGCGTGCGGGAGAAGAGTGCCCGGTAGGGCAGGGAGAACTGCAGGTGCTCGGTGATCAGGGCGGGGTCGAGCGCGGAGCCGTCGGCCTCCTCGCGCCCGCTCACCACCCCGACGACGTCGACCGCGGGGACGTCGAGCCGCTGCAGCTGGCGCAGCAGGCGGTACTCGTTGCTGGCCGGACGCTCGGCGATCTCCTTGATGGCGTAGACCCGGCCGGAGATGCGCGCGAAGCGGACGACGTGCCGGGAGATGCCGCGCGGCAGGGCGACGAGGTGGTCCTCCGGCCACTCCTCCAGCGGGGTGGACCAGGGCAGGTCGAGCAGCCCCTGGTCGGTGAGCCGGGCGGCCGTGATCTGCAGCGCCACCGGGCGCGCTCCTCGGGTGAGACGGACAGCGAGACGGACAGCGGGACGGACAGCGGGACTGCCGGACGCACGACGCGGGGCCGCGCCGGTGGCGCGACCCCGCGTCGGTGCGGAACGGGCGACGTCAGACCGGAAGGCGCTGACCGGTCTTGGTCGAGAACACGTGCTGCTTGCCTTCGCGGATGCGCAGCCAGACCTTCTCGCCCTTGTGCGGGGCGGTGCGGGGCTCGACCCGGGCGATGATCTGGTCGCTGCCGACCTCGTCGCCGGCCGGGCTGCCGAACTGGCCGTCGCCGTAGACGAAGGCGTCGGAGCCGAGCTCCTCGACGACGTTGACCACGATCGGGAACGCGCCGGGCGTGCCGTCGGGGACCACCTCGAGGGACTCGGGGCGGAAGCCGAGGGTGACCTGCTTGCTGCCCTCGGAGCCGACGGCGTCGAGCGTGGCGCGGCTGAGCGGCACGTCGCTGGAGCCGAGGCGGGCGCCGGCCTCGCTGATCTGGAAGGTGCCCAGGTTCATGGCCGGCGAGCCGATGAACCCGGCGACGAAGACGTTGGCCGGCCGGTCGTAGAGGTTGAGCGGGGTGTCGACCTGCTGCAGGACGCCGTCCTTGAGCACGCAGACCCGGTCGCCCATCGTCATGGCCTCGGTCTGGTCGTGCGTGACGTAGACCGTGGTGATGCCGAGCCGGCGCTGCAGCGAGGCGATCTGGGTGCGGGTGCTGACGCGCAGCTTGGCGTCGAGGTTGGACAGCGGCTCGTCCATGAGGAACACCTGCGGCTCGCGCACGATCGCGCGGCCCATGGCCACGCGCTGGCGCTGGCCACCGGACAGGGCCTTCGGCTTGCGCTCGAGGTACTGCTCGAGGTCGAGCAGCTTGGCCGCCTCGCGGACCCGACGGTCGCGCTCGTCCTTCGCCACGCCGGCGATCTTCAGGGCGAAGCCCATGTTCTCGGCGACGTTCATGTGCGGGTAGAGCGCGTAGTTCTGGAACACCATCGCGATGTCCCGCTCCTTGGGCGGGAGGTCGGTGACGTCGCGGTCACCGATGCGGATGGCGCCGGCGTTGACGTCCTCCAGGCCCGCGAGCATGCGCAGGGAGGTGGACTTGCCGCAGCCGGAGGGGCCGACGAGGACGAGGAACTCGCCGTCGGCGATGTCGAGGTCGAGGGCGTCGACCGCGGGCTTCTCCGAGCCCGGGTAGAGCCGGGTGGCCTTGTCGTACGTGACCGTAGCCATGAACGTGCGTCCCTTCACCGGCAGGTACGTGCCGGACGATCCGTTGTGGAGGGTTGACGGTCTGACACTAGGTCATGGCAGTGAGCCGAGTCACTACCTTGACGCGAACCGGTTCGGACCGGGACGGGGCCGACGTGGCGTGCGGGAGGGGACCCCCGACCCGCTGCTGCGCCGGTGAGGGGCGCCCTCACGCATTCCGGACGGCCGCCGCATCGACCCCTCCGGGCCGGGAAGTGGTGGGTCGTGCTGCGCCCCGCTGCCGCGCGACGGCGGGCCGGTGCCCTGGCCGGGGCACGGGCCCGGAGCATGCGCGCGGACCCGCACGTGCAGCAGATCGTCCGCGCCACCGTGGCGGCGACCGCCGCCTGGGTCGTGGCCGACATGCTCTTGCACGCCCGCATCCCGGTCCTGGCGCCGATCGCCACGCTGATCGTGATGCAGCAGACGGTCTACGCGACCACCCGGCAGGCGCTCAAGGTGCTGGCGGGCGTCGTCGTGGGGGCCGGCATCGGGCTCGCGGCCGGGCTCTGGCTCGGGCCGCACTGGTGGAGCATCGCCCTCATCGTGCTGCTCGGCCTCGCCCTGCGCGGCTGGGAACGGCTGGAGCCGGTGCTCGGGGCCACCGGCGGCCTGCAGGTGCCGATCACCGCCGTGCTGGTCCTGTCCCTGGGCGAGGGCTACGGCGGCGTGCGCGCCCTGCTGACCCTCGTCGGGGCCGGCTTCGGGGTGCTGGTGAGCGTCGTCGCGCCGCCCGTGCGCACCGGCGTCGGGGAGGCCCGGCTCGCGGCGCTGGCCGCCGACCTGTCCGGGCTGCTGCGCGACGTCGACGCCGGGCTGCGGGGCGCGTGGGACCTGGACGGGGCGCAGGCGTGGCTGCGCCATGCACGCCGCCTGAGCGTGCGGCTCTCGTCGGTGCGGGAGGAGCTCGTCACGACGCAGGAGAGCGTGCGGTGGAACCCGCGCCGGGTCCGGGGGCACGCGGGCCGGCGGCTCGGCGACCGGATGGAGCAGCTGGACGCGGCCGGCGCCGCGCTCGACCACGCCGTCGGCCAGGCCCGCAGCCTCACCCGCAGCCTCGCCGACCTGGCGACGGGGGCCCGGCGTGAGCCGGTGCCGCCACCCCGCCTCCCCGCGGAGCTGGCCGACCTCGTCGCCGGCGTGGCCGAGGCCCTCGCGGACTACGCGACGGTGCTGCGCACCGGGCGGGCGAACGACGTGGAGGCGCTGCGCGACCAAGTCGGCGCGACCCGCCGGTGCGGCGAGGCGGCGGCCGCCGCACTGTCCGGGCTCCCACCCTCGGACCCGCGCGCCGCGCGGCTCGTCTCCACGCTCGCGCAGGAGCCGCTGCGGCTGCTCGACGAGCTGGACCCCGAGGGCGCGCACGCGGCGGCGACCCGGGTGCGGGGACGCTGACGGCCCCGAAGATCTCGAAGGTGCGCCCTCCGGGGATTGGGTGCAGTGCGCACGGGAAACGGAGGGCATCCGCGGGAGCAAGGGGGCGCCGTCGTGGCGGCCCCGGTGCCCGCGACTGTGCCGAGGAGGCGGTGGCGGTGCCGGGGGTCGTGCGAGAAGTACGGTCGAACGGATTCCTGATGCGCATCGCGATCATCGCGGCGCTGGGCGGCTTCCTGTTCGGCTATGACACGGGCGTCATCTCCGGCGCCCTGCTGTTCATCAAGAAGGACCTGGGCGCCTCCCAGCTCGCGCAGCAGTGGATCGTCGGTTCGCTGCTCATCGGTGCGGTCGTCGGCGCGGTCATCTCCGGCTACCTGTCCGACCGGATCGGCCGCCGGTGGACCAAGTTCGGCTCCGGCTGCGTCTACGTGGTCGGTGCGCTGGCCGGGGCCTTCGCCACCAACACCGCCTGGCTCATCGGCACCCGCTTCGTGCTCGGCCTCGCCGTCGGCACAGCCTCGTTCGTGTCGGTGGAGTACATCTCCGAGCAGACCCCGCCGCGCCTGCGCGGTGCCGTCACCTCGTTCAACCAGCTCATGGTGACCAGCGGCATCTTCATCGCCTACCTGGTGGACGCCGGCTTCCAGCACGTCCCGGGCACCTGGCGCTGGATGATCGGTCTCGCGGTGCTGCCCGGCCTCGCGCTGGCCGTCGGCATGCTCTTCGTGCCGTACTCGCCGCGCTGGCTGGTGTTCAAGGGGCGTGAGGACGAGGCACGCGACGTCCTGAGCAAGACCCGTGACGAGAGCGAGGTGGACGACGAGGTCGCCGACATCCGTGACACCGCCCGCGAGGGCGCGCAGACCGGCGTCAAGGACCTGTTCGGGCCGCGGCTGCGCCCCCTCATGGTCACCGGGCTCGCGCTCGCCATCTTCCAGCAGTTCATCGGCGTCAACACGGTCATCTACTACGCGGCCACGATCCTCAAGCAGGCGGGCCTGTCCAGCACGGGCGCCGTCACGCAGGCGGTGTTCGTCGGCCTCACCAACGTCATCTTCACGATCGTCGCCATCCTGCTGCTCGACCGCGTCGGCCGTCGCCCGCTGCTGCTGATCGGGACCGTGGGCTGCACGCTCGCCCTGGTCGGGCTCGGCCTGTTCTTCCAGCTGCAGGCGCTCCAGCAGCAGGGCTGGATCGCCTTGGCCTTCCTGCTGCTGTTCGTCGCATCCTTCGCGGTGGGCCTCGGGCCGGTGTTCTGGCTGATGATCAGCGAGATCTACCCGCTCGGCATCCGCAGCAAGGCGATGTCGGTGGCCACCGTGGCCAACTGGGCCGCCAACTTCGTCGTCTCCTACTTCTTCCTCCAGCTCGTCGACGCCGTCGGCCGGCCCACGACGTTCTGGATCTACGCCCTCATGGGCGTCGTCGCCACCGCCTACTTCGCGTGGCGGCTGCCGGAGACCAAGGACCGCTCGCTGGAGGAGATCCAGCGCGAGCTGGGTGCCGACCAGGGGGAGAAGGAGCCGCAGGCGGCGCACTGACCCTACCCACGGACGCACCTCGCGCTCGGCGTCCAGCCGTCGAGCGCGGCGTGCGTTCTCGGCGGGGTGGAAGGCGCTGGTGACGGGAGCGAGTCCCGCTCCGGTCCGGTGGTGCTGTCCGCCGGTGGACTGGAGGTCGAACTGATTGGGTGAAGGGCACCTTCTGCCAATAGGTTCGTCAGAAGGTGCCCTTCACCCAAGCCGGAGCAGACGCCCCTACAGCGCCCACACCTGGAACGTCGGCCCGTCCCCGGGCAGCTCCACCGCATCCGCCGTGACCTTCGCCGAGGCGCCCCCGTAGAGGTTGGCCGGCATGGTCCGGACGATGGTGCGCGGCAGCCGGACGCCGGCGTGCGGGGCGCGGGCGGCGAGGACGAGCAGGCGCTCCTCGGGGGACTCGCGCAGGAAGACCACGGCGTCGTCGTCGACGTGGGCCCAGCGCAGGCCGCCCTCCTGCAGCGCGGGGTGCTCGCGGCGCAGCCGCGCGAGGTCCCGGTAGGCGCGCAGCGTGCGGCCCTCGAACCGCGACCGGTCGCCCCACGGCATCGGGGTCCGCGAGTGCTCGCCGTCCGTGCCCTCCAGGCCGAGCTCGTCGCCCATGAAGACCATGGGCACGCCGACCGAGGTGAACAGCAGGCCGGCGGCCACCTCCACCGCGTCGTCGGAGCCGAGCACGGTCCGGATGCGCGGGGTGTCGTGCGAGCCGAGCGCGTTGACGGCGTGCAGGGCGCTGCGCCACGGCACGATCGCGCTGAACTCGCGCGCCGCGCCGAACGCGTCGGCCGCGCCGAGCCGGGGGACACCGACCGGCATGCCGAGGAACGGCAGCCCGTTGCCCGGGTTGGTCAGCCAGGTCCACACCGGCCGGGTGAAGGCGGCGTAGTTCATCACCGCGTGCCAGCCGTCGCCCTGCAGGTCCGCGTGCGCGTCGTGGAAGTGCTCGCCGAGGAGGAACGCGTCGTCGTTCTCGATCCGCACTGCGGAGCGGACCAGCCGCGCCACCTCGTGCGCATAGTCGTCGGTGCCGTGACGTCCGGTCATGTTCGCGACGTCGATCCGCCAGCCGTCCAGCGAGTACGGCGCCCGCAGCCAGCGGCGCACCGCGCTGTCCGGGCCGCAGACGAACCGCTGGCGCAGCCCCTCGGAGGCCCAGTTGAGCTTGGGCAGCGACGGGAAGTCCCACCAGGAGACGTAGTCGTCCGGGTGGTCCCGGAAGTAGTAGTAGGAGGCCTCGGGGTGCTCCGGGTGGCCCTGGGCGGCCTCGAACCACTCGTGCCCGTCGCCGGTGTGGTTGGTGGTGAGGTCGCCCATCACCCGGATGCCCCGCCGGTGCGCGGCGTCGGTGAGCGAGGCGAGGGCGGCGTCGCCGCCGAGCAGCGGGTCGATCCGGTCGAACGACGAGGCGTCGTAGCGGTGGTTGGACCGGCTGGGGAAGATCGGGGTCATGTAGAGCAGGTCGACGCCGAGGTCGACCAGGTGGTCCAGGTGCGCCTCGATGCCGCCGAGGTCGCCGCCGAAGAGCTGCCGCGGGGTGTCCGGCCCCTGGTGCACCACCTCGTCCGACCAGCGCGCCGGCACGGCCCAGTCCGGCACGTCGGCCGGGTGCTCGTCGTAGCGGCCGTCGGCCCGGGCGAACCGGTCCGGGAAGACCTGGTAGACGAACGACGAGCGGGCCCAGGCCGGCGGCGGGTCGAAGGTGGTGGCGCGGAAGTCGGCGGCGTCGGGCACGTCGCGCCGGTGCACGCCGGTGCCGTTGAGCCAGCGGTAACCGGTGCCGTGGTCCAGCAGCACCCGGTAGGAGGTGACCGGGTGGTGGACCGGCAGCGTGGCCCGGTACCAGATGTCGTGCTCGTCGACGTGGTCGACGACGGCCTCGTGGTAGCGAGGCTCGCCGTCCTGCACCGAGCGGACGTGCACCGCGCGGACCGGGCGGCTGCGGGGCACCCGCACCAGCACCGGCACGTCCTCGTCCAGGCCGGGCGCCTGCTGGGGCAGGTGCAGCGCCGATCCGTCGTGGTGCGGCTGGTCCAGCAGGTTGTCGCCGAACACGCTCATCCCTTCACAGCGCCGGCGGTGAGGCCGCCGACGATGTAGCGCTGGAG
Organism: Motilibacteraceae bacterium; assembly: GCA_051953655.1. Classification (GTDB taxonomy): domain Bacteria; phylum Actinomycetota; class Actinomycetes; order Motilibacterales; family Motilibacteraceae; genus JBQCHF01. The sequence continues at coordinate 20,713 of JBQCIO010000312.1, forward strand.
GAACTGGAACAGCAGGACCGTGGGCAGCGCGCCCAGGAACGCCCCGGCGGCGAACACGCCCCAGTTCTGGTCGAACTGCTGGGAGACGAACTGGTAGAGGCCGACCGAGAGGGTCTGCCGGTGCGGGTCGGTGAGCAGCACGCTGGCGATGACGAACTCGTTGAGCGTGAAGACGAACGAGAGCAGGCCGACGACGGCAAGGATTGGCGCGACCAGCCGCAGGATGATCCCGAAGAAGATCTGCGCGTGCGAGGCGCCGTCGATCTTGGCCGACTCGTCCAGCTCCACCGGCACGGTGTTGAAGAAGCCGTACATCAGGTAGGTGTTCACGCCGAGCGCGCCGCCGAGGTAGACCATGATCAGGCCGATCCGGCTGCCGAGCCCCAGGGCGGGGAACACGTCCTTGATGCCGACCATCAGCAGGAAGATCGCGACGAAGGCCAGCAGCTGCGGGAACATCTGCACCAGCAGCAGCGAGAGCAGTCCGCCGCGGCGGCCGCGGAAACGGAAGCGCGAGAACGCGTAGGCGGCGCACGCCCCGAGGAAGACGGTGCCGGCCGCGGTGACCAGCCCGACGAACATGGTGTTGAGGAACCACCAGCCGTAGGGGTGCAACGGGTCGGTGAACAGCTGCCGGTAGTTCTCGCCGGAGAAGCTGCTGAACAGCCTGTTCGAGCCCACCAGCGTGCCGCTGCTGTTCACCGACGCACTGAGGATGAACACCACCGGGAAGAGCGCGATGACCAGCGCGACGACGCCGACGACGTGCCGCCAGCCGGTCTCGCGGAACGTCCGGCCCAGGCTCTTGGGCCGTTGGGCCGGGACCTGCGGCGTGCCGGTGCTCGGTGCCTGAACCGTGGTCGCCATGTCAGTTCAGCTCCTCGAGGGTGCGGGTCTTGCGGAACAGCAGGCCGGAGATGGTCGCGATGATCACGAAGATGAGGATCGAGACCGCGCAGGCGAACCCGTACTGCCGGTTCGTGCCGCCGAAGGCCAGCTTGTAGACGAACGAGATGAGGATGTCGGTGGCGCCGACGTCCACCGGGGCGTTGAGGTCCTTGGGGCCGCCGCCGGTCAGCATGTAGATCGTGTTGAAGTTGTTGAAGTTGAACGCGAACGAGGAGATCAGCAGCGGCGCGAGGCTCACCAGCAGCAGCGGCAGCTTGATCTGGCGGAAGGACTGGAACGCGCTCGCCCCGTCCACGGCCGAGGCCTCGGTCAGCTCCTTGGGGATGGCCTGGAGGGCTCCGGTGGTCACCAGGAACATGTAGGGGAAGCCGAGCCAGGTGTTGACCAGCAGCACGCTGAGGCGCGCCAGCCACGGGTCGGTGAGCCAGGGGATCTCCACTCCGCCGAGCAGCACCGAGTTGATGATGCCGAAGCGGGTGTTGAGCATGCCGGCGAACACCAGCGCGGAGAGGAAGGCCGGCACCGCGTAGGGGAGGATCAGCAGCGAGCGGTAGATCCTGCGACCCCGCATCCGCTCGTCGTTGAGGGTGAGCGCGAGCACCAGGCCGACCACGAAGGTGAGCAGCACCGAGAGGCCGGCGAAGGCGAACGTCCAGACGAAGACCCCGACGAAGGGGCCGCGGATGCTGGAGTCGGTGAGGACCCTGGTGAAGTTCTGGAAGCCGACGTAGACCTTCCAGCCCGGCGTGAGGACCTTGCCGTCCGCGGAGCGGAACTCGCCCTTCCCGTCGTTGGCGTAGACCGTGCCCTTGCTGGTGTCGCGGATCTGGTCCGACGCGGCGTCGTAGCGGTAGGTCGACCTGAAGACGTAGCCGGTGCTGCCGTCCTGCGTGCCGATCGTGCCGGCGTTCGGGTCGCTCGAGATCGGCACCCGCAGCGCGGTCACCTGCTGCTGGGCGGCGAGGACGTCGGTGAAGCCCAACGTGCTCCAGCCGGGCATGGACGCCGCTTGACCGGAGGCGTCGGTCTCGGCGCCCGGCGCCGGAGCCAGCGGCGCGGTCGCCGTGCCGAGCTCGGCCTGCTTGGTCTTCGGGTCGGTGACCAGGAAGCCGAGCTCGCCGTCCTTGCGCACGATCTTGAGGGGGTAGGCGGGCGAGTCCGGGACGCGGGTCTGGTTGCCGGCCAGGATGGCCGCCACCGCGTCGGCCTTGGTGCTGTTGTGCCCGTCGCCGTAGTTGGTGAAGGCGGCGTAGCCGGTGTAGAGGACGACGTAGACCTGGAAGACCAGCAGCGGGATGAGGCCGGGCAGCAGGTACTTGGCCGGCAGGGCGCCCTTGCGCCAGTAGACGAGGTTGATGGCCGCGACGGCCACCACCATGGCCACCAGGCCCTTCCAGCTGTGGTCTGCCCACAGGGCGGCGATGCCGAAGATGCCCAGGGCGTCCACCACGCCGAGCACGACCACCTTGACCAGCAGGCTGCGGGCGCTGCGGCTGTCGGTGATCGGGCGGGTGGGGCGGCCGGCCGGCGCACGGCCGGCGGGGGCTCCGGTGCTGCCGGCGCTCTCGGGCGGGACCAGGTCCGGGCCCGGTCCGAGGGGGGTGGTGGTCACGAGGAGGGCTCCGTCCGGCCTGCTGCGCGTCGTGCGTCTGGATCGAGGAGGGCGTGGAGGTGCGGATGTGGATCGGGGGGGGGGGGGGGGGGGGCGGGGGGGGGGGGGCCCCCCCCCCCCCAAGAAAAGAGAAAAAAAAAACAAAAACA
>JBQCIO010000313.1:0-6655 GCA_051953655.1 Motilibacteraceae bacterium
CTGGCCAAGACCCCCGGCGTGGTCCGCAACACGATCAAGCCGCAGGTGGACGAGTGGGTCTTCGCCGACGGCCACTCGATCATCGTGCTGTCCGAGGGGCGGCTGCTGAACCTGGGCAATGCCACCGGCCACCCGTCGTTCGTCATGTCCAACTCGTTCGCGAACCAGACGATCGCCCAGATCGAGCTGTTCACCAAGAACGACGAGTACGAGCGCCAGGTCTACGTGCTGCCCAAGCACCTGGACGAGAAGGTCGCGCGCCTGCACCTGGACGCGCTCGGGGTGAAGCTCACCGAGCTGTCCAAGGCGCAGGCCGAGTACATCGGCGTGGACGTGGCCGGCCCCTACAAGCCGGACCACTACCGCTACTGATCAGCGCCTGATCCGTCAGCAGTTCCAGGGGCGCCGTCATCCGCGAGAGCAGCGGATGGGGGCGCCCCTCGGCGTGCAGGGGTGTCAGCGGCGGGTGGCACGCACGGCGTGCACCGCGCCGACCGCCAGCAGCACCAGGGCCGCGGCGTAGACGTCGTCGAGGAGCACCCAGTGCTCCGGGCCCACGATCGCCGTGCGCACCAGGGCGACGACCAGGGCGAGCGCCGGCAGGGCGAGCAGCACCAGGTCGACGGCGGCCTCGTGCCGGCGGGTGACCGCGCGCTGGTGCGCGGTCATCGGCTCGAGGGGGTCGACCGGACGGGGGGCGAGCGGCGTGATCGGGTGCGCGCGGGAGTGCGCGGCTCGGACGGTCTCGGCCATGGCGGTCCTCCTCATCGCTTCGCGCGAGGTGTCATCTCCATGCTGACCCAAGATCCGTGCATGGCGCAACACTCTTTCCCAGGGCATTGCGAACGTCGATCACGCTGTTTCAGCCGGGGGGTGCGAACGGGCCGCGGGCCGGTGGCGCGTCCGGTGCCGCAGCCGGCGGGGGTGGCGCCCACGGTGCGGCCCGCGTCGGCGCGCTGACCGGCAGGGCCCGGGCGTAGGCCCGGCGGGTGCGCTCGGTCACCACCGCGGCGAGGAACTCCTCGGCCGGGACGCCGGGCGGCGGCGGGGGCGCGGTGCGGGCGGCGACGTCGGCAGCGATCCGGGCGCCCATCGAGGCTCGCGCGTGCGGCGAGAGCTGCTGGGCGCGGACCAGGAACTGCCGCGCGGCCAGGGCGAGGTCGTCGGGCAGCGCGGACAGGTCGAGGGAGGCGGCCCAGCCGGCCAGGACCGGCAGCGGTGCGATCGGGGGACCGGACTCGGCCGGAAGCCGTTCGCGCACCACCACGGTGCCGGCGAGCAGGTCGCCCACCCGTCTGCCCCGGCTGCTGGCCAGCGAGACCACCACGGCGGGGACGCCGAGCAGCAGGTAGAGCTCGACGAAGCCGACGATGCCCCGGACCAGGGCGTGCCGGAAGCGGATCGGCGAGCCGTCGTCGCGCACCGCGCGCAGCCCGAGGGCCAGCTTGCCCAGCGTGCGGCCACGGGTGAGCGTCTCGCACGCGACCGGATAGCCGACGAGCGCCCCGACGACCAGCAGCAGCACCAGGACGCCGGCTAGCGCGGCGTCCAGCACGGGGGACAGGGCGGCCAGGACCGCCGCCCCGAGCAGCAGCACGACCAGCTGCAGAGCGAGGTCGAGGGCCACGGCGAGCCCGCGACTGGCCAGCCTGGCGACCCGCAGGTCGAGCACGACGGCCTCGCCGGTGACGACGTCGGCCACGTGCTCCCCCTCCCGCAAAGCCCTCGCCCGCTTCACGAGCAGCGGGCGGCGGCGCAACCCTGCCTTCTTCGTCGGCAAGGCTAGTCTCGGGCAGCGCGGCCGGACGGGTGCCTGTCCAGAGGCGGCGCTCGGCACGCGGTCGTCGGGGGCGGGAGGTGCGGGGTGGACGTCGACGCCTACGTCGCCGCGCACCGCGCGCAGTGGCAGCGGCTGGAGGAGCTGGTGGCCGCCGCATCCCGCGGGCGCCGGCTCGACGCGGCCCGGGCGGACGAGCTGGTCGACCTCTACCAGCGGGTGGCCACCCACCTGTCCGTGGTGCGCTCGGGCTCGGCCGACGCCGCGCTGGTGGCGCGCCTGTCCAGCCTGGTGGCGCGGGCCCGGGCGGCCGCCACCGGTGCCCACGACCCCGCCTGGCGGGACGTCGCCCGCTTCGTCACGGTCACGTTCCCGGCGGCGCTGCACCGGTCGGCGCGCTGGTGGGTGGCTACCGCGCTGCTGTGGCTGGTGGCGGCCGCCGTCATCGCCGCATGGGTGGCGAACAGCGCGCAGGTGCAGGCGAGCATCGCCACGCCCGCGGAGGTGCGCCAGCTCGTCGACGTCGAGTTCGCCCGCTACTACTCCGAGAACCCGGCGCCCTCGTTCGCGGCCAAGGTGTGGACCAACAACGCCTGGGTGGCCGCCCAGGCCCTGGTCGCGGGTGTCCCCACGCTCGGGCTCTACGTGCTGTGGGTGCTGCTGCAGAACGCCGCCAACGTGGCCGTCGCGGCCGGGCTGATGGCCGCCAACGGTCGGCTGGCCCTGTTCTTCGGGCTGATCCTCCCGCACGGCATGCTCGAGCTGACCGCGGTGTTCGTGGCCGCCGGCGCCGGCCTGCGGCTGGCCTGGGTGGTGGTCGACCCCGGCCCGCGCCCCCGCGCGCAGGCCCTCGCCGAGGAGGGCCGCGCCGTCGGCGCCCTGGCCGTCGGCCTGGTCGGCGTGCTCCTGGTCAGCGGCGTCGTCGAGGCCTTCGTCACCCCCTCCGGCCTGCCCGCCTGGGCCCGCATCGGCATCGGCCTGCTGATCGAGCTGGCGTTCCTCGCCTACGTCGTCGTGCTCGGCGGTCGCGCGGTCCGGGCCGGGGAGACGGGGGACCTCGCGGCCGAGGACGACGTCGCGGTGCTGCCGACGGCTGGGTGATCCGCCGCTTTGGGTGAGGGGCACCCTGTGCCGAACCTATGGGGTCAGGGTGCCCCTGACCCAACACTGTTGATCTCGGGGACTCGAGGCTCGTGCGGCCCGCGGGGCACGGTCAAAGGCGCTGGTGACGGGGGAGCCGGGCGCGGGGCGGCTCGTCGGGCCGACTCACCTGTGTCCTGGTCGAGTGGAAGGTCGTTTGTGCGACCCGCCGGCCTGTCGTGCAACAGCTCTCCACTCGAGCGTCCAGTGGATCTTGAGGCGCCAGAGTGTGGCGCCAATGTCGCGACACGCCGAGAAAGCCGGCAATAACGCCACACTTTGCGCTGCCGATGGCCCCCGCACCGCCGCCCGGCGGCAGGACCCAGCCGTCCACCCGCTCCCGCCGTCACCAGCGCCTTTGACCGTGCCCCGAGGACCCTCAGCCGCTCGCGAACCCCAGACCCCGCCCACCGCGCGGTCACCAGCTTCGGGCCCTGTGGGCGAGCGCCCTCACAACCTCCCCGCCGCCTTCAGATCCAGGTACCGGTCCGCCAGCGCCGGCGCGAGGTCATCGGGGAGGGCGTCCACCACCTCCACGCCGTGCCGGGCCAGCTCGGCGGCGACGTGGGCCCGCCGCGCCAGGTCGCGCTCGGCGGCGGCGGCGCCGTGCACGGCGGCGGCGGTGCCGCGGCCGGCGGCGAGCTCGGCGACCCGGGGGTCGGCGACGCCGGCCACGAGCAGCTGGTGGCGGTGCACCAGCCGGCCGAGGACGGGGAGCAGGCCCTCCTCCAGCGGGGCCGGGTCCAGCCCGGTGAGCAGCACGACGAGGGACCGGCGGGAGGTGCGGGCGAGGACGGTCGTGACCAGGGCGCGCATGTCGGCCTCCACCAGCTCGGCCTCCAGCGGCGCCATGGCCTGCACGAAGGCGGGCAGGACGTCGGCGGCCGCGGCCCCCTCCACCCGGGCGCGCACGTGCCGGTCGAACGCGAGCAGGTCGACCCGGTCGCCGGCCCGGGTGGCCAGGGCCGCCAGCAGCAGCGCGGCGTCCATCGCCGCGTCCAGCCGGGGCGCGTCGCCGACCCGCCCGGCCGCGGTGCGCGAGGTGTCCAGCACCACCAGCACGAGCCGGTCCCGCTCGGGCCGCCAGGTCCGCACGACGACGCCGCCGCGGCGCGCGGTGGCCCGCCAGTCGACCGAGCGGACGTCGTCGCCGACGACGTAGTCGCGCAGGGCGTCGAACTCCGGCCCCTGCCCGCGGGTGCGCACCGCCGCCCGCCCGTCCAGCTCGCGCAGCCGGGCGAGCCGCGCCGGCAGGTGCCGGCGCGCGGAGAACGGCGGGAGCGCGCGCACGGTCCAGGGCGCGCGGTGGGAGCCCTGCCGCGCGGCCAGGCCCAGCGGGCCGACCGAGCGCACGGTCACCGGCCCGGAGCTGCGGTCGCCGCGGCGCGACGGCCGCAGCGCGGTGACCACCCGGCGGCGCTCGCCCGGCGGGACGTCGACGTCGTGCCGCTGCACCGCCGCGCCGGCACTCGGCGTCCAGGCGTCGCGCAGCACCCCGCGGACCCGTCGCCGGCCGGCGTTCTCGACCGTGACGACGACCTCGCACGGCTCGCCGGTGCGCACGGCGGTCGCCCCGTGCCGGGCCACCCGCAGCTGCCGGACGCTGCCGGCGAGCGCGAGGTCCAGCGCGGCGAGGGCGAGCACGGCCAGGGTCACCGCGAGCACCCCCCACCACGAGGGCGCGAGGAACCCCACGACGAGCACCCCGGCCAGCGCCAGCAGCCCGGCGCGGCCGGTCAGCGCCACCGTGGCCGCTTCCCGCTCACCGCGGCACCGGGACCGCGGCCAGCACGCCGTCCAGCACCGACCCGGCGGTGACGCCCTCCAGCTCGGCCTCCGGGCGCAGCTCCACCCGGTGGGCGAGCACCGGGCGGGCGAGCGCCTTGACGTCGTCGGGCGTCACGTAGTCGCGCCCGGACAGCCACGCCCACGCGCGCGCGGCGGCCAGCAGCGCGGTGGCCCCGCGCGGCGAGACGCCCAGCCGCAGCGATGGGGCCTGGCGGGTGGCCCGGCACACGTCGACGACGTAGCCGAGCACCTCGGGTGCCACCTGGACCCGGGCCACCGCCGCGCGCCCGGCGGCGAGCTCGGCGGGGCCGGCCACCGGCCGCACCCCGGCGGCGGCGAGGTCGCGGGGGTCGAAGCCGGCGGCGTGGCGGCGCAGGACGTCGACCTCCTCCTCGCGGGCCGGCGTCGGGAGCACGAGCTTGAGCAGGAACCGGTCGAGCTGGGCCTCGGGCAGCGGGTAGGTGCCCTCGTACTCCACCGGGTTCTGGGTGGCGACCACGACGAACGGGTCGGGCAGCGGGCGCGGCAGCCCGTCCACGGTGACCTGGCGCTCCTCCATCGCCTCGAGCAGCGCGGCCTGCGTCTTGGGCGGGGTGCGGTTCACCTCGTCGGCCAGCAGCAGGTTGGTGAAGACCGGGCCGGCCCGGAAGGCGAAGTCGGCGGTGCGGGCGTCGAAGACGAGCGAGCCGGTCACGTCGCCGGGCATGAGGTCGGCGGTGAACTGCACCCGCTTGGACTCCAGCGACAGCGCGGCGGCCAGCGTGCGCACCAGCAGGGTCTTCGCGACGCCCGGCACCCCCTCGAGCAGCACGTGCCCCCGGCACAGCAGCGCGACCACCAGGCCGGTGACGGCGGCGTCCTGCCCGACGACGGCCTTGGCGACCTCGGCGCGCAGGGCGACCAGGGCCGCGTGCGCTCGCTCGCCGGCCTCGCGCCCGTTCTCCGACGGTCCGTCGGAGAACGGGCCGGCGGGGACGTCCACGGTCGGTTCGCTCACGGTCGGCGTACCTCTCTCTCCAGCGCGTCCAGCGCGTCGGCCAAGCGGACCAGAGCGGTGTCGTCGGCGGGTGCGGCGCCCAGCAGCAGCTCGTGCAGCTCGCCGACCGGGCGTCCCGTGGCCAGGGTGAGCGCGTCGAGCAGGGGTCCGGGGCGGGAGGGGTCGGCCGCCGACGCCGGCAGGCCCAGCCGTGCGGCGCACCGCCGGGCCGTCGCCCCCCGCAGCTGGGCTGCGGAGCCGTCGCGGGTGCGGCCGCGCCGGTAGAGCCGGGCCCGGCCCTCCACGCTCTCGCTGGCGCGCACCACGACCGGCAGCGGCTCGGCCACCACCGGCCCGAGCCGCCGGGCTCGCCACAGCGCCAGCAGCACGACGGCCACGGCCAGCTGCGCCACCCCGAAGCGGATGCCGGCAGGCACGAGGGAGAGCAGGCTGCGCTGGACCTCCGACGTGACGTCGGAGGCGGTCGGCAGGTACCACACGAGCCGCTGGTGCGCTCCGAGCAGGCCGAGCGCGAGCGCCGCGTCGCCCTCCTCGGCCAGGTGCCCGTTGGTCAGCGCCGCCGCGTCGCCGAGCAGCGTGACCGCCCCGGCGCCGCCGCCCACTACGACCAGGCTGGGGCCGCCCTTCCCCGGGTAGCACCGCTCGGCGTCGGCGGGGGCGAGGTAGGTGACCCCGCCCGTGTGCGCGGTCCCCGCCCGCTCCGCCGCCGGCAGCGCGCACCCGGGCTCGCGGACCTCGGCCGGCCCGCCCGCGCCCAGCCGGACCGCGGGGGCGAGGGCCTGCAGGGTCGGCGCGCCGGCGGCCGGGACGACCAGGTCAGCGCCCTGGTTGCGCGCTCCGCGCAGCTGCCGCAGCTGGTGCTCCGACAGCCTGTCGGAGCCGACCACCAGCAGGGTGGTGCCGGGGCCGGCCGCCCCGACCGCCTCGGCCGTCGTCCCGGCCCGCACCACCTG
>JBQCIO010000314.1:0-5067 GCA_051953655.1 Motilibacteraceae bacterium
CCCCCACCCCCAGAGCCCGGGTCAGGCGTCGGTGGCGAGCAGCTCGGTGAGCGCGGCGTCGACCTGCTCGGAGTAGGTGGGGCCGAGGGCGAACAGCGACGCGTGGCCGTGGATGTCCTCGATCACCCGCAGCTCGCTGCCCGGGATCAGCGCCTGCTCGGCGGCGCAGTCCTCCGGCGGGAAGAACCGGTCGGTGCTGATCGGGAGCACGAAGGTCTTGGCCGTGATCCGGCCGAGCGCGGCGGCGAGGTCGCCGCCGGTGTGCCGGCTGACGTCGCCGTGCTGCCACTTCCAGGCCATCGCCACCAGGTCGCCGGGGTCCATCGGCAGGAAGTAGGCCTCCAGGAAGCCGGCGACGAAGTCGTCGGCGCTGTTGAAGCCGAGGTCGCGCCACGTCTCCTGGTTCCAGAACGCGGTGCAGAAGCCGGACAGCGCGAACGTGGTGGCGTGCCGACGGAGGCCGCGGTGGACGTCGCTGGAGGCGGCGTAGAAGCCGTCGTCGTAGGCGGGGTCGGAGACCATCGAGTCGACGAAGGTCTGGGCGAGGATCCGGCAGTGGTCGAGGTTCTTCGCAGTGCCGGCCAGCGCGGCGGCGCGGGCCACCTTGTCCGGGAAGCGCACCGCCCACTCGTAGGTCTGCTGCGCGCCCATCGACCCGCCGAAGACCAGCGCCAGGCGCTCGATGCCGAAGGTCTGGCGGAGGAACCGCTCCTGGGCGACGACGTCGTCGCCGATGCGCACGCGCGGCCAGCGGCCGCGGCCGTAGGGGCCGTCGGTGGTGTGGGGGGAGGTGCCCAGCCCGCTGCCGAGCTGGTTGACCAGCACGATGAAGTACTTCTCCGGGTCCAGCGCCCGGCCCGCGCCGACGTAGGTGTCGCGCATGATGCTGTGGTTGCCGGAGTACCAGGTGGTGATCAGGACGGCGTTGTCCTTGGCCTCGTTGAGCGTGCCGAGGGTCTGGTAGGCCAGCTGCACGCCGCGCAGCGTGAGGCCCTCCTCGAGCACCAGGTCGCCGATGTCGGCCAGCTCGTAGGGGCCGTGGACGTCGTGGGAGTAGTACGGGTTGTCGACTGGCACCGCGGACTCCGTCGTCTCTCGTCGCGGCCCTGGGGGGCGGGCCGGGGAGGGCGATGCTGGCAGCCGGTCCGGGCGGGGACAAGGAGTCGTCTCAGGTTGAGACACCGATCGTGACGGCGGTCCGACCCAGGCACGTGCTCGCCGACCGAGGCGGATTCGTCGGGGTGGGCGAGGAAGCATCACGGGGCCGTGATCGCTCCGGGCGGAGCCGGGGGTGAGCGGCCCGGGTCAGGGTCAGGGGCGGGGGAGGGTGGAGCGGCCGGTGCGGCGGCGGACGACGACGCGGCGGCGGGCGACCACGGCGCCACCGCCGGCGGCCAGCACCAGGCCGGCGGCGAGCCAGCCGCTGCCCGCGCTGGACTCCTGGCGGGGAGCGGCGGCGACCGGCTGGGAGGGGACGGCGCGGGCCGCGGTGTCGCTCAGCGGCGGCTGCTGGGTGCTGAGCGGGTCGACCAGCTGACCCACGGGCTGGACCTTGTCGGCGTTGGCGAAGGCCCAGTCGGTGAGCTTCGCCGCGTCCTTCCAGGTGTTGTAGCCGTCGTACATGAGGGTGACGAGCACGGTGCGACCGTTGCGGCGGGCGGCGGTGATGAGGGTGTTCTGCGCCTTGGTGGTGTAGCCGTTCTTGATGCCCAGCGCGCCGTCGTAGTTCAGAACGAACTTCTGCTCGGTCCAGATCTGGAAGGTGGGACGCTTCGCGCCGGCCGGCACCACCTTGCCGGGGAAGTCGGACTTGATCATCCCGGCGTAGTGCATGATCTGCGGGCTGCTCAGGGCCGCGCGGCCGAACAGCGCGAGGTCGTAGGCCGAGCTGAGCTGGCCCTTCTCGTCCAGGCCGGTCGGGTTGACGACGGTGGTGTCCTTCGCCTGCAGGTCGGTGATCTCGGCCCGCATCTGGGCCAGGGTGGGCTCAAGGCCGCCGTTCGCCTCGGCCAGGGTGTTGATCGCGTCGTTGCCCGAGCGCAGGAACACCGCCTCCCACAGCTGGTCGATCGTGTAGGTGCCGTTGGGCACGATCCCGACCCGGCTGCCCTCGATGTTGGCGTCGTCCCAGGTGGCCGTGACCACCCGGTCGCGGTCGAGCTTGTCGATCAGGGTGAGCGCGGTCAGCGTCTTGAGGGTGCTGGCCGGGTAGAGCCGCAGGTGCGCGGCCTTGGCGCCCAGCACCTCGCCGGTGTCGCCGTCGGCCACGACCCACGCCTTGGCGCCCACGGCGGGCGGCGCCGGGACGCCCGCCGGGCGGGAGACCACCACGCCGGTGGAGGCCAGCCGCGGCCCGCCGACGACGTCGGTGGCGGTGGTGGCGGTGGTGGCGTCGGCGCGGGCGGGGGAGCCGGCGGCCAGGGGCAGCGCGGCGGCGCAGAGAGTGGCGGCCAGCGCGAGCAGGGTGGAAGTGCCGCGGCGCGGCGAGAGGAAGCGGGACATCGCGGGCTCAGGGTAACCGGCCGGTCACGGTGGAGCAGGTAGAACCGGGCGAGAAGGTGCGAGCCGCCACCGATCGGCGCGTCGTCGGGGCAGGAAGCGCCGCGCGCCGCCGCCGACCCCGCGCAGGGGGCCGACGACGGCGCGACGGTGGTGGAGCGGTGGGCTCGGGTCAGACGCGGCGGAAGATCAGCGCGCGCTTGACCTCCTGGATCGCCTTGGTCACCTGGATGCCGCGCGGGCAGGCCTCGGTGCAGTTGAAGGTCGTGCGGCAGCGCCACACGCCCTCCTTCTCGTTGAGGATCTCCAGGCGCTGCTCGGCGCCGTCGTCGCGGCTGTCGAAGATGAACCGGTGCGCGTTGACGATGGCCGCCGGGCCGAAGTACTGCCCGTCGGTCCAGTACACCGGGCACGACGTGGTGCACGCGGCGCACAGGATGCACTTGGTGGTGTCGTCGAAGCGCTCGCGCTCGGCCTGGCTCTGCAGCCGCTCCCGGGTGGGCTCGTTGCCCTGGGTGATGAGGAACGGCATGACGTCGCGGTAGGCCGCGAAGAACGGCTCCATGTCCACGACGAGGTCCTTGAGCAGCGGCAGGCCCTTGATCGCCTCGATGGTGATCGGGTCCTCGGGGCTGACGTCCTTGACCAGCGTCTTGCAGGCCAGCCGGTTGCGGCCGTTGATCCGCATGGCGTCGGAGCCGCAGACGCCGTGCGCGCAGGAGCGGCGGAAGGTCAGCGAGCCGTCCTGCTCCCACTTGACCTTGTGCAGCGCGTCGAGCACGCGGTCGGTGGCGTGGGCGGTGACCTGGTAGTCCTCCCAGTGCGGCTCGGCGTCGCGCTCGGGGTCGAAGCGACGGATCCGCAGGGTGACCGTGAAGGTGGGGACCTCCCCCGCCTGCTGGGAGGGGGCGGGGGAGTCGACGACGGCTGTCATCAGTACTTGCGCTCCATCGGCTGGTAGCGGGTCTGGACGACCGGCTTGTAGTCCAGGCGGATCTCGGGCGAGCCGTCGGGGCCCTGCACGCGGTACGCCATGGTGTGCCGCATGAAGTTGACGTCGTCGCGGTTCGGGTAGTCCTCGCGGAAGTGGCCGCCGCGGGACTCGTTGCGGGCGCGGGCGGAGACGACCAGCACCTCGGCCAGCTCGAGCAGGAAGCCGAGCTCGACGGCCTCGAGCAGGTCGGTGTTGAACCGGGTGCCCTTGTCCTGCACGGTCACGTTCTTGTAGCGGGCCTTGAGCACCTGGATGTCGGCCTCGGCCTGCTTGAGCGTGGCCTCGGTCCGGTAGACCTGCGCGTTGGCGTCCATCGTGTTCTGCAGCTCGGTGCGGATGGCCGCCACCCGCTCGCCGCCGTCGCCGGCGCGCATCCGGTCGAGCAGCTCCACGACGCCGGCGGCCGGGTCCTCGGGCAGGTCGACGAACGGCGCGCCCTGGGCGAACTCCGCGGCGGCGATGCCGGCCCGGCGCCCGAACACGTTGATGTCCAGCAGCGAGTTGGTGCCCAGCCGGTTGGAGCCGTGCACCGACACGCAGGCGACCTCGCCGGCGGCGTAGAGGCCGGGGATGACGTGCTCGTTGTCCCGCAGCACCTCCGCCTCGATGTTGGTCGGCACGCCGCCCATCGCGTAGTGGGCGGTGGGGAAGACCGGCACCGGCTCGGTGTAGGGCTCGACGCCGAGGTAGGTGCGCGCGAACTCGGTGATGTCCGGCAGCTTGGCGTCGATCTGCTCGCGCGGCAGGTGGGTGAGGTCGAGCAGGACGTAGTCCTTGTTCGGCCCGCAGCCGCGGCCCTCGCGCACCTCGTTGGCCATGGCCCGGGCGACCATGTCGCGCGGGGCGAGGTCCTTGATGGTGGGGGCGTAGCGCTCCATGAAGCGCTCGCCCTCGCTGTTGCGCAGGATGCCGCCCTCGCCGCGCGCGGCTTCGGAGAGCAGGATGCCCAGGCCCGCCAGGCCCGTCGGGTGGAACTGGAAGAACTCCATGTCCTCCAGCGGCAGGCCCTTGCGCCACACGATGCCCATGCCGTCGCCGGTGAGGGTGTGGGCGTTGGAGGTGGTCTTGAAGACCTTGCCGAACCCGCCGGTGGCGAGGATGACGGCCTTGGCTTGGAAGACGTGGATCTCGCCGGTGGCCAGCTCGAAGGCGACGACGCCGGCCACGCGCTCCACGCCGTCGACCTCGTTCATGAGCAGGTCGAGGACGTAGAACTCGTTGTAGAACTCGACGCCCTTCTTGACGCAGTTCTGGTAGAGCGTCTGGAGGATCATGTGGCCGGTGCGGTCCGCGGCGAAGCAGGACCGGCGCACGGCGGCCTCGCCGTGGTTGCGGGTGTGGCCGCCGAACCGGCGCTGGTCGATGCGCCCCTCGGGGGTGCGGTTGAACGGCAGGCCCATCTTCTCCAGGTCGAGGACCGCGTCGATGGCCTCCTTGCACATCACCTCGGCCGCGTCCTGGTCGACGAGGTAGTCGCCGCCCTTGACGGTGTCGAAGGTGTGCCACTCCCAGTTGTCCTCCTCGACGTTGGCGAGGGCGGCGCACATGCCGCCCTGGGCCGCGCCGGTGTGGGA
>JBQCIO010000315.1:0-3082 GCA_051953655.1 Motilibacteraceae bacterium
GCGCGCACTGGGCCCCTGGACAGCGCCTGCCCTGGTCCACCAGCGGCTGGGCCTGGGTCGGTGCGGCCGGCGGCGGGCGCCTGCTCGCGCTGCCGCTGGACCCCAGCGACACGGTGTGGGCCAGCGACGACGCCGGGGCGACGTGGCGGGCGCTGACGGTGGGGTGAGGGGCCGCCTCGGCCGGCCTCCTGCGCTTCGGTGGTCGCGCCGGCGGTTCTCGAGGTGAGAAAAGGCGCTGGTGACGGGCGAGACCAGCTCGGAGCTGGTCCCCGTGGCCGGGTGCGGCTCGAGGGGAGGGTTGTTGTCGCGCCGCGCCGGCGTGTCGTGCAGCAGGTCTCCACTCGATCTTCAGGGGCCCAGAGTGCGGCGGTGATGCACGGGATCTCGGCGTGTCGCCACACTGCCGTCGCGCTCTGGGCGCACTGACCGCCGGCCGGCCTCCCGGCGTTCCCCGCGCCCGGCTCTCGCCGTCAACAGCCGCCTTCGACCCGGGTGGCCGGTCCGCGCCGCCGTCCCAGACCGGCCCCGAACGCGGGCGGCGCCCCCACCTCGGCGAAGACTCGCCCACCTCGCCAGATCTCCCGACGTGCGGGCAACGACCACGAGCCCGTGATCTTTCCCGGCCCAGCCCGCCAGTGACCCGCCACCCGCAGCGTCCGCACGGCCACGGGTAGGCTCGTCCGACGTGCCTGACGCCCAGATGGCCCCACGCCCCGACGAGCCCGCCGCCCGCCCCACCCTGGCCCGCGACGCCCTCGACGCACGTCCTGTCGTCGGCGTGCTGGCCCTGCAGGGCGACGTCCGGGAGCACCTGGCCGCGCTCGAGGCGGCCGGCGCGCGGCCGGTGCTGGTGCGCCGGGCCGAGGAGCTCGCCGCGCTCGACGGCATCGTGCTGCCGGGCGGGGAGTCGACCACCATCGTCAAGCTGGCCGCCGCGTTCGACGTCCTCGAGCCGCTGCGCGAGCGGCTGGCCCAGGGCCTGCCCGCCTACGGCTCGTGCGCAGGGATGATCCTGCTCGCCGACCGGATCGAGGGTGGGACCGCGGACCAGACCACCTTCGGCGGGATCGACGTCGTGGTGCGGCGCAACGCCTTCGGCCGGCAGGTGGACTCGTTCGAGTCCGACGTCGACGTCGACGGCGTCGACGGTGGCCCGGTGCACGCGGTGTTCATCCGGGCGCCGTGGGTGGAGCAGGCCGGCGACGACGTCGAGGTCCTCGGCCGCGTGGTCGGCGGACCGGCCGACGGTAGGATCGTGGCCGTCCGGCAGGGGAACCTGCTGGCCACCAGCTTCCACCCCGAGCTCACCGGGGACCGGCGCGTGCACGCGCGGTTCGTCGACATGGTGCGCGCGGCCCGCGCGGACGACTGAGAAGGGACGCTGCGATGTCCGGCCACTCGAAGTGGGCGACGACCAAGCACAAGAAGGCGGTCATCGACGCCAAGCGCGGCAAGATGTTCGCCAAGCTGATCAAGAACATCGAGGTCGCGGCGCGCACCGGCGGCGGCGACCCGGCGGGCAACCCGACGCTCTACGACGCCATCCAGAAGGCGAAGAAGTCCTCGGTCCCCAACGACAACATCGACCGCGCCGTCAAGCGCGGTTCCGGTGCCGAGTCCGGCGGCGCCGACTACCAGACGATCATGTACGAGGGCTACGGCCCCAACGGCGTCGCGGTGCTCATCGAGTGCCTCACCGACAACCGCAACCGCGCCGCCTCGGACGTCCGGGTGGCGATGACCCGCAACGGCGGCTCGATGGCCGACCCCGGCTCGGTGTCCTACCTGTTCACCCGCAAGGGCCTTATCGTGGTGCCCAAGGGCGAGCTCACCGAGGACGACGTCCTCCTGGCCGTGCTCGACGCCGGCGCCGAGGAGGTCAAGGACGACGGCGAGCAGTTCGAGATCGTCTGCGAGGCCACTGACCTGGTGAGGGTCCGCCAGGCCCTGCAGGACGCCGGCTACGACTACGACTCGGCCGACGCCACGTTCCTGCCCAGCGTCTCGGTGGAGCTCGACGAGGAGGGGGCGCGCAAGATCTTCCGCCTCATCGACGCGCTCGAGGACAGCGACGACGTGCAGAACGTCTACGCCAACTACGACGTCTCGGACGAGGTCATGGAGGCCGTGGGCTGACCCGCCCCGCTCGCTCCTCGACGGCCGCCCGCGCTCCCCGCGCCGGCGGCCGTCGGCGTTCCCGCCCTGGTCGGCGGTCGCGTGTCGCTCCGTCGACCCCGGCGCGCCAGCGGCTACCGTCGACCAGGCGAACATCCGTTCGCATCGGCGGTGGACGAGGGAGCGGTCGTGCGGGTGCTGGGCGTCGACCCGGGGTTGACCCGGTGCGGGCTCGGCGTGGTCGAAGGCGCGGCCGGATCGCCGCTGCGGCTGGTCGACGTCGGCGTGGCGCTCACCCCGGCCGGCGACGACATCGGCCTGCGGCTGGTGGCCGTGGAGCGCGTCGTCGAGGACTGGCTGGACCGGCACGAGCCCGACGCGGTCGCGGTGGAGCGGGTCTTCAGCCAGCACAACGTCCGCACCGTCATGGGCACGGCCCAAGCCAGCGCGGTGGCGATCGTCGCCGCCACCCGCCGCGGCATCCCGGTGGCCCTGCACACCCCCAGCGAGGTCAAGGCGGCCGTCACCGGCAACGGCCGGGCGGACAAGGACCAGGTGGGGGCGATGGTGACCCGGCTGCTGCGCCTGTCGCAGGCCCCGCGCCCCGCCGACGCCGCCGACGCGCTCGCGCTGGCCATCTGCCACGTGTGGCGCGGTGCGGCCATCGCGCGCGTCTCCGCGGCCCGCGCCGCCGCCGGCGCCCACCCCGCCCGCATCCCCAGCCGCGGCACCGCCCGCACCGTTCCCGGAGTACGTCGATGAACCTCCTGTCCCGTCCTGCGCTGCGGATCGCCCGGTGATCGCCTCGGTCCGCGGGCGGGTCGCCGCCGTCGCGCCGACCATCGCCGTCGTCGAGGTCGGCGGCGTGGGGCTCGCCGTGCAGTGCACCCCGTCCACGCTGGCTGCGCTCCGGGTGGGGGAGGAGGCGTTCCTCGCCACCTCGCTGGTGGTGCGCGAGGACTCCCTC
>JBQCIO010000316.1:0-13683 GCA_051953655.1 Motilibacteraceae bacterium
GGGCGCGGCGACCTGGCCGGCCTCGCGGCCCGGGCCCTCCCAGCGGTCGCGGGCGGCGTGCCGCGGGGCGCGCGCGCCGCCGCCGCGGGCAGGCGCCGGCGCGGCGGGGTCGCGGTAGCGGCGTCCGCTCACCGCACGTCCCCGGCGTCGGTGCGGGGGTCCAGAGGTGCACCCGAACCGTCCGAGGCGTCCGACGAGTCCGACGAGTCCGTTCGAGGGCCGGAGATCTCGTCCGGGCCGTCCGCCCGGTAGAGCCGGTGCTTGGCGATGTACTGCACGACCCCGTCCGGCACGAGGTACCAGACCGGCTGTCCGCGCTCGACCCGGTCCCGGCAGTCCGAGGAGGAGATGGCCAGGGCCGGCACGGTCATGAGGCTGACCCGCCCGTCGGGCAGGCCCTGCCGGGTCAGCTCGTGCCCGGGCCGGGTCACGCCGACGAAGTGCGCGAGGTCGAACAGCTCCTCGGCGTCCTTCCAGGTGAGGATCGCGGCCAGGGCGTCGGCGCCGGTGATGAAGAACAGGTCGGCGTCGGGGCGCTGCGCGCGCAGGTCGCGCAGGGTGTCGATGGTGTAGGTCGGGCCGCCGCGGTCGATGTCGACGCGGCTCACCGTGAAGCGCGGGTTGGACGCGGTGGCGATGACCGTCATGAGGTAGCGGTGCTCGGCGGGGGCCACCCGACGGTCCTGCTTCTGCCAGGGCCGGCCGGTCGGGACGAAGACGACCTCGTCGAGGTCGAACGCGGCCTGCACCTCGCTGGCGGCCACGAGGTGGCCGTGGTGCACGGGGTCGAACGTGCCGCCCATGACGCCCACGCGGGTCCGCGTGCCCGCCATCCCATCTCCTCCTCGAACGCTGCCTGTTGGTGCCCCGTGCCGTGCCCGTGCGCGGGCCGGATCCGACGCTGGTCAGACCCTAGGCCGACCGGCCTAGCCCGAACGGGTCGAGTCCGGCCCTCGCCCCGCGGGACCGACCCGTCAAGGGTGTCTCGGCAGGTTTCGCCGGGACGTTGACCCTCAGGCCCGCCCCATCGGTGCCGATCAACCCTTCGACGGCCACCACGGACGGCGGCCGCGGGGAGGAGGGACGATGGCCCGGGTCCACGTGGGCCGGCAGCCGATCTTCGACCGGGGGCTCGACGTCCTGGGGTACGAGCTGCTGTTCCGCGCCGGCGAGGCATCGCCCACGGCGAGCGAGAGCGGCGACCTCGCCACCACCAAGGTCATCGTCAACACCTTCACCGAGTTCGGCCTCGAGCGGCTGGTCGGGCGCCGGCTGGCGTTCGTCAACGTCACCCGCCCCTTCGTCGTGGGCACCATGCCGGTCCCCTTCACCCCCGACGTCGCCGTGCTCGAGCTGCTGGAGAACATCGACGCCGACGACGAGGCCCTGGCCGGGGTGCGCCGCCTGCGCGAGCAGGGCTACCGGGTGGCCCTGGACGACTTCCTCTTCGAGCCCGCGCGGGTGCCGTTCCTGCCGCTGGTGGAGTACGTCAAGCTCGACGTCGCCCAAGTGGACCACGACGTCCTGTCCCGGCGGGTCGAGCGGCTCAAGGGCCACGACGTCAAGCTGGTGGCCGAGCGGGTGGAGACCCTCGAGGACATGGAGCGCGCCGTCGCGCTCGGCTTCGACTACTTCCAGGGCTACTTCCTGGTGCGCCCCGACGTCGTCAGCGCACCCACCATCTCCCCCTCGCACCTGACCTGCCTGGAGCTGCTGGCCAAGCTGGCCGAGCCCGAGATCGGCGTGACCGACGTCGAGTCGATCGTGCGGGTCGACCTGGCCCTCAACTACCGGGTGCTGCGCGCGGCCAACGCCGCCGCCAGCGGCCTGAACCGCAAGGTCGAGTCGATCCGCGACGCGCTGGTGCTGCTCGGCCTGCGCCAGCTGCGCTCCTGGCTGCTGCTCATGGTGCTCGCCGACGCCGGCACCTCCAACGAGGAGCAGCTCTCCTCGGCGATGACCCGGGCGCGGACCTGCGAGATCCTCAGCGCCGAGGTGCCCGGGGCCAAGCCGGAGTCGGCGTTCGTGGCCGGTCTGCTCTCCAGCCTGGAGTCGGTGCTCGGCCTGCCCATGGAGACGCTGCTCGAGCGGCTGCCGCTCAGCGACGAGATCGCCGGGGCGCTGTCCGGCAACGACGGCCCGCTGGGCGCGGTGCTCGGCGCGGTGGTCGCCTACGAGAACGGCGACGTGGCCGAGGTGGAGGGCACCGGGCTGGCGCTGTTCGACGTCTCCCGCGCCTACCTGTCGGCCGTCGGGTGGTCGCTGCAGGTGTGCGAGAGCGCGCTGGCCAGCTGAAGGGGCGCTACCCGAGCGGGATCCGGTCCTCGCCGGAGTAGACCGTGCACCGGTCGCCGCGGGCGAAGCCGACCAGGGTGAGCCCGAACTCCTTGGCCGTGGCCACGGCCAGGCTGGAGGGCGCCGACACGCCGACGACGGCCGCCACGCCGGCGGAGACCGCCTTCTGCACGATCTCGTAGGACGTCCGCCCGCTCACCACGAGCACCAGGCCGGACAGCGGCAGCCGGCCCTGGCTGAAGCCCCAGCCGACCACCTTGTCCACGGCGTTGTGCCGCCCGACGTCCTCGCGCACGACGAGCATGTCGCCTGCGGGGGTGAACAGGCCCGCGGCGTGCAGGCCGCCGGTGCGGTCGAAGACGCGCTGCGCCTCGCGCAGCCGGTCCGGCAGGGCGACGAGCATGGTCGGGTCCAGCACCGGGCCGGGGGCCACCGGCACCAGCCCGCGGCTGTGCAGGGCGTCCAGGCTCGAGGTGCCGCACACCCCGCAGGCGCTGGTGGTCAGCCCCGAGCGGGAGTGCCGCTCCCAGTCCACGAAGACGCCGGGGGCGAGGTCGACGGTGACGACGTTGTAGCGCTGCTCCTCCCCGATCGAGGGGTCCACGCAGTAGCGCGCCGCCAGCACGTCGTCCGGCCCGCGCAGGACGCCCTCGCCGTGCAGCAGCCCGAGCGCCAGCTCGACGTCGGAGCCGGGCGTGCGCATGGTCACCGTGAACGGCTGGCCGGCGAGGCGGATCTCCAGCGGCTCCTCGGTGGCCAGGTGCTCCTCGCGCCGGTGCGGACCGTCGGCGTCGACGCGCACCGCGCGCACGCGGGTGACAGGACCGGGCCGACCGGTGAGAACGCTCACGGATCAAGGGTGCCCTGCCCCGGCAAGCCGCGAAACTCGGGGGTCGCATTGGGTCAGGGGCACCCAGAACCAATAGGTTTGGCTCCGGGTGCCCCTCACCCAATGAGTTGGATCTTGGCGGCGCGAGAACCGCAGGCGGGCCGACGAACGCTGCCCCCGCACCAGCCGCGCCCGTCACCAGCCGCCCTTCGCCCCGAGCGGTTGTCGTCGCGCGCCCCGCGAGCAGCCTCCTGCCGAGCCGCGACCGACGGCGGCACCTAGCCCGGCAGCACCCGCTCCACGAACTCGGTCAGCTGCGCGACGTTCCGGCACTCCACCATCTCGAGCACCTCGGCGTAGTGGTCGGCGGCGGAGTCGCCGCTGCCCCACTGCCGCCGCGGCTCCGGGTTGAGCCAGTACGCGTGCCGGGCCTCGGCGACGACCCGCCGCAGGGACGGCAGGCCCAGGGCGCGGTAGTTGTTGCGGGCGTCGCCGAGCACCAGCAGCGAGGTGCGCGGGGTGACGGCGTCGGCGAAGCGCTCCTCGAAGACCTCGAAGGAGTGGCCATAGTCGCTGTGGCCGTCGAACCACACCAGCCGCGCGCCGCGGTTCATCCGCTCCAGCGCGTCCGGCAGGTCCGCGCCCTGCTCGAAGTAGGGCGTCACCTCGTCGCAGGTGTCGATGAAGGCGAACGCCCTCACCTTGGTGAACTGCTCCTGCAGCGCGTAGGAGAGCAGCAGCGTGAAGTGCGCGAAGGACGACACCGAGCCGCTGACGTCGCACAGCACGACCAGCTCGGGCTTGTGCGGCCGGCGCGGGCGGTGGTGGGTGACCACCGGCACTCCCCCGGTGGCCAGCGACGCCCGCACCGTCCGGCGGAAGTCGAGCCGTCCCTCGCGCCCGAGCCGGCGGCGGGCGGCCAGCCGGGTGGCGAGGCGCCGGGCCAGGGGGTGCACCTGGCGGCGCAGCGCCTCGAGGTCCTGCCGCTGCGCGCGCAGGAACTCCACCTGGTCCAGCAACGGTTTCACCGCGGTCTTGGCCACCTGCTCGACGCCGCGCTCCTCGGCCACCCGGCGGCGGACCTCGGCGTCGACGGCCTGCTCGAACGCGCGGATCCGCTCCCGGATCGTCTGGCGGGCGACCGCCTCGTCCAGCCCGCCGCGCGGCCGGTCCCCCAGCAGCGCATCGAGCAGCGCCGCCATGAGCGTGTCCGGCGACAGGTCGCGCAGCACCTTGTAGGCGAAGAACTGCTGTCGCCCGGGCGGGGCGTCCGCGCGGCCCAGGCGGTCGACGGCCTGGCGGGCGAAGCGCTGCAGGGCCGCGAGGTCGCCGTCGAGCAGCAGCTCGGTGAGCTCGTCGCGCAGGGCGTCCCGCTGGGACCGCGGGTCCTCCGACGTCGGCCCCTCGGCGCCGTTATCCGACGCACCGTCGGAGACCGGCGCCGGCGCGCCCAGCAGCGGCGGGAACCAGAGGTCGAACAGCGCGTCGAAGGCGGGCCGGTGGGCGGCCCGCTTCACCGTGGCGGCCGCGAACCCCGCCCGCAGCTGCTCGCGGTCCAGCAGGTCGACGACCGCCAGGGCGCGGGCAGCGTCGAGGACCTCGGCGACCGACACCGGCAGTCCGGCGCGGCGCAGGGCCTGCGCGAAGCCGACCGTGCGGTCCAGCAGGCCCCTGGTGGAGGAACCCGTGGGCGAGCCCGCGCGCGAGCCGGCCGGCGAGCTCACCGGCTCAGCGGTCCCGGCCGAACGAGAGCACGATGAGCAGCAGGACGCAGAGTGCCGCGAACGCCCCGAGGCCGAAGACGATCGGCGGGACGGGCAGGTCGCGGGCCTTCTCCGCGGCGGTGACCAGGCCGGGCAGCGCGTGGACGGCGGCACTCATCTGACGTCAACCCCTGTTCTCGGTCTCTTGCTGGGAACTGCTGCTGCTTCCACCGGCTCAGTTGAGCCCGAGCTTGCTCACCGCGCGGGCCTGGTCCGAGGCGTGCTTGAGCACGACGCCGAGTGTCCCACGCACGGCCTGCTCGTCGAGGGTGTCCAGGCCGAGGGCGAGCACGGTGCGCGCCCAGTCGATCGTCTCGGCGAGCGACGGCGCCTTGCGCAGTTCGAGCGCGCGCAGGGCGCGGACGGTGCGCACCAGCTGCTCGGCCAGCGCGGGGGCGAGCTCGGGCACCCGGCTGAGCACGATCGCCTGCTCGCGGTCGGCGTCGGGGTAGTCCAGGTGCAGGTAGAGGCAGCGCCGCTTGAGCGCCTCGGACAGCTCGCGGGTGGCGTTGCTCGTGAGCACGACGAACGGGCGACGCACCGCCTCGATGGTGCCCAGCTCGGGCACCGTCACCTGGAAGTCGCTGAGCACCTCCAGCAGCAGGCCCTCGACCTCCACGTCGGCCTTGTCGGTCTCGTCCACCAGCAGCACGGTCGGCTCGTGCCGTCGGATCGCCGTGAGCAGCGGCCGCTCCAGCAGGAACTCCTCGCTGAAGACGTCGTCGTGCACCGCGTGCCAGCTGTCCGCCCCGTCGCTGTTCACGCCCACCGCGTGCTCCCCGGTCGCCTGGGCGGCCTGGATGCGCAGCAGCTGCTTGCGGTAGTTCCACTCGTAGAGCGCGCGCGCCTCGTCCAGGCCCTCGTAGCACTGCAGACGAACCAGCCCCGCGGTCGCCGCGCCGGCGACGGCCTTGGCCAGCTCGGTCTTGCCGACGCCGGCCGGGCCCTCCACCAGCAGCGGCTTGCCGAGCCGGTCGGCGAGGAAGACGGTCGTGGCGATGGCGTCGTCGGCCAGGTAGCCCTGGGCGGCGAGCCGCGCCCGGACGTCGTCGACCGAGGCGAACCAGGGAGCCTGCAGCGCCTGCATGGGGCGACGGTACCTGGCGGGGGTGGACGGCCCGCACCCGGCGCCGCTACCGTCCGGCTCGTGCAGCGCATCCGACAGCTCATCGTCCCGAGCCTCGGCTGGTGGTCGCCCTAGGGCGGCCACCCGATCCCGCGCGCACGCGCACCCTTCCGGCCGCCCCTCGGGGCGGCCGTTCTCGTTCCGGCTCCCGGTGGGCGGCTCCTCCCCGACGAACCAAGGAGCGATCATGACCCTCACCGCCGAGACCCTCACCGCCGAGACCCTCCCGACGCAGGCCGCCGCCACCACCGAGGCCCGCGCCATCACCGGACTCAAGCCCACCGGCTCGGCCCAGCTGGGCAACCTGCTCGGCGCCATCCGCCCGGTGGTCCGGCTGCAGCGCGCGATGACCACCACGGTGTTCGTCGCCGACCTGCACGCCCTCACCGTGGAGCACGATCCCGCAGCCCTGCGCCGGCGCACCCGCGAGCTGGCCACCCTGCTGCTGGCCGCCGGCCTCGACCCCGAGCACACCACGCTGTTCGTGCAGAGCGACGTGCCCGAGCACCTGGAGCTGCACTACCTGCTCGAGTGCACCACCACGTTCGGCGAGGCCCGGCGGATGGTCCAGTTCCGCGAGAAGGGCGAGGGCCGGGAGGAGGTCCGGCTCTCGCTGCTCACGTATCCGGTGCTCCAGGCGGCGGACGTGCTGCTCCACGACGTCACGCACGTACCGGTGGGTGACGACCAGCGCCAGCACCTCGAGCTGGCGCGCGACGTCGCCCGCCGGTTCAACGCGCGCTACGGCGAGACGTTCGTGGTCCCCGAGCCGGTGCACCCGCCGGTCGCCCGGCGGCTGATGGACCTGCAGGACCCGACGGCCAAGATGGGCAAGAGCTCGGCCAGCCAGGCCGGGGTGATCGGGCTGCTGGACGCCCCCGACGTCGTGCGCCGGAAGGTGGCCCGCGCGGTCACCGACAGCCGGTCGGAGGTGCGCTACGACCCCGAGCGGCAGCCGGGTGTGGCCAACCTCCTGGAGATCCTGGCGGCCTGCTCCGAGGGCGACCCCGCCTACCTCGCGGCCCAGCTCGACTCCTACGCCGAGCTCAAGGACGCCGTGGCCGAGACGGTGGTCGCCGTGCTCGCCCCGCTGCAGGAGCGCTACGCCGGGCTGGCCGCCGACCCCGCCGTCCTCGACGACGTCCTGGCGCAGGGCCGCGACCGGGCCCGGGAGCGGGCGGCGGCCACGCTGCGCCGGGCCCGGGCCGCGATCGGCCTGCGAGCATGAGCGCTTGGAGGGCCTGCAGGTGTGAGCCGGCGGCTCGGGCGGCAGGATGCAGAGAATGGACAGAATGGACAGCATGAACGTCGCCTTCCTCGGACTCGGCCGGATGGGCGCCGCGATGGCGCGGCACGTCCTCGACGCGGGGCACTCGCTCACGGTGTGGAACCGGAGCCCCGGCAAGGCCGCCGACCTGGTCGCCGCGGGTGCGAAGGAGGCGGCCACGCCGGCCGAGGCCGCGCGCGACGCCGACGTCGTCGTGCTCATGCTGTTCGGCCCGGACTCGGTGCGTGAGGTGCTGCTCGGCGACGACGGCGTCGTGCGGACCGCCGGCGAGGGGACCCTCGTCGTCGACGCCACCACCATCGGCCCGCAGGCCACCCGGGAGCTCGCCGACGCGGTGGCGCAGCACGGCCTGCGCTACCTCGACGCGCCGGTGGCCGGCACGGTCGGCCCGGCCAAGGAGGGCACGCTCGGGGTGTTCGTGGGCGGCGCGGACGACGACGTCGCCCGGGCGCGCCCGCTGCTGGAGGCCTGGGGAGACCCGCAGCGGGTGCTGCACCTCGGCCCGGTCGGCGCGGGCAGCGCGCTCAAGCTGGTGGTCAACCTCGCCCTCGGCATCACCGCGGAGGGCGTGGGCGAGGCGCTGCGGCTGGCCGACGACCTCGGCGTGGACCGCGGCAGCGCCCTCAAGGCCCTGGGCGCCGGCCCGTTCGGCTGGTTCCTGAACCAGAAGGGCGCGATGGTCGAGTCCGGCAGCTACTCCCCCACCGCGTTCTCCCTCGACCTCGCCGCCAAGGACGTGGACCTCGCCGTCTCCTCCGCCCGCCGGGAACTGCCCGCCTCGGCCGCGGCGCTCGAGCAGCTCCGCGCGGCGTCGGCGGCCGGGCGCGGCGACGACGACTACGCCTCGCTGGTGGGTTTCCTGCTCGAGGACTGAGCGGCCGCCTGGGCCGCGACCGCCCGGCGGCGCAGGACCTCCACGCGGGCAGCCCGCACCTGCTCGGCGTGCCGGGCCAGCCACGCCAGCAGCACGGCCAGCGGCAGCTCCACCAGCGCCGCGGTGGCCAGCGCGAAGAGCTCGTCCTCCCGGCTGGGCGAGGTCGTCAGGTCGAACCAGGCGTCGACGACGAGCAGCGTGGCGGTCATGGTGGCCGGCAGCTCGACCCGGGTGCGCCCCTGCCACAGCAGCTGGCCGGTGCGGGCGAGGCCCGCCACCAGGGCGAGGTCGAAGCCGGTCCAGGCCAGGCGGTAGTGCCGGGCCTCGGCGTGCTGCGGGAGCGTCACCCAGAGGTAGGCGATCCACGGGACGGTGAGCAGCCCGAGGGCGACCAGCACCGGACCCAGCCACCGGGGCAGCGCCGGCCCGGCGGGGTCAGCCGCGGACGTGGCCGTCCCCGGTGACCACCCAGGTGGTGCTGGTGAGCGCCGACAGGCCCATCGGCCCGCGGGCGTGCAGCTTCTGGGTGGAGATGCCGATCTCGGCCCCCAGGCCCAGCTCGCCGCCGTCGGTGAAGCGGGTGCTCGCGTTCACCATCACCGCGGCGCTGTCCACCCGGGCGACGAACCGGCGGGCCGCGGACTGGCTGTCGGTGACGATGGCCTCGGTGTGCCCGGAGGACCAGCGGCGGATGTGGACCAGGGCGTCGTCGAGGGAGTCGACCACGCCCGCGGCGATGTCGAGGGAGTAGTACTCCGCAGCCCAGTCCTCGTCGGTGACCGGCGCGAAGGGCACGGCCTGGGCCGCGGCGTAGGAGGCGATCCGCTCGTCGCCGTGCACGGTGACGCCGGCCTCCTTGAGCGCAGCCAGGGCCTTGGGCAGGAACGCGTCGGCGATGCCGGCGTGCACGAGGAACGTCTCGGCGGCGTTGCACACGCTGACCCGCTGCGCCTTGGCGTTGACCAGGATCTTGACCGCCTTGTCGACGTCGGCGTGCTCGTCGACGTAGACGTGGCAGTTGCCCACGCCGGTCTCGATGACCGGCACGGTGGAGCCCTCGACCACGCTGCGGATGAGCTCGGCGCCGCCGCGCGGGATCAGGACGTCGACCAGCCCGCGGGCGGTCATGAGGTGCTTGACCGACTCGTGCGAGGTGCCCGGCACCAGCTGCACCGCGTCCGGCGGCACCGCGGTCCCCTGCAGGGCGCGGCGCATCACCGCGACCAGGGCGGCGTTGGTGTCGTAGGCGCTGGACGAGCCGCGCAGCAGCGCCGCGTTGCCGCTCTTGAGGCACAGGCCCGCGGCGTCGACGGTCACGTTCGGGCGGGCCTCGTAGACCATGCCGACCACGCCCAGGGGCACGCGGACCTGACGGACCTCGAGCCCGTTGGGCAGCACGCCGCCGTGCACGACCTCGCCCACCGGGTCGGGCAGCGCGGCCACCTCGCGCAGCGCGTCGGTGATGGCGCGCAGGCGCGGGCCGTCGAGACGGAGGCGGTCGACGATGGCCGGGCTGGTGCCCTTGGCCTGCGCCCGCTCGACGTCGACGGCGTTGGCGGCGACGACCTCGTCCAGCGCGGCATCGAGCGCGTCGGCCACGGTGTGCAGCGCGGCGTCCTTCTGCCCCCGGGTGAGGGTGCGCAGCTCCGCGGCGGCCTCGCGCGCCGCGCCGGCGGCGGCCAGCACCTGGGCGCGCTCGTCGAGGCCAGCCGATGCCGTGTCGTGCGAGGCGGTGTCCTGCTCAGCCATGGGGTCAGGGTACGCAGGGGGCCGACCGTCGTGCCGCCGCGTTTCGCGCCTCGGATCGGGTGGCCGCGCGCTGCAGTCGTGCTCACACACGGTCAAGAGCGCTGGTGCCGGGAGGGTGCCGTCGTGGGGCGTTCCCTGGCCGGCCGACGGATGCGATGTGCGTGAGGGGACCCCTCACCCGCTGAGAAGCGGGCCAGGGGTCCCCTCGCGCAGAACGGCGCGCACCCGGCCGGGTGGCGTCACCGCCCGCCCGGCTCCCGGCGTCACCAGCGCCGTTGACATCCGACAACGTCCGCAGCCGCCGCAGGGACCGAACCCGAGCAGGAAGGGGCGCCCACTCCCCGCGAGAGTTCCATGCTCACCGCGCCCGATCTGCCGCGGTAAGCATGGAAGGATCACGCTCCCGTGATCGTTCCGACCGGGGCCTGGGTGATCACACCGCGTCAGAACGGGCGGATGTCCCCGGCGGGGACGAGCGCCGGGACGGGGCCGGCGGCGGCGCGCCAGTGGAAGGTCTCGCGCTCGACGACCTCGAGGCCGACGACGCGCCAGTCGGGCAGGCCGGCGGAGGTGCGGTGCTCGCCCCACAGGCGCAGGCCGAGGGCGGCGGCGTCGTCGAGGCAGCTGGCCTCCTCCCAGTAGCGCACCTCGGCGCGGTCGGCGCCGTAGCGGGCCGAGAGCAGGAAGGGTCGCTCGTGGGAGAGGCGGCGCAGGCCCTCGGCCACCTCGTCCAGCGCCAGGGCCTCACCGGCCACCGTGACCGTGACGTGCCAGAGGGTGTGCCGCTCCTGCGGCACGGCGAAATCGGCGGCGCGCAGCGGCTCGGGGACCGGACCTCGCACCCATCACCTCCGCCGCCGTCGTCGTCGGCACGGACCGGGAGGTCCACGCCGCGGTGCCGCCCTCACAGGCGTCAGCCCCGCAACCGGACGCCTAGCGAGAAGTGGCAGTGAGCACGACGAGGTCGTCACGGTGCACGACCTCGCGCTCGTAGGCCGGTCCCAGCTCGCGGGCCAGCTCACGGGTCGAGCGCCCCAGCAGGCCGGGGAGCTCGTCCGCATCGAAGTTGACCAGACCGCGGGCCACCGTGTGGCCGTCTTCGTCGCAAAGGTCCACCGGATCGCCCGCGGCGAACGCTCCCTCGACCGCCACCACGCCGGCCGGCAGCAGCGAGGTGCGCCGCTCGACGACGGCCCGCACCGCCCCCGGGTCGAGCACCAGCCGGCCGTGGGCGCTGGCCGCATGGGCCAGCCACAGCAGCCGCCCGGTGGTGCGGCGCTGCTGCGCGGCGAACAGCGTGCCGACCTCGTCGCCCACCAGCGCGGCCCCGGCGGCCGCGGCGGAGGTGAGCACGACCGGGATCCCGGCGTCGACGGCGACCTGCGCGGCGTCCACCTTGGTCACCATCCCGCCGGTGCCGACCCCGGCGGACCCGGGCCGGCCCAGCTCCACCCCGGCGAGGTCGGCCGGCCCCTCCACCCGGGAGATCGGCCGGCTGCCGGGCAGCCGCGGGTGGCCGTCGTAGAGCGCATCGACGTCGGAGAGCAGGACCAGCAGGTCGGCGTGCACCAGGTGCGCCACCAGCGCGGCCAGCCGGTCGTTGTCGCCGAAGCGGATCTCGTCGGTGGCCACGGTGTCGTTCTCGTTCACCACCGGCACCGCGCCGACCGCGAGCAGCTTGTAGAGGGTGCGCTGGGCGTTGCGGTAGTGGCTGCGGCGCATGACGTCCTCGGCCGTCAGCAGCACCTGGCCGACGGCGAGCCCGTGCCGGGCGAAGGCCTCGGTGTAGCGGTGCACCAGCAGCCCCTGCCCCACGCTGGCGGCGGCCTGCTGGGTGGCCAGGTCGCGCGGGCGCCGGCTCAGGCCCAGCGGCGCGAGCCCGGCGGCGATGGCGCCGGAGGAGACGAGCACGACCTCGACGCCCGCGGCGCGCCGGGCGGCCAGGGCGTCGACCAGGGCGTCGATGCACTCGCTGTCCAGCCCGCCCGCCGCGGCGCCGTCCTCGCCGCGGGTGGTGAGCGAGGACGAGCCCACCTTCACCACGACCCGGCGGGCCTGGGCGACCTCCGTGCGGGTGACCTCCGTCCGCGGGGGCGTGCCGGTCACCGCCGTCTCCTGCTGACCCGTCATGGGCTGCGGCGTCCCCCTGGCCTCAGCGGCCGTCGAGCCGCAGGTCGGTTCCGCGCCGACCGAGCAGCTCGGCCCCGGCCTGGATGCTCGGCTCCCAGTCGAAGACGACCGCCTCGTCGCCGGCGCCGATGCGGACCTCGGCGCCCGGCTCGGCCCCCTCCTTGATCAGGGCCTCCTCGACGCCGAGGCGGTTCAGCCGGTCGGCGAGGTAGCCCACCGCCTCGTCGTTGCTGAAGTCGGTCTGGCGCACCCAGCGCTCGGGCTTCTCCCCGCGCACCCGGAACGCCTCGCCCTCGCGGGTCACCGTGAAGCCCTCGTCGTCGACCGCGCGCGGGCGCAGCACGATCCGCGTCGCCTCCTGCGCGGGGGCGGCGGCGCGGGCCTGGGTGACCAGGTCGGCCATCGCGAAGGACAGCTCGCGCAGGCCGGCGTGCGAGGCCGCGCTGACCTCGAAGACCCGCAGGCCGCGGGCCTCGAGGTCGGGCCGCACCAGCTCGGCCAGCTCGCGCGCCTCGGGCACGTCGACCTTGTTCAGGGCCACCATCCGCGGGCGGTCCTGCAGGCCGCCGTAGGCCGCCAGCTCCTCCTCGATGACGTCGAGGTCGGTGAGCGGGTCGCGGCCGGGCTCGAGGGTGGCGCAGTCGAGCACGTGCACCAGTGCCGAGCAGCGCTCGACGTGACGGAGGAACTCCAGCCCGAGGCCCTTGCCCTGGCTCGCGCCCGGGATGAGGCCGGGCACGTCGGCCACGGTGAAACGCACCTGCCCGGCCTCGACGACGCCGAGGTTGGGCACCAGCGTGGTGAACGGGTAATCGGCGATCTTGGGCCGGGCCGCGGAGAGGGCCGCGACCAGGCTGGACTTGCCGGCGCTCGGGTAGCCCACCAGCGCCACGTCGGCCACCGTCTTGAGCTCGAGGACGACGTCGCCGCCCCAGCCCGGCTCGCCGAGCAGGGCGAAGCCGGGCGCCTTGCGGCGGGCCGAGGCCAGCGCCGCGTTGCCCAGGCCGCCGCGGCCGCCCTGGGCCACCACCAGCCGGGTGCCGGGCCCGACCAGGTCCGCGAGCACCTCGCCGTCGGGGGTGCTCACCACGGTGCCGTTGGGCACCGACAGCACCAGGTCCTCGCCGTCGGCGCCGTTGCGGTGGCTTCCCTGCCCCGGCCGGCCCGAGGTGGCGCGCCGGTGCGGGGAGTGGTGGTAGTCGAGCAGGCTCGTCTCGTTCGGGTCGACGACGAGGATGACGTCGCCGCCGCGGCCGCCGTTGCCGCCGTCCGGCCCGCCCAGCGGCTTGAACTTCTCCCGGTGGACCGACGCGACGCCGTTGCCGCCGTCGCCGGCGGCGACGTGCAGGACGACGCGGTCGACGAAGGTGGTCACAGGGGGTCCTCGAATTCTGCGGGGATGGCTCGTGCTCGTGTCGTTCGTGTCGTTCGTGTCGTTCGCGTCGTTCAGCGTGTTCGCCGGGCCGGACGACGCGCGAGAGGGCGGGCCGTCCCGCCCGCCCCCTCCGCGACAGCTGGACCCCCGCGGGCGCGGGAGGTGCTGGGCTACACCGCCGCAGCGACCACGTTCACGACGCGGCGGCCGCGGCGGGTGCCGAACTCGACCGCGCCGGCGGCCAGGGCGAACAG
>JBQCIO010000317.1:0-11638 GCA_051953655.1 Motilibacteraceae bacterium
CACCCCCAACCCCCCGGGCACAGCGGTTATGTTGCCCTCGGGCCTTGTGCGATCCCCCGCGTGTGGGGGGCACTTCCCGGCCCCCCCCTCTCCGCGGTGTCCGCCCGGCTAGCGTGGGCGTGTGTCGCCGCGCCGTGCGGCCGCCGTCCTGGTCGTCGCAGCCCTCCTGCTGGGCGGGTGCGTCGGCGGCCGAGAGCGCAGCGGCACCGGTCCGGCACCCTCCGGAACCGCGGGGGCCGGCTCCTGGCCGGGCCCCGGCACCACCGGCGTGCCGGCCGGCGTCCGCCTCAGAGCGATCCCGGGGGACTACCGCGTCACGACCCCCGGCGCCGTCGTGAGCGGTCTGGACATCGAGGGTTCCCTCATCGTCTCGGCCGATCGCGTCACGGTGCGCGACACCCGCGTGCGCGGAGTGGGCCAGCGGGACTGGCTGGTGAGCCTGTGGACGCGCACGACGCTGCAGGACGTCGAGGTCGGCGGCGGCCGTTCCGGGTCCGACCCCTCCCTCGCCACCGCGATCTACAGCGGCGGCAGTGCGAGCGGCAACCGCATCGTCCGGGCGGACATCCACCACACCCAGGACGGCATCCGGCTCGACGGCGGCACGACCGTGACGGACAGCTGGATCCACGACCTGGTCACCGACGGGTCGGTCCACTCCGACGGGGTCCAGCTCGCCACCGGCTCGCACTCGGTGCTGCGGCACAACCGGATCGAGGCCGGCAACAACGACGCCGTCTTCCTGCAGACCACCGGGGGCGACGAGCCGATCCGGGACGTGCTCCTGGACGGCAACCTCCTGCTGGGGACGACCTCAGGACAGGTCGTCTCCAGCTTCGGGGTGAGCAACGAGACGGCCTCCGACGTCCGGCTCGTCCACAACGTCTTCAACCGCACGTGGCAGGTCGGCCCGATGGCAGGCGCCTTCGCCCAGTCCTCGGGGAACCGGTTCACCGACGGGAGCCCGGTGTCGTAGGGGGAGCAGCGGCTCCCGACGGCACTTTGATGATCGAACCGATTGGGTGAGGGGCACCCGGAGCGAAACCTATTGGCTCAGGGTGCCCCTGACCCAACACTGATGATCTTGGACGCCGCCGCCGGTCTGAGCGGTCATGCGTGCTGCCGCGGGCGACGGCGGACCCGGTCGGCTGCCGGGCCCACGCGACCGGCGACGGAGGGGCCGAGGACCTGGCAGCCGCGCACTGCCCACCAGTCCGGGGAACGGCGGACGTCGGGCCAGAGCTGCTCGGCATGCGCCTGCAGCCAGCGCGCGTCGGGACCGCCGCCCGCTCCGCGCACGTGCAGGTGCAGGGACATCCGCAGGGCCCGGCGGGCCACCTCGCGGCGGACCACGCGGCGCAGCTCGTCGACGTCGCGCAGCACGTCGGCGTACTCGTCCAGCACCGACTCGTAGGCGCGCCGGCTGTGCTCGAACGTGTCCTGCACGGCCGGGAAGTCGCGGGCGCACATGTTGTCCCCGTGCTGCCGGTAGACCGCCTGGTCGGCCGACAGCACGCCCACGTCGCTCACCGCCGCGATGCGCAGCCACATCTCCAGGTCGCCCGCGTACGGCGCGTTCTCGCGGTAGCCGCCCACGCGCCGCTGCACGTCGCCGCGGACCACCGCCGACGGCGTCGGCACCGGGTTGTCCATGTCGGCGCAGCGGCGGACGAACCACTCGTGGCCCGGCCACACGCGCACCACCGAGCTGCGGCGCACCGGACCGTCGTACGGCCCGTCGCCGCGATGGTCGACAGCCGGCCCGTACACCAGGCCGACGGACGGATGGGCCGCGAACACGCGCGCGGCGCGGGCCAGCGCGCCCGGCAGCAGCACGTCGTCGGCGCTGAGCAGCAGCACGAGGTCGCCCGTCGCCCAGTCCAGACCCTCGTTGTAGGTCGCGATGTGCCCGTGGTTGCGGTCGTGCACCCGCACGGAGACCCGCTCGTCGGCGGCTCCGAGCTCGCGCGCGACGTCCCCCGACCCGTCCGGGCTCGCGTCGTCGATGACGAGCACCTCGACGTCCACGTCCTCCTGCGACAGCACGCTGTCCAGGCACTGCGGCAGGAAGTTGCCGTACCGGTAGCACGGCACGACCACGCTGACTGCGCTGACCGAGGCAGGCACGATGGAGGAACCCTTCAGGTGCTGAGGATGCCGAGGTCGCGGGCGTAGCGCAGCGACCGGTCGAAGACCCGGATGCCGACCCAGAGGCCCACCACGCAGAACACGACCAGGCAGACCAACGCGGTCGGCAGCGAGAGCGCGCTGCCGGCGACGTCGGGGACGAGGATCTTCCGCTCGGCGCTGATGACGTAGGCGTGCGGCACCAGATAGCTCGCCCAGCGGATCCACGGCGGGAGCACGTCGATCGGGAACAGGGCACCGCCGAGGAACGACGCGGCCAGCCCGTAGAGCACGATGATGGGCTCCCCGCGCTTGAAGAGGGCGAGGAAGCTCGCAGCGAGGATGCCCAGGGCGTTGCAGGCCACCGAGCCGAGCAGCAGGACCACGAGGAACGCGGGCAGGTTCCCGAGGCGGATGTCGGCCCCGAGCGCCACGCCGACGCCGAGCATGACCAGCGCGATGACGAATCCGGTGAGGCTGCGCCACACGTTCATCGCGATCGGCACCAGCCGCCACGGCACGGGTTCGACCAGGTAGGTCTCGAGCGTGCCCCGCTCCTGGGCGTACTGCATCCGGCCCGGGCAGCCGGTCAGCGAGTCCTGCAGGGCAGCAGCCACGCTGACGCCGACCAGCGTGGCAGCGAACTGCTCCTGCGTGCCCAGGTACTTGGCCTGGAAGAAGTACATGAGCACCGGCACCAGCACGGCGACGTAGCGCAGCACGGTGCCGGCCGGAAACATCCAGTCCTCGATGACGTCGATGCGCAGGTAGGCCTCGAAGGTCTGCAGGACGCGCGCCGTCTTGGAGCGCGACGTCGACGCCGGCGCCGGCCGGGCGCTTGTCTGCACCGTGGTGGTCATCGCACCGCCTCCCCCGCCCGCCCCTGGGCGTAGACCTTGGCGATGAGGTCGCGCAGCGGCAGCGGCACCTCGCGCACCCGCTCCAGCTGCGCCGCGAGGGGGCCGAGCGCGCCGATGAGGTCGCCGATGCTCCAGGGGTGCGGTCGCAGGCGCACCGCCGCGTCGTCGACGTCGACCTCCACCCCCAGCGTGCACAGGCGTTCGGCGGCCTGGTGCGCGAGCCCGACGGAGGTGAGGGTGAGCTCGACCACGGGCCGGTCCCAGGCCTCGCGCAGCTCCTCGAGGTCACCGGAGTAGCGCACCCGTCCGCCGTCCAGCAGCAGGGCGTGCGAGTGCAGCGCCTCGATCTCCTCCAGCCGGTGCGAGGAGACGAGGACCGCGAGCCGCTGCTCGCGGACCAGGTCCTGGATCAGCCCGAGCAGGGCATGGGCTGCCACCGGGTCCACGGCCCCGGTCGGCTCGTCGAGGATCAGCGCCCTTGGGGACGGGAGCAGGGCGCGGGCCAGGCGCAGCCTGGCCTTCATTCCCGCGGACAGGCTCGCCACGATGGCGTCCCGCTGGGCCGCGAGCCCGACGGTGCCGAGCACGTCCGTGACCTGGGCCGAGAGGCTCCGCCGGGGCATGCCCTGCAGCCGGCCGTGCAGCAGGAGGTTCTCCCGGCAGGTGGCCCGCATCAGCAGGCTGCGGTCCTCCGCCGGCATCCATCCGACGACGTGCCGGACCTGCTGCGAGTCCCGGCCCACGTCCAGCCCGAAGACGCTCCCGGACCCGGCGCTGGCCGTGGTGAGGCCCACGATGATGCGGAACAAGGTGGTCTTGCCGGCGCCGTGCGGGCCCACGATCGCGCAGATCTCCCCGGCGCCCACGGTGAGGTCGACGCCGTTGAGGGCGTGCACCGCGTGCTGGATGTGGGTGCGGGCGAGTACGCGCATCCACCGCGGCGTCGGCTCGTACACCTTGGTGACGCCGCGCAGGGAGATGACCTCCTCCCCGGTGCGCGGCACCGGTGCCAGGTGGACCCCCGTCGGCTCAGCTGCTGTCGTCACCTCGGACCCTTCCCGTCGACCACTGCCGTCGGATCGAGCACTGCCGTCTGATCGAGCACTGCCGTCCCGTCCACCGTCCACCCGTCCCACCGCGTCACCCGCTCGCCGTGCCGCCAGAACCCGGGGTAGATCTCCTGCACCTCACGCCGCTCGCGGTCCATGGAGTACGTCGTCCGGACGTGCTCGGCGGCCAGGCGGCCCCGGCGGGCGCACCAGCCGGGCTCCTCGCGCTCGCGGCGCAGCACGGCCTCCACGGTGCGGGCCATCGTCAAGGTGTCGCCGGTCTCGATCGGGCTGCTGAAGCCGGGCAGCAGGTACTCGCGGCCGCCGTAGCCGTGAAACCCGACCACGTAGCACCCACATGCCATCGCCTCGGCGGCCGGGAGCCCGAACCCCTCCTGGTAGGGGAAGGTGAGGAAGACCGTGGTGCGGCGCAGCTCGTCGGCCAGGCGCGCCTGCGGCAGCCCGTCGAGCGCCACCACCTCCCAGCCGTGGAGCGCGCCGCGCACCCGCAGCATCGCCAGCACCTGCACGGCGTCGTCCCGGCCGCGACGGGGCAGGTAGGCGATGCGCCGGCCCGCGGGCCGCTCCGGCGGGTGGAACCGCGTGGTGTCGACGCCGTCGTGGACGCGGGCCACCGGCAGCCGGGGAAAGGCATAGCTGAGCAGGTCGACGCAGTGCTCGGAGACCGTGACGACACCGCGCAGGGCGGGCGCCGAGCGGTAGTGCCGGTCCAGCGCCTCGGTGCGACGCGCCCAGGTGAGATGCCCGCTCTGGTCCAGCACGACGTGCGGCAGCGTCGGCGGCAGCGACGGGAGCAGGTCCGCATCGATCTCGGGGACCACCAGGAGGTCCTCCGGGCAGACCTGCGCGTGCCGCGCGTCGGTCACCACGGTGTCGTTCGGGAACCAGGTGCAGCGGAAGCCCGGACGCTGGTGCAGCACGGCCGCCGGGACGCCCGCGGCGTTCAGGGCGTCGACGTGCCGGTACATCACCTGCACGCCGCCGGCGGGCCGGTCGTGGTCGGGGGTGAGGAAGTAGACGCTGGGGAGCTGCGACCGTGCGCCCACCGGCACCACGGGTCGTCTGCGCCGGGCCGCCATCGCGGTGCGGACGGCGTCCCGCCCGCGGCGGCGCACCAGCTCCCGCACGGACCCCGCCGCGCTCATCCGGTCCTCCGGTGCAGCGACGGCGCCATCGGCCGGACGACGGACTGCAGCACGCGGGCGTGCGCGGCCACGCACCGGTCGGCGTCGAAGAGCGAACGCGCCTCCTGCCGCAGCTCCGGAGCCCGACTGCGCCACTCGTCCCGGTCGACCAGCATCCCGTGCAGCGCCTGCACGAGCTCGTTCCGATTGCGCTGCCTGATGAACTTGGCCGAGCCCATCGCCTCCCAGCTGACCGACGTCGGATCGCCGAGCGGGTTCGCGACCACGGTGCCGCGCCGGCCGTCCTCGCCCACCTGCTCGCGCGCCCCGCCGACGTCGCTCAGCACGACCGGGGTGCCGGCCGTGAGCGCCTCCATGGAGGCCAGCGACCAGCCCTCGAAGAACGAGTCCAGGACGAACAGGTCGGCGGCGGCCAGCAGCAGGGCCGGGTGCGGGCAGTGGTCGCGCAGGTGGATGCGGTCCCGCGCAGGCAGCCGCTCGCGCAGCGCGAGCAGCTGCGCCGTGTACGACGGGTCGTCGGAGCGGCCGGCGACCACCAGGTGCGCGCCCGGGACCAGAGCCGCCACCTCGTCGAAGGTGTCGACGAGCGCGTAGGAGTTCTTCTGCTGGCAGTGACGGGCCAACGACACGGCGAGCGGCTGGTCGTCCAGCCCGAGCGCGGCCCGCGCGACCGCCCGCGGGACGACGTCGGCGGTGTCGATCCGGACGCCGTTGGGGACGGTGTGGACCTGGGCGCGGTCGAAAGCCGGGTCGGCCCGCAGGTACCCCTCGCTCACCAGCTCGCTCACGCCGACGACGGCGGCCAGCAGCCGCCCGCGCGCCGCCGTCGCGGCCGGCTCCTCGCCGAGCAGCGAGTGCATGCCGTGCAGGGTCTCCACGACCGGGACGTCCCGCGCGGCGGCGCTGCGCAGCACCCAGTCCGGGGCGCCGTGCGCGCTGACCACGTCCGGCCGCCACTGGTCCAGCCAGCGGTCCAGCGCCGGGGCGTCCAGGGTGAAGACCTGAACCCCCTCGGCGACGAGCTCCCGGGCGAGCCGGGTCCGGACCCCCACGTGCCGGGTGAGCTCGTCCGGGCAGTGCAGCACGCGGACCGCGACCCCGTGCTCGGGCAGCCTGCGGGCCAGGAACGCGACCATCTCGTCCATACCGCCGACGTCGAGGTGGCTGGTGACGAGGGCGCAGCGCAGCGCGTCCGGGTGCTCGGCCCGCGCGACCCGCGCTGATGGCGCGGCGGTGGAGGGCGAGGCCGTGGGCGCAGCATCGCCCGTCGCGACCGGGCGCGGTGGGGCCGCGGCGGGAGTGAGCGGCTCGTCCCATGCCACCAGCGCGGGCTCGGCGGCTGCGAGGTGCGACACCGCGCGCTGGGTCCGCCGGGCCAGGGCGCGCCGGACGGGCTCGGGCGGCCGCCAGGGACTGCGCTGGGCGAGCAGCGCGACGCGGACGGCGGAGCGGGCCACCGCCCGCCGGAGCCGCTCGGCCGGCCGCGACGGCTGCGACATCGGGCTGGGCGTCTGGCTGGGCATCGGGATCACACCCCGCTCCAGCGCCAGCGGTGCCAGGCCAGCCGCGTCGTCGCTGCCTGCACCAGCCGCTCGCCTCGCTCGCGCAGCTCTCCGGCCGGGCGGGACCAGCCGCCGCCGGGCGCCCCGACCACCCCGCGCCGCCCGAGGGCCTGCCACTCGGGCAGGCCCTCCACGTCGGGGAGCACCTGGCGGGCCAGCCGCAGGTAGGCGCCGACGTCCTCCCCCTCGGCCACCTCCGCCGGCCCTCGCCCGTCGACGGCCGCGAGCGCGTACCGCAGGGTCTCGCGGGCCAGGGCACGCATGGCGGTGAGCCGCAGCTGCTCGGCCCCGGCCAGCGCCCCTCCCCGCCCGGCGAAGAACACCTCCAGGGCGTCACGACGCGCCTGCAGGTTCACCAGCACCGAGGCGTAGGTGGTGCGGCTCATGTTCGCGCCGTGCAGCCGGTAGTAGGCCTGGTCGACGCCGCCCAGCAGCCCGACGTCGGAGGCGGCCGCCGCTCGCAGCCACATCTCGAAGTCCCCGCTGTGCGGAAGGTCCTCCCGGTAGCCACCTACGGCGCGTAGGACCGAGGTGCGCATGACCACCTCCGGGGAGGAGATGCTGCTGCGGGCGGTCCGGCACCGTTCGGCCACCCACGACCGCCCGGACCAGACGGTCCAGCTGCGCGCCCGCAGACGGGCGGCCGGCGGCAGGGCCGCGGAGAACGTGACCGAGGAGCCGTAGACCATGCCCACCGAGGGCTCGGCCTCCATCAGGTCGGTCGCCCGCGCGAGCGCCCCGTCGGTGAGCAGGTCGTCCGCGGACAGCAGCACCACGTACGTGCCCTGCACGAGGGCGAGGCCGTCGTTGTAGGTGCGGATGTGGCCCAGGTTCTGCCGGTGCCGGACGACACGGACCCGCTCGTCGGCCAGCGCGAGGGCACGCGCCACCTCGCCGCTGCCGTCGGTGCTGGCGTCGTCGACCACGACGACGTCGACGTCCACCCGCGGCTGGCGCAGCACGCTCTCCACGCAGGCGGGCAGGTAGGCGCCGTAGTTGTAGCAAGGGACGACCACGCTCACCCGCGGCCGTCCCCGGTGCTCCACCGGCCGCCGCACCCGCGCCGGCTCGTGGCCGAGCAGCGCCGCGCGCTGCAGCAGCGGACCGGGCATCGCGCACCTCCTCGACAGTCCAGCGGGCCTGGTCAGGCCGCGCAGGTGGCCAGCGCGTCGGTGAGCACCGACACGACCTGCTGCTGCTGCTCGAGCCGGAGATGAGGGTGCATCGGCAGGGAGAGGATCTGCCCGGCCGCCGCCTCGGTGACCGGGAAGCACTGCCCGGCCGCGTAGCGCTGGAAGGCCGGCTGCAGCGGCACCGGCACCGGGTAGTGGATGCCGGCCCCGACCCCGGCCTCGGTCAGCCGGTGCAGGACCCGGTCCCGATCCGGCACCCGCACCACGTAGAGGTGCCAGACGTGCTCGTTGCCAGGCAGGACCCGGGGCGTGCGCACCTCGGGGACCTCGGCGAGCAGCGCGTCGTAGATGCGGGCCGCGGAGCGCCGGGCCTCGTTCCACATGGCCAGCCGGGCGAGCTTGGCCCGCAGCACGACGGCCTGCAGCGTGTCCAGGCGCGAGTTGACACCCAGCTCGCTGTGCTCGTACTTGCGCGCGCTGCCGTGGTTGGCGATGCGTCGCACCCGCTCGGCCAGCTCGGGGTCGTCGGTGACCACGGCGCCGGCGTCCCCGTAGGCGCCGAGGTTCTTGCCGGGGTAGAAGCTGGTGGCGGCGGCGGTCCCCACCCGGCCGGGGGCCTGGCCGTGCCGCAGGGCGCCCTGCGCCTGGGCCGCGTCCTCCAGGAGGAACAGCCCGTGGTCGGCGGCCAGGACGGCGAGGTCCTCCATCGCGGCATGCTGGCCGTAGAGGTGCACCGGCAGCAGGGCCCGGGTCCGCGGGCCGATGGCTGCTGCCACCTGCTCCACGTCCACCAGGAGGTGCTCGGGGTCGACGTCGGCGAACACGGGGGTGGCGCCCGCGCGCACCACGGCCTCGGCGGTCGCGACGAAGGTGTTAGCCGGCAGCACCACCTCGTCGCCCCAGCCGACGCCGAGGGCCCGCAGCGCGAGCTCGATCGCGTCGGTGCCGTTGGCCACGCCCACGCAGTGGGCGATCTGCGAGAAGTCGGCGTACTCGCGCTCGAACGCGGTCACGGCCGCGCCCTGCACGAAGTCGGTCGCCGAAAGCACCCGGTC
Organism: Motilibacteraceae bacterium; assembly: GCA_051953655.1. Lineage (GTDB taxonomy): Bacteria > Actinomycetota > Actinomycetes > Motilibacterales > Motilibacteraceae > JBQCHF01. The sequence continues at coordinate 8,953 of JBQCIO010000317.1, forward strand.
GAACCCGGCCCGCACCTCCGCGTCGATCTCGAGGTGCTGCGCGGCCAGGTCGACGAACGGGACGTTCATCTGCTCTCCCCCATGGATGTGGTGACGAGGGCGGGCGGGAGGTCCGCCGCCCGCAGGTGGCGAGCGGGCACCCCGGCCCAGACCTCGCCCGCTGGTATGTCCTTCGTGACGACCGACCCCATGCCGACAAGGCTCCAGGCGCCCACCGACCGCCCTTCGCGCACCAGCGCGCCGGAACCGACGTACGCCCCTTCGGCAAGCTGCACTCCCCCGGCCAACCGGACGCCGGCGCCGAGGGTCACGTAGTCCGACACCACGTCGTCGTGCGTGAGCACGCAGCAGGGCATGACGGCCACGTGCCGTCCCAGCCGGACGTCGGCGGTGAGCACCGTGCCGGCCAGCAGGACGCTGCCCTCCCCCAGCGACGCCGAGCGCGGCACCGACGCCGTGGGGTGCACGACGGTCGCGTAGCGGTCGGTCGGCAGGGCGAACGAGGCGACCAGCCGTGACCTGCTGGTGTAGTCCCGCGGGCTGCCGGTGCAGACGACCAGCCGCACGTCGGTGAGGTCGGGCGCCAGGGACACCGGGCCGAGCACCGGGACCCCCACCCGCTGCCGGCCCCAGGTGAGCGGGTCGTCGTCCAGGAAGCCGCACAGCTCCCAGGTCGGCCGGACGTCGTTCACCGCCCGGACCGCCTCGGCCGTCTCGCGGGCGAACCCGCCGGCGCCGACGAGGACCAGCGGCGTCAGTGCGCCCACGCCGCCGCCCCCGTCCGCCGGGTGCCGACCGGCTCCCGGCCCGCCTGCTCCAGCACCTGCACCACCAGGTCCTGCTCGCTCTCGGTCATCCCCGGGAACAGCGGCAGCACCAGGCTCTGGCCGGTGAGCTGCTCGGTGACCGGCAGCGGCGCGTGCGGGTGGTCGGCGTAGGCCGGTTCCAGGTGGCTGGCCATGATCCCGCGGCGGGCGCTCACTCCCTGCCGGGCCAGCTCGGCCAGCAGGTCGTTCCGCCCGGTCGCGTACCCGGGGCCGAGGAGCACCCAGAAGGACTGGAAGTTCGTGGTGCCGTAGGGAGGATCCTCGACCGGTCGCATCGCCGGGATCCCGGCCAGCAGCCGTTGATAGCGCGCGGCCAGCCGCCGGCGCTCAGCGACCAGTCCCTCCAGGCGCCCCAGCTGGACCAGCCCGATCGCTGCCTGGACGTCGGTCATCCGGTAGTTGAAGCCGGTCTCGAGGTACTCCTCCAGGACCGGGCCCTTGGCGGCGTGCCGGTCGGCCGCGCTCATGCTCATCCCGTGCTCGCGCAGCCGCCGTGCCCGGCGGGCCCACTCCCCGTCGTCGGTCGTGAGCATCCCGCCCTCGCCGGTGGTGACGACCTTGCGCGGGTGGAACGACCACGCGGCGACCGTCGACCCGGTCCCCACCGGGCGGCCGCGGTAGGTCGATCCGGCCGCGCAGGCCGCGTCCTCGAGCACCTGCACACCACGTGGCTCGCACAGCGCACGGACCTCGTCGACGTCGGCCGGCACCCCCGCCTGGTGCACCAGGACGACCGCGCGGGTCCGGGGAGTGAGGACCTCGGCCACGGTCTCCGCGCTCAGGTTCCCTGTCCTGGCGTCCACATCGGCGAACACCGGGGTGGCTCCCACGTAGCGCACCGAGTTGGCCGTGGCGATGAAGGAGAAGGACGGCACGACGACGTCGTCGCCGGGGCCCACGCCGAGGAGGACGAGGCCGAGGTGCAGCGCGGTGGTGCAGGAGGACGTCGCGACCGCGTGCTCCGCCTCCACGAGACGCGCGAACGCGGCCTCGAACTCGGCCACCCTCGGGCCCTGCGCGACCCAGCCCGAGCGCACCGCCTCCGCCGCGGCCTGGGCCTCCTCCTCACCGAGAAGGGGCCGCATCACGGGGATCTGGCTGGCCTGGCTCACGCCGGCACCTCCGCGGGGGTGGCTGCCCGTTCCAGCTGCCACCAGTCGACCAGCCGGCGCAGCCCCTCCTCCAGCGCGACCTGCGCGCTGAAGCCGAGTCGCTCGCGCGCGCGCCGCACGTCGGCCAGCCGGCGGCGCACGTTGTTGACGGCCCGCGGGGGCCCGAACTCGGGCTCGAGGTCCGACCCCATGACCCGGAGCAGGGCCTCTGCCAGCTCGCGAAGGCTGGTCTCCACCCCCGAGGCCACGTTGAAGACCTCGTCCGTGACCGCAGACCCGGCCGCCAGCAGGTTGGCCGCGGCGACGTCCTCGGTGAAGACGAAGTCCATGGTCTGCGAACCGTCGCCGAGGATCAGCGGCGGCTCGCCCGCCGCGATCCGTTCCATCCAGCGGATCAGAACCTCGGTGTAGAGGCCGTGCACGTCCATCCGTGGCCCGTAGACGTTGAAGTAGCGCAGGGCCACGTAGTCGAGCCCGTACATGGCGTGGAAGCTGCGCAGCATCCCCTCGTCGAAGACCTTGGCCGCGCCGTAGAAGGTGTCGTTGGCGTAGGGGTGATGGTCCTCCGGCGTCGGGAAGACGGTGGCGAGCCCGTAGACCGACGCGGACGAGGCCGCCACCACCTTGCCCACCCGCGCCTGCACCGCTGCGTCGAGCACCTCGAAGGTGCCGTCCACCAGCACCTCGCGGGCCAGTCGCGGCTCCTGCGCGCACTGGGTGATGCGGATGGCGGCCTGGTGGAAGACG
>JBQCIO010000318.1:0-34090 GCA_051953655.1 Motilibacteraceae bacterium
AGATCTCGACCTCGCGCTTCACGTCCTCCGCGGACCAGCCCAGGACCGGGGCGACCAGCTCGGCCACCTCCTGGGCGGAGTCCACGCCACGGCTCGGCGTCTCGATCGAGGCGCGGGTCCGCCGCGCCAGGATGTCGTCGAGGTGCCGGGCGCCCTCGTGGGTGGCGGCGTAGAGCGCCTCCACCCGCAGGTACTCCTCGGTGCCGGTGAGCACCTGGCCGAGGGACGGGTCGGCCGCCACCAGGTCCAGCAGCTCGGCCGCCTTGGAGCCGTAGCGCTGCAGCAGGTGCTCGACCTGCTCCACCGTCAGCCCGTAGCGGGTGGCCGTGGCCGTGCGCGCGTTCCACGCCGCGGCGTAGCCGTCGGCGCCGGTGAGCGGCACGTCCTTGGTCACCGACGCCGGGACGCCGGTGACGCCGACCTGGCCGAGCTGCTCCACCGCCATGTCGACGGCGTCCTCGGCCATGACCCGGTAGGTCGTGTACTTGCCGCCGGCCACCACGACCAGGCCGGGGGCCGGCCGCGCCACCACGTGCTCGCGGGAGAGCTTGCTGGTGGAGTCGGACTCGCCGGCCAGCAGCGGGCGCAGGCCCGCGTAGACACCGAGGATGTCCTCGCGCGAGATCGGCTGCTTGAGCACGCTGTTGACGTGCTCGAGCAGGTAGGTGATGTCGCTCGCGCTGGCGGCCGGGTGGGCCTTGTCGAGGGTCCAGTCGGTGTCGGTGGTGCCGATGATCCACTGGCGTCCCCACGGGATGACGAAGAGCACGCTCTTCTCGGTCCGCAGGATCAGCCCGGTGTCCAGGTCGATCTTCTCCCGCGGCACGAGCAGGTGGATCCCCTTGCTCGCCCGCACCCGCAGGCCCGAGCCGCCGCCCACCAGGGCCTGCGTCTCGTCGGTCCACACGCCGGTGGCGTTGAGGACCACCTTGGCCCGCACGGAGAACGTGCGGCCGGTCTCCTCGTCGCGGAGCACCGCGCCGACGACCCGGTCGCCCTCGCGCAGCAGCTCGGTGACCGCGGTGCGGTTGGCCACCAGGGCACCGTGGGCGGCCGCCGTGCGCACGATGGTCACCGTGTGCCGTGCGTCGTCCACCTGCGCGTCGTAGTACTGCACCGCGCCCACCAGGGCGTCGGACCGCAGCGCCGGGGCGATGCGCAGCGCCGCCTTCTTGCTCAGGTGGCGGTGGTGCGGCAGTCCGCGGGCGTTGCCGGAGGAGACGCCCATGGTGTCGTAGAGCATCACGCCGGCGCCGACGTAGGGCCGCTCCCACGCCCGGTGCTGCAGCGGGTAGAGGAACGGCACCGGGCGAACCAGGTGCGGCGCGAGCTTCTGGACCATCAGGCCCCGCTCGCGCAGCGCCTCGCGCACCAGGGCGAAGTCGAGCATCTCCAGGTAGCGGAGACCACCGTGGATCAGCTTGCTCGACCGGCTGGACGTGCCGGAGGCCCAGTCGCGGGCCTCGACCAGCCCGACGTCGAGGCCGCGGGTGACCGCGTCGAGCGCGCTGCCCGCGCCGACGACGCCACCTCCCACGACGAGGACGTCGAGCTCGCGCTCGGCCATCTCGGACAGCGCCCGGAGGCGCCCCTCGGGAGAGAGGGGCGCCACCGGACTCGTGCTGGTGGTGCTGGTCTTGCTCATGCTCAGCTCACGTCCACCCAGTCGAGGGTCCGCTCGACGGCCTTCTTCCAGCCCGCGTAGCCCTCCTCGCGCTGCTTGTCGTCCCAGCTCGGGGTCCAGCGCTTGGCCTCGTTCCAGTTGGCGCGCAGCTCGTCGGTGTCCTTCCAGAACCCGACCGCCAGGCCGGCCGCGTAGGCCGCGCCGAGCGCGGTGGTCTCGGCGACCACCGGACGGCTCACGTCGACGCCGAGGACGTCGGCCTGGATCTGCATGCAGAGGTCGTTCATCGTGACACCGCCGTCGACCTTCAGGGTGTCCAGCGTGACGCCGGAGTCCTGGGCCATCGCGTTGACGACGTCCTTGCTCTGGTAGCAGATCGACTCGAGCGTGGCCCGGGCGATGTGCGCGTTGTTGTTGTAGCGGGTGAGGCCCACGATCGCGCCGCGGGCGTCCGACCGCCAGTAGGGGGCGAACAGACCCGAGAACGCCGGCACGAAGTAGACGCCGCCGTTGTCCTGCACGCGGCGGGCGAGGTCCTCGCTCTCCGCGGCACCGCCGATGATGCCGAGCTGGTCGCGCAGCCACTGCACCGCCGAGCCGGTGACGGCGATCGAGCCCTCCAGGGCGTAGACCGGCGCCTCCTTGCCGAACTGGTAGCAGACCGTGGTGAGCAGGCCGTTCTTGCTGCGCACCAGCTCGTTGCCGGTGTTGAGCAGCATGAAGTTGCCGGTGCCGTAGGTGTTCTTGGCCTCACCGACGTTGAAGCACACCTGGCCCACGGTGGCGGCCTGCTGGTCGCCGAGGTCGCCGGTGAGCGGTACGACGCCACCCAGCGGGCCGTTGTCCAGCGTGGTGCCGTAGCCCTCGGGGTCCGACGACGGCCGGATGGTCGGGAGCATCGACCGGGGGATGTTGAAGAACGAGAGCAGCTCGTCGTCCCAGTCGAGGGTCTCGAGGTTCATCAGCATGGTGCGGCTGGCGTTGGTCACGTCGGTGACGTGCGAGCCGCCGCGCGGACCGCCGGTGAGGTTCCACAGCAGCCAGCAGTCGGTGTTGCCGAAGATGGCGTCGCCGCGCTCGGCGGCCTCGCGGACGCCCGGCACGTTCTCCAGGATCCACTGGATCTTGCCGCCGCTGAAGTAGGTGGCCGGCGGCAGGCCCGCCTTCTGGCGGATGACGTCGCCCTTGCCCTCACGCTCGAGCGCGGAGGCGATGCGGTCGGTGCGGGTGTCCTGCCACACGATCGCGTTGTAGTAGGGGCGACCGGTGTTGCGGTCCCACACGACGGCGGTCTCGCGCTGGTTGGTGATGCCCAGTGCCGCCAGGTCCGAGGCACCGATGCCCAGCTTGTTCATGGCCGTCTGGATGACCGAGCTGGTCCGCTCCCAGATCTCGACCGGGTTGTGCTCGACCCAGCCGGCCTTCGGCATGATCTGCTCGTGCTCGAGCTGGTGCTTGCCCACCTCGTTGCCGCTGTGGTCGAACACCATGAACCGGGTGCTCGTGGTGCCCTGGTCGACCGCTCCGACGAAATCAGCCATCGGTCGTTCTCCTTTGCTGTGTCTGGAATCCGCCGTCGGATTCTCGAGTGTTGAGCCGTGGAGCGGGTCGTTCAGCGGACGTCGACGCTCTCGGCGCCGACGGTGTTGCCCGCGGCGTCCTGGGCCGTCGGGACGCGGCCGGGCTCCTGGTCGTCGTCGGCCTTGGGCAGGAAGCGGCCGATGAAGGCGTCGTAGGCACCGGCACCGACGAGACCGCCGATGAGCGGGGCGACGATGGGCACCCAGAAGTAGAGGTTGCCGTACTGGTCCCGCCACGCCCCGTGGTAGCCGGTCAGGAACTCAGCCAGGCGCGGACCGAAGTCACGGGCCGGGTTGATGGCGTAGCCGGCGTCCGTGCCCCAGGCGAAACCGATGGCGACGACGATGAGACCGACGATGAAGGCGCCCAGGTTGGCCATCGGCGGGTTGTTGCGGGCGTCCGTGATGGCGAGGATGAGGAACATCAGGATCGCGGTGCCGATGATCTGGTCGCGGAAGGCGCCGCCGGTGCCGACCGGCGCGGTGCCGTTGCCGGGGAGGGTGGAGAAGATGCCCTGGCTCTTGATGGTGTGGCCCGGGTCGAACTTGGCGATGACCTCGCTGTAGTTCCAGCGCACGATGAGCGCAGCGATGAACGCCCCCACCGTCTGCGCGCCCATGTACGGCAGGACCTTCTTCCAGGAGAAGTCCCGGAACACCGCGAGGGCGAGCGTGACCGCCGGGTTCAGGTGGGCACCGCTGATCCTCGCCGCGGTGTAGACGCCCAGCACGACCGCGAGGCCCCAGGCCCAGGCGATGCTGTCGTGGTTCCCGATCCCGCCGGCGACGACCTGGGCGACCACGCCCACGCCGAACAGGATCAGGATGAGGGTGCCGGCGAACTCGGCGGCGAGCTCGCCGACGAGTCCCGGTTCCTTGGTGCGAACGCTCACGGATCCTCCATGGATGAGCGCCGGGCGCCGCGCCCGGCGCTGCTGACCGGTCGTGATGGTGGGGTGGTGGGTAACGCGCCCGTGACGGGCACGTTTCTGACCGGTGAGCGCACGTTAGGCGGGGTGCAAGTGCCCGCCAACGGGATGCGGTCGACAATGTCGAACGTTCAGGTCACGACTTCGTGACGACGGACGTTGCAGGCGTGGCATGAACCCGTGAGATCGAGAGCCGCCGCGCCCCGACGTTTAGGCCGACCAGGAAAGGGAAAACCCGTGCGCCAGTCGTCTTCCGCCGTCGATGGTCCGGCGGACGAGCCGTTGCGGCCGGAGGATCTCGCGCCGGAGGGACCGGTCGTCCGCGAGCCGTGGCTGGGCGCCCCCGTGCTCTCCTACCCGCGGCGCCCGCGCACCGTGGTCGACGTCCTCGACCGTGCGGCCCGGTCGTGGCCGCACAACCCGGCCACCGTCGACCCCGACGGGACCACCCTGACCTACGCGCAGCTCGCGGAGCGCGTTGAGGCGGCTACGCAGAGCCTCCGGTCGCTGGGCGTGCGCCCCGGTCACGGGGTCGGCGTCCTGAGCGCGAGCTCGAGCTCCTTCCTCGCGACCATCCTGGCGTGCGCCCGCGCCGGTGCCGTGATGGTCGGCCTGAACCCGCGCGAGGCCCCCGCCTCCTGGTCCTGGACCCTGCGGCACGGCGGGTCCGTCCTGGCCCTCCACGACGCCGGGCACGTCGGCCTGGTCCAGGCCGCGGCCGACGCAGGCCTGGACGCGGCGCGCGTGCTGCCGCTCGAGCAGGTCGTCTCCGCCCCGGCGCCCTGGTCCTACGACGCGTCGTCGGAGATGCTCGACGAGGCCGCGACCTACGCGCTGGTGCACACGTCGGGCACCACCGGCCGCCCCAAGGGCAGCCAGGTGGTGCACCGGTGCAGCGTGCACAGCGGCATGAGCTACCAGCGGGTGCTCCAGCTGCGGCCGGGTGAGCGCACCGCGGTGCTGTTCCCGCTGCACTACATCAGCGCGATGCACGCGCACGTCATCCCGGCGATGCTGGCCGGCGCCACCTGCGTCTTCCTCGACGGGGCCACGCCGCGCTCCTACCTCCGAGCGCTCCGTGAGCAGCGCATCGCCTGGGCGTACACCGTCCCCTCGATGTGGAACCTGGTGCTGCGCGAGCGGGACCTCGCGCCCGGCTCGCTGCCGGACCTGCGGGTCGCCGGCACCGGCGGCGCGCCGCTGACGGCGGACCTGCGCGCGGCGTTCCGGGAGCGGCTGCCCGGCGTCGCGCTCGTCGACATCTACGGGCTGTCGGAGACGCACAGCCCGGCCACCATGCTGCTGGACCACGAGCAGGAGGCCCACCCCGGCAGCGTGGGACGCCCCCTGCCCTGCATGGAGGTCGCCGTGCGCGACGACGAGGGCTGCGACCTGCCGTCGGGCGAGGTGGGTGAGATCTGGCTGCGGGGTTCCCTGGTCACCACCGGCTACCACGCGGATCCCGCGGCCACCGCGGCGGCCATCGTCGACGGCTGGTTCGACACCGGCGACGTCGGCCGCCTGGACGCCGCCGGCTTCCTGCAGGTGCTGGACCGCAGCAAGGACATGATCAATAGGGGCGGCACCAAGGTCTTCTCCGCCCAGGTCGAGCAGCTGCTGCGCACCCATCCCGACGTCGTCGACGCCGCCGTGGTGGCCGCGCCGGACCGGCTGCACGGGGAGGCCGTGGCCGCCTTCGTCGTGCGCGAGCCCGGTGCGGGGGTGGAGGGGCGCGACCTGCGCCGGTGGGTGACCGAGCGGCTGGCCGAGCACGCGGCGCCGACCGTCGTCCGGTTCGTCGAGGAGCTGCCGCGGGGGACGACCGGCAAGACCGACAAGAAGGCACTGCGCGCGCAGCTGGCCGGCTGAGCCGCTGCCGCGACGTGCGAGAGTACGTGGCGTGACCGAGGAGGCCGGCGAGCACCGGGGCGCCGCGCCCCGCACGCTCGCGGTGGACTGCGGAGGCAGCGGGATCAAGGCCTGCGTGCTCGACGTGGGCGGAGCCATGGTCTCGGACCGCGTCCGCGTGCCGACCCCCTACCCCTGCCCGCCGGAGCGGCTGGTCGAGACGGTGGTGGCGCTGGCGCGCGACCTGCCCGCGGCCGACCGGGCGTCGGTCGGCCTCCCCGGGCTGGTGCGCCGCGGAGTCGTCCACGCCACCCCGCACTTCGTCACCGAGGCAGGGCCGTTCACCCCGCGACGACCGGACCTGGTGCGGGCCTGGACCGAGTACGACGTCCAGGGTGCCCTGGCGGTTGCGCTCGGCATGCCGGTGCGCGCGGTGAACGACGCCGAGGTCCAGGGCCTGGCGGTGGTGACCGGCCGCGGCTACGAGGTGGTGCTCACCCTGGGGACCGGTCTCGGCTTCGCCCAGTTCGACGAGGGCCGGCTGCTGCCCAAGCTCGAGCTCTCCCAGCTCCCCTTCCGCAAGAAGGAGACCTACGACCAGCAGCTGGGGAACCACGCCCGCAAGCAGCTCGGCGACGAGCGCTGGTCCCGCCGGGTCCTACGAGCCGTCGGAGCGCTGCAGCCGTTCCTGTGGTGGGACCACCTCTACCTCGGGGGCGGCAACGCTCGGCACCTGAGCGACCACGCCACCGGCGAGCTGACCCGGGCCGGCGTGGTGGTCGTGCCCAACATCGCCGGGCTGCTCGGCGGCGTGCGCCTGTGGGACCTCGCCGACCGCGCCGGCGCGTATCCGGTCACGCCCCAGTCGCCGGCAGGCCGCGGCTGACGGCGTCGGTCCGCTGCGGCGCGCCGGGACGTCGGTCCCGCCCGGCGTCGCTCCGCGTGCTGCACGATGGCGTCGGGACGGCACTCGCCGTGGCGGGGCATGCCGTAGGAGGTCGCCATGAGCACCACCGCACCAGGGCCGGCCGATCGTCTCGGCCCCGCGCAGCCGCCTCAGCCAGGTGTCGAGCACGGTCCCGACCGCCGCATCGAGGCCGCTCTCCGACGGCTCGTCGTGGACGGTGTCCTGGCCGAGCACCAGGCCCGGCTGGCCGCCGCGGCCGTGGAGGCGGCCCTCGCCGCCACCCCGGCGGAGCCGCCGCCGGCTGCCGCGGGCGCCGGTCCCGCGCCGCTGCGCGCCCGGCTCGCCGAGGTCGCCGGCTACGCCGGCGGCGCCCTGGTCGCCACCGGGATCGGCCTGTTCCTGGGCAGCGCCTGGCCCGACCTCTCCCATGCCGCCCGGGTCGCCTGGCTGGCCGGGATCGCGGTCGTGCTGGTGCTGGCGGGGATCGCGGTGCTGGCCAGCGCGCGGCTCCCCGTCGCCCGCCTGCTGCCCGAGCTGCGCGCCGGCGGCCTGCCGGTGCGCCGGCGCCTCGCCTCGGCGCTGTGGTCGCTCGCCGGCCTCGGCGTGGGAGCCGCCGTCGCCGTGGCCCTGGACCCGGCCAGTCCCTTCCCGGCCGCACTGGCCGCCCTTCCGCTGCTCGCGGTCGCCTACGCGGTGGCCCCCGCGGTGGTCGGCCACGCGGCGCTGTTCGCGGCCTTCGCGCTCACGTCCGCGACGGCGCTGGACGAGGCGGGCGTCGTCGACGCCCCCGTGCCCTACGCGCTCGTCCTGCTCGCCGTGGCCGCGGTGTGGGCCGTGCTGACCCTCACCGGGGTGCTGCGCGAGCGCGTGCTGGGGCTGGCGCTGGCCACCGGGATCGCCTTCGCCGGAGCCATGGTGCCGGCCGGGGAGGAGCCCTGGCTCTCGCACGGGATCGGCGCCGCGCTCGCCGTCCTGCTGTTCGCCGGCTACGTGCGCCTGCGCGCGGACCGCTGCTGGCCGCTGCTGGCCGGTGCGGTGCTGACCACCACCGTGGTGGCGGCCCAGGTGACCGACGACCTGCTCGGCGGCGAGACGAGCCGCGCCGTGGTCGTCCTGGTGGCGGGCGTCGTGCTGCTCGCCTCCAGCGCGCTCGGCCTGCGGCTGCGCGGGCAGGAGCGGGGGGAGGAACCGACCGCGGCCCCGGAGGAGACGTCGGCGCGCTGACCCGGGCGCCGGCTCAGCCGGCCGGAAGGGGGAGGGTGAGCGCGAGCTCGTCCGAGCGCAGGTCGAGCGAGGGCAGCCAGGCGACGAGCCGGTAGGAGCCCGGCGGCACGACGAGCTCACCCTCGTCCAGGTGCACGGGCAGGTCCACGGACTGGTGGGGGCCGAGGTCGCCGAGCGGGTGCCGGAGGGGGGGCGAAGGAGAAGTACGCCTGGCCGATCCGCGCCCCGTCCGCGTCCAGCAGCCCGGCGACGACGAACCCGTTGTCGCGCGGGTCCGCTGCCCACCGCCGGTCGGAGTCGTTGGTGAGGGTGATGGTGAGCCGGCTGGCGGGTCCGGTGGCGGTCGCGGCCGGGTCGGCGAGGGTGGTCAGCGCTCGGGCGGCGTCCCAGCGCAGGGCGAGGCCGGCGCGCCGGGCCGGGCGACCAGGTCGGGGGACGACGGGCCCCGGGTCGCCGCTGAGGATGCTGCGGCCGTCGGGGCGCCGGGCGAGGTGGAGCGTGGCCCAGCCGCCGTCGACCGGTGCGGCGAACGCCACGTCGCTGCCGCCGTCGCCGCGCGCGGCCTCGTGCACGACCCGCCAGCCGCGGGCGGGGAGCAGCGCTCGCACGTCGGGCGGGGTGCGGTCGTCGACGGGGTGGATGCCCTCGACGGGGCCGAGCGGGAGCTCGTCCAGCGCCATGCCGTCCCCCTGCAGCACCGCCGGCTCCACGTCGACCGACCCCAGCGTGAGCAGGTCGAGCTCACCCATGTCGTCCCCCTGGTCCCGCGCATCGCTGCGGTCGTGAGGCGATGTCGGCCGAATTCCACCGACGCAGCCTCACGATCACCCTAGCCGCCGCGGGACCTACTGCCCGGGCGCGAGCACGCGACGGGACGGGACGATGACGTCACGGGGCCGGCCAGACGGGCGGCGCGAGAGCACCCGGTGGACCGGTCCGGCGAGGGAGGGATCGGACGTGACCACCGGCACGCTCGAGCAGCGGCTGCGTCTGGGCAGCGGGTTCGGCCCGATCGACCGTCGTGCTCTGCAGGACCTGCTCGGCGGCCTGGAGGCCAGGCTGCGCGGGATCGAGCCCGAGCAGGTCGACCTCGTCGTCTCGGTGAAGGGCCGGCACACCCGCGAGCAGCGGGTCACCCTCGAGTGCCGGACGCCGCGGTGGGGACGGCTGGTCGCCACCAGCGACGACCCCGACCTGAAGGTGGCGCTCGCGCAGGTCCGCGACGGCATGGCCCGCCAGCTCGAGCAGGAGCGGTCGCGCCAGCTCGGGCGGCGGCACCCGAACCCGCTGCCGGGCACCGAGTTCCTGTGACCCGCTCGATCTGACCCGCGCGCGGTAGGGAACCGCCCCCGCCGTATGGTCGCCGCCCCCGTGGAATCCCGCGGGGGCGGCGACAACTGATCACGGGGGCGTGATCGTTCCGACCGGGGCCGGCGCCGTCCTACGGGCCGTCGGAGGCGGCGTCGGTCGCGGAGCCCGGCACCGCGGTGCACGGGTCGCGGTGGGGGACGTCGGGGACGGCGCGGTCCCACTCGCCGGGCTGGAGCGGGCCGCCCCGCAGGGTGCAGACGCTGCGGGCCACGTCATCGACCTCCAGGGACCAGTGGCGCACCCGGGCGTCGGCGCCGCCGGTCAGCAGGCCGCGCCCGTCCGGGGTGAACGCGACGCTGTAGAGGGCGCCGTCGGGCTCGGTGAGCACCGCGCGGTTCCGGGTCGGGCGGCCGCCGGCCATGTCCCACACCCAGGCGGTGCCGTCTCCGGTGGCCGCGGCCAGCACCGTGGAGTCCGGGGACCAGGCGACCCCGAAGACGAAGCTCTCCGGGCCGGTGAGCGGCTGACCGACCCAGTGCGCGGCGGCCGGGTCGGACACGTCCGCGATGCGCACCGTCCGGTCGTCGCTGCCCACCGCCAGCCAGTGCCCGTCGGGGCTGACCGACAGGCCGAAGACGTAGCTGCTGGGGCCGGACAGCACCGGCCCGACCCGGCGCGGTTGGGCGGGGTCGGCGACGTCGAGCAGCCGCACCTTGGTGTCGGCGCCGCCGACGGCGAGCAGGTGGCCGTTCGGGCTGAAGGACAGGGTCTCGACGTAGTTGTCGGCGCCGACAACGTGCCCGAGCGGCCGCGGGGCGGCGGGGTCGGCGACGTCCCACAGCCACACCTCGTGGTCGTCGCCGCCGGCCGCCAGCACGGTGCCGTCGGGGCTGAGGGCGACCGACTCGACCAGCATGGTGGGTCCTTGCAGCACCACCGGTGCGGCCGGGTCCGGCACGAGGGGCTGCTGCGGGCTGCCCGGTCGCAGCCGCCAGAGGTAGACCGAGCCGTCGGACCCGCCGAGGGCGAGCAGCCGCCCGTCGCGGGCCAGGGCCGCGGTGCCCGAGGAGCGCGGCGCCCCGCTGGGAGGGGCCAGCAGGAGCGGGGGACCGGTCACCCCCTCGGGGCCGGCCGGCCAGAGCCGGACGCCGTCGGAGGCGGCGGCCAGCAGCACGTCAGCGCCGCCTGAACTCCCCCCGGCACCTCCCTCGCCGACGCTGAACACTCCGCCCCCGAGGGTGCCCACCAGCGGCCCGGGCAGCCGCCAGAGCCGCGGCTCCCCGTCGTTGCCGGCGGTGAGCAGGGTGCCGTCGGGCCGGTAGGCCAGCGCCGTGACCGCGGCGGGGTGCGGCAGCGTGGCCAGGACCCGCCGGTCGGCGAGCTGCCAGAGGACGACGGCGTTGCCGCTGCTCTCGCCGCCGGCCAGGGTGCGCCCGTCGGGGGAGAAGCCGACCGCGTTCACCCAGCCGGTGGCGCCCTCGAGCGGGTCGCCGTCGGGCCGGGGGCGGGTGGGGTCGGCGACGTCGAGCAGGTGCACCTTCTGGTCGCCGCTGCCCACGGCCAGCCGCCGCCCGTCGGGGGAGAAGGCCACGGAGTAGGCGATGGCGCCGACCGTCGTGCGTCCCGCCTGCCGGCCCGCCCGCACGTCCCACAGGACGACGCTGCCGTCCTCCGCCGCCGCGGCCAGCAGGGTCCCGTCCGGGGAGAACGCGACGGCGTGCAGCGGGCTGCCGACGTCGAGCACGGCGGTCGGACCGGTGAGGCGGTGCGCGTCGAAGATCCGCAGCCGGCCGGCCGCGGTCGCCTGGGCCAGGGTGCCGCCGTCGGGGGAGAAGGCGAGGGCGTAGGTGGTGCTGCCGTCCGCGAGGGCGGCCGGAGCCGGCACCGGGTGCCGTGGGTCGGCCAGGTCCCACACCCCGCCCGAACCGGCGGCTCCCTGGGCGACCACGGTCCGGCCGTCGGGGCTGAGCGCGGCGGCGAACAGCGTGGACCCGCCGCCGTCCACCCTGGCCAGCAGCCGCGGCACCCCCTGCCGGCCCCGGACGCCGGAGAGGTCCCACACGGCGAGGTAGCCCTGCGCGCCGGCGACGACGGCCCGGCTCCCGTCGGCGCTCAGCGAGACCGCCTGCAGCAGCGCCGAGCTGCCCTGCATCCGGGTGAGGGAGGGCAGCGCGCTCAGGCTCAGCACCGCCGAGCGCGCCTCCCGGGTGTCGCTGGCCGCCACCGCGGCCAGGGACAGCTGGCGCGCCGACTCCAGGTCGGCCCGCCGCAGCCGCGCGGTGGCCGCGGCCACCTGGCGGGACATGGCGAGGTCGCGCTGGTGGGCGGCCAGCCGGGTCTGCCGGAAGGAGAGCGCGGTGAGGCCGCTGGTGGCCACCAGCAGGACGGCGAGCGCGGCCACCAGTCGGCGCAGCCGCCGGCTGCCGCGCAGGCCGGCGGCCCGCTCGGCGGCCGCGCGCGCCTCCGCCGCGGCGAGGAACTCCCGCTCCAGCGGGGGCACGTGCGTGCGCGGCTCGGGGCCGGCCCAGGCCAGGGCCGACTCCAGGACGGCGCCGCGCGGCAGCGCCGAGGGGTCGCGGCCCTCCTCGGCCCAGGTGGCGGCGGCGTCGGCGAGCCGCCGGGCTCGGCGCAGGTCCTCGGCGCCGTCCTCGATCCAGCGGGCCAGCCGTGGCCACGCCCACAGCAGCGCCTCGTGCGCGAGCGCCACCCCGTCCTCGTCGCGGGAGAGCAGCCGGGCGGCGACGAACCGCTCGACGACGTCGGCCGCCGGCGCGTGGTCCGGGTCGTCCGGGCCGGCCGGCAGCAGCTCGGCGAGCAGCTGGCGGCGGCGGGCCACCGGCTCGCCGTCGACCAGGTGGACCAGGCGAAGCAGCAGCCGGCGGGCGAGGTCGATCCCGGCGAGGTCGAGCGGGTCCAGCGCCTCCTCGGCGGTGCGTGCCACGGCGCCGGCCACCCCGCCGACGGCCCGGTAGTCGGCCACCCGCAGCACGGCGCCCTGCGCGTGCTCCCAGGTGGCCAGCAGCGCGTGGGAGAACAGCGGGAGGACGCTGGCGTCGGCCGGGGAGCCGGACGTGGCGCGCGAGGGGCGCAGGTCGCTCAGCAGCAGGTCGACCAGCCCGTCCTCGACGTCGACCCCCGCCCGGCGCGCCGGCTCGAGCACGGCGCGGCGCAGCTCGGTCTCGCCCATCGGCGGGACGACCAGCTGGGCCCGCTGGAGCGCCGCGGCCAGCAGCGGGTCGCGCATGCAGTGCGAGGAGAAGTCCGACCGGACGCCGAGCACGACCCGGACCGGGCCGACGGGCCGGCGCAGGGTCTCGGCGGCCGGGTCGGCGGCCGGGTCGGCGGGCAGGTCCGACGGCGGCCCGGCGAGGTCGGCCTCGTCCGTCCCGGTCCCGGCTCCGTCGGCGAGCCCGTCGGCGGCCCCGCCCTCGGCGAGCCGGGCCAGCAGGAGCAGGGCCTCGTGCCGCTCCTCCTCGTCGGCGAGGGTGAAGACCTCCTCGAGCTGGTCCACGACCAGCAGCGCCGGGCGCCGGACCGGGGGCTGCTCGTCGTCCGGGGTCGGCCGCTCGAGTCGCTCCAGTCGCTCGAGTCGCTCCAGTCGCTCCAGCCGATCCAGTCGATCCAGGGCGGAGGCCAGGGACGCCATCGGGTGGCGGCCCGGGGAGCACACGGCGACCCGGTGCGTCGGCGCCAGGGCGGGGACCAGCCCGGCGCGCAGCAGGGAGGACTTGCCCGACCCGGAGGGGCCGATGACGACCACCGGCACGCCGTCCGGGAGCTCGCGGGTGGCGAGGGCGACCAGGGCCTCGGTGAGCGCCTCCCGTCCGACGAACCAGTCCGCGTCGTCGGCCTGGTAGCCGGCGAGCCCGCGGTAGGGGACCGGGGCGGCCGCCGCGCGGCGGCCCGGGGCGCGGCGGACCCGGCTCGCGGCGTCGACCCACGAGGCGAGCTGCTCCTCGTCCTGGACTCCGCAGGCGCGCAGCAGGGCGACCAGCTGGTCCCGGGCGCTGGGCGGCGGCACGTGCCGTCCGCTGAACCAGCCGCTCACCGTGCCCAGCGGCAGGCCGCTGGCCCGGCCCGCCTCGCGCCCGCTGAGCCCGGCCCGCTCGCGCAGGGCGGTGAGGGCCGCGGCGAACCCCTCGCGGGTCTCGACGGCCGTGGGCAGCGTGGAACCCGGCTGAAGCATGCGCCCCCTCCTGCGCCTGCCGGCCGGCCGCGGGCCGACCTCGAACGCGGGGTGCGCGGACCACCGCGACCCCGCCGTGCTGCTCCCCCGAGCCGTGCCCGGACCTCGCCGGTGCACGGCGCACCCTACGTGGCCCCGACGCGCCGCGGGTCACGTTCCGGGTGCCCGGCGGTAGCGCAGCGTGATCTCGACTGGGGCCCGAGGCGCCGGCTCGCGGTGATTCGCCCTGCTCTGCCCGAGCCGTACGGCGTCCGGAGGGTGTGCGGACTTGTCCGGGCATTGCCGCGGACGGGGACAGAGCGTGGTCGGTGCCCGTAGACCTGTGCCGCGAGCCGCTGGGGCCCCGGCCGACACGAGGGGGCGGCCGGGGCCGGCGGTCGCGACGACGCCCTGTGCAGGGGGCCTCGGGGGACAGGGCGCCGGACGAGGGGTGCCCGGCGTGACGGACCGGCGTCGACGCACCGACGGCGGCGTCCGCCGAGGATGCCGGGGACGCCGGGGACCGGCCAGGGAGGGCGAGACGGTGGGGCAGGCGGTGGAGGAGGACCGTCCGGTCGCCGGGTGCCGCGTCGCTCTGGCGCTGCCTCCCGGCCTGCTGCGCGACGCCCTCGCGACGAGCCTGGTGCCGCCCGCCTTCCGCGTCGTCGGCACCTGCGCGCCGGACCCGGACGCGCTCGGTCCGGCCCTGGCCGCACGCCCCGACGTGCTGCTCCTCGCCGTCGACGACGGTGCCTCCGGGACGTCGCGGGCGCAGGGGTGCCTCCGGCGAGCGGCCCTGGCCGGGGTGCCGGTGGTGTCGATGGGCTCCGGGCTCGCCGCGGGGCGACCCACGGCCGCGTGCTCGGCCGGGGCGACGTCCGTGGTCGGCCAGGACGAGCCGCTCGAGGTGCTCCGGTCCCGGCTGCGCGCCGCCGCGGCCCGGACCCTGCTGGTTCCGGCCCCCGCCCCGGCGCTCGTGCCGGTGCTGCCCGGGCGGCCGGGGCTGAGCGCCCAGGAGGAGCGCACGCTCGTCCTCTACGTCACCGGCCTCAAGCTGGCCGCCGTGGCCCGCCGGCTGGGCGTGCGCTACGACACCGCCAAGGGCTACCTGGACCGCGTGCGGGCGAAGTACGCCGCGGCCGGGCGCCCGGCGCGCACCAAGACCGAGCTCTACCGGGTGGCGCTGGAGGACGGCCGGCTCGGGCCGGGCACGGCGGACCGGGCGGCGGGCGGCGCCGACCGGTCCACCGGCTGAGCCCGGCAGGACGATCCGGCGCCGACCGCCGCGGGCGACAGGTCACCGGCAGGTCACCGGCAGGGGGTCACCGGGAGGGGGTCACAGGCCGAGCGAGCGGCCGATGAGCTCCTTCATGATCTCGTTGCTGCCGGCCCAGATGCGGGTGACGCGGGCGTCCATCCAGGCGCGGGCCACGCGGTACTCCTGCATGTAGCCGTAGCCGCCGTGCAGCTGCACGCAGGCGTCCAGGACCTCGCCCTGCACGTCGGCGCTCCACCACTTGGCCTTGGCGGCGTCGACGGCGGAGAGCCGGCCCTCGTTGTGCAGCAGGAGCAGCTGGTCGTTGAAGGCCTGGGTGACCTCGACCTTGGTGACCAGCTCGGCCAGGCGGTGCTTGTTGGCCTGGAACGAGCCGACCGGCTGGCCGAACGCCTTGCGGCTCTTGACGTAGTCGAGGGTCTCCTCGAGCACCGCCGCCGCGTGGGCGATGTTGGAGACCGCCGAGCCGATCCGCTCCTGCGGGAGCATCTCCATCATGTGGATGAACCCGCGGTCCTGCTGACCGATGAGGTTCTCCGCCGGCACCCGCACGTCGTTGAAGAACAGCTCGGCGGTGTCGCCCTCGTGCTGGCCGACCTTGTCCAGCTTGCGGCCGCGCTCGAAGCCGGGCATGCCGGTCTCGACGCCGAACAGGCTGATGCCCTTGGCGCCCTTCTCCGGGTCGGTCCGGGCAGCCACCACCACCAGGTCGGCGTGGTAGCCGTTGGTGATGAAGGTCTTGGAGCCGTTGAGGACCCAGCTGTCGCCGTCGCGGACGGCGGTGGTCTTGAGCGCGGCCAGGTCGCTGCCGCCGCTGGGCTCGGTCATGCCGATGGCCGTGACGATGTCGCCGGAGCAGAACCCGGGCAGCCAGCGCTGCTTCTGCTCCTCGGTGGTCAGCTCGACCAGGTAGGGCGCCACGACGTCGAAGTGGATGCCGAAGCTGGAGGAGTAGGCCGCACCCATCCGGGCCAGCTCCTCGCCGAGCACCGCGTTGAAGCGGTAGTCGGTGTTGCCGGTGCCGCCGTACTCCTCGGGCACCGAGATGCCCAGGAAGCCCTGCTTGCCGGCCTCCTTCCACACCTCGCGGTCGATGGCCCGCTGCTCGCGGAAGCGCTCCGCGTTCGGCCGGATGGAGCGGTCGACGAACTCGCGCACCGAGGCGCGGAACGCCTCGTGCTCCTCGTCGAAGATGGGGCGTTCCATGGTCCTGCCTCGTCCTCGGTGCTCAAGTGGCTGCGTTTGTGGCTGCTGGTGCGGCTGCTGATGGGCCGGCTGCTACCCAAGGGTAATGACAGCCCGGACCACCGCCCGCCGGATCGGGGGAGGGGCGGCGAGGGAGGGGAGGGGTCAGGCGCCGGCGGCCCGGGAGCGGGCCGCGCGCGGGAGGCTGAGGACCACCCGGGTGCCGACGCCCTCCTGCGAGGTCAGCGCGACGTCGCCGCCGTGCCGCTCGGCCACCGCCTTGACCACGACCAGACCGAGGCCGGTGCCCGGGCTGCCCAGCCGGCGGGCGTTGCCGGCACGGTAGAAGCGGGTGAACAGCTGGTCCCGGTCCCCGGCCGGGATGCCGATGCCGGTGTCCTCCACGAGCACGTGGCAGCCGGAGGCGTCCTCGAGGCAGCGCACGTCGACCCGCCCGCCGGCCGGCGTGTACTTCACCGCGTTGCTCAGGAGGTTGACCACGGCCCGTTCGAGCTGGCCGCGGTCCCCGCGCACCGGGACCGGCCCCGTGCCCGGGTGGCGGACCAGCCTCAGCCCGCGGGTGAGCGCCTGGGCGTGCACGGCGTCGACCGCGTCGTCGACGACGCCGGCGAGGTCGAGGTCGAGGTCGTGGACGGGCCCCTCCGGCGCACCCCGGCTGTAGTCGCGCAGGTCGTCCAGCAGGGCGCTGGCCTGGTCGAGCCCGCGGCCCATCACGGCGAGCCACTCGCGCTGCTGCTCGTCCAGGTCGGTCGTGGCGAGCAGCTGGGCGTAGCCGGAGACCGCGAACAGGGGGTTGCGCAGCTCGTGGCCGACGGTGGCGACGAAGTCGGTCCGGGCCCGGTCCAGCTCGGTCAGCCGCTCGGCCAGGTCCTGCTGGGCGCGGTAGAGCCGGGCGTGCTCGACACCGCGGCCCAGCTCCTGGGCGACGAGCTGGACGGTGAGCACCTCCTGGAGCGGCCAGCCGCCGGCGTCCGGACCGCGGCGCAGGGCGAGCAGGCCGAGCGGGCGGCCCCCCGCTCCCACCGGCAGCCGCAGCAGCGGGTCGGACCCCGCCGGCGCGAGCGGCTCGCCGCGCTCGAGGGCGTCGGCGAGCACCTCCGGGGCCGGCAGCTCCAGCGGCGGCTCCCCGACGGCCGACGAGCCGCCCGCGGACGGCCCGCTGCCGTCCTCCGGCCACCGTGCGACGAGCAGCCCGGATGGCTGACCGGTCTCCTGGCCCGAGGGCAGGTCGGGCGCCTGTCCGGGAGCGGGCAGCAGGACCAGCCCCACCGAGGCCAGGCCCAGCTCCTCACCGAGCGCCTGCACCGCCTGCCGGGCGACGGCGGCGAGCTCGAGGTGGCGGCGCACCCGCCGCACCACGCGCTGGCTCGCCTCCCGCAGCCGGCGCTCCTCCTCCCGGGCCGAACGCCGCCGCTCGCTCTCCCGGGCCAGGGCGTTGTAGGACGCGGTGAGGTCCGCCAGCTCGTCCGGGCCCCGGGCGGGGAGCGGCTGGCCCGGGGCGCCGTCACGCAGCCGGGCCAGCTGGCCGCGCACCGCCTCGAGCGGGCCGACGAAGGAGCGCTCCACCCGGGACGCCGAGCGCAGCGCGGCCAGCAGCGCGAGCACGACGGCCAGCACCACCGCGGCCAGCCCGGCGGACATCAGGAGCCCGAGCCGGTCCCGCGCCCGGGCGCGCTCGCTGTCCACCGCCCGCTGCACGTCGTCGCTCGCGGCCCGGAAGGCGTCGAACTCGGCCTTGCCGCGGGCCTGCTGCGCGGCGTCGGTCCTGCCGCCGGCCTCTGTGCCGGGCAGGTCCGTCGCGTGCTCCAGGGCCGGCTGGGCGAAGTCCTGCTGCCACCGCCCGGCGGCCTGCGCGGACGCGACGACCAGCGCGGAGAGCCGCCGGTCCAGGGGCAGGGCGGTGAGCTGCTGCTGGGCCCGGGCGTAGGAGTCGCGACCGGCGGTGTAGGGGGCGAGGAACGTCCGGTCGCCGGTGAGGAGGTAGCCGCGCAGGCCCGTCTCCATGTCGATCATCGCCTCGCGACCGCGCGCCTCGGCGGCCGAGGCCGGCGTGAGGGTGCCGGAGACGTGGTCCACGCCGGTGCGGACCGCCACCAGCGCGGCCGTCCCGAGCAGGCCGACGGCCGCCACCAGGGCCACCTGGACCGCGAGCACGCGCAGCAGCACCCGCCGCAGCGGGCGGGCGTCGGGAGCGGGCGTGCCGCGGGGCGCGCCATGGCCGCCGGCGGCCCCCTCGCCGGAGCCGGCGCTGACCGAGCGGCCCGTCCCCGTGGTCACGCCGTCATGGTGCCCCGGTCCGGCCCCGACCGTGCACGCAGGGTGAGGACGGATCGTCCGGCCGGCCCCGCCGGGTCTGGGCACGCGGGTCTGGGCACGCGGGGACCTTCTCCTCTCGACCGGCAGGCCGGGGATGGGGCGGGATGGAGCCGTGGACCGCATGAGTCCGCTCGACGAGGGCTTCCTCCACCTCGAGGACCGGCACACCTCCCTGCACATCGCGAGCCTGAGCGTGTTCGAGGGGCCGCCGCCGGACCACGACGAGCTCGTCGCGCTCTTCACCCGCAAGCTGCCGCTGGTCCCCCGGTACCGCCAGCGTGTCGTCCCGGTCCCGCTCGACCTGGGCCGGCCGGTGTGGGTGGACGACCCGCACTTCGACCTGGACTACCACCTGCGGCGCACGGCGCTGGCCCACCCCGGCGGGGAGGTCGAGCTCCGACGGCTCGTCGGACGCCTCATGTCGCAGCAGCTGGACCGCGGCAAGCCGCTGTGGGAGGCGTGGGTGGTCGAGGGCCTCGCCGAGGACCGCTGGGCCCTGGTGAGCAAGGTGCACCACAGCATGGTCGACGGCATCGCCGGCACCGACCTGCTGTCGCGGGTGCTGGACACCTCGCCGGAGCCGGCCGCCGCGGCCCTCGAGGTCGTCGGCTGGCGGCCCGCCGACCCGCCGGGGCCGGTGGAGCTGGTCGGCGCCGCGCTGCGCGAGCGGGGCCTCGGGCTGCTGGCGGCCGGACCGCTGCGCTCCGCGGTGTCCTCGCCGCTGCGCGCCGGGTCCCTGGCGCTGACCACCGCCCGCGGCCTGGCCGGCTACGCCGCCAACCTGCGGCCGGTGCCGGCCTCCTCGCTGGTCGGTCCGCTGGGCCCGCACCGCCGGTTCCGCTGGGGCAGCGTGGGGCTGACGGACGTGCGGGCGGTTCGGGCGCTGCACGGGGGGACGATCAACGACGTCGTGCTGGCCCTGGTGACCGGCGGCTTCCGTGCGCTGCTGCTGAGCCGGCACGAACCGCCGCGCCGCGGCTCGGTGCGCTCGCTGGTCCCGGTGTCGGTCCGCCACGCCGACCAGCGCGGGCGGCTGGACAACCGGGTGAGCGCCATCCTCGCCGACCTCCCGGTGGAGGTGGCCGACCCGGTCGAGCGCTACGCCGAGGTCGTCGTCCGGATGCGCCGGCTCAAGGGCACCGCCGAGGCCGAGGCCGGGGAGGCCCTCACCACGGCCGCCGGCTGGGTGGCCGCGCCGGTGCTGGCCTCCGCGCTGCACCTGGCCTTCCGGGTGCCGCACCGCAACCTCACGACGGTGACGACCAACGTGCCCGGGCCGCGCCAGGTGCTGTGGGCCTGCGGCCGGCGGATGCTGGCCACCTACCCCTACGTGCCGATCGCCGACCGGCTGCGGACCGGCGTCGCCGTCACCTCCTACGCCGACGCGCTGGCCTTCGGCGTCACCGCCGACCGCGACTCGGTCCCGGACGTCGACGTCCTGCTGCGGGGGCTGCTCGCCGGGGTGGACGAGCTGCGGCCCGCGCCGGTGCCCTGAGCGCTGCTCACTCCGCCGGGCACCGGCGCGGGGCCGGAGCTGCCGATGACCCCAGCCCTGCCGGACGAGCTGTCGGTCCCGGCGCTAGCCCATCTGCACCGCGGCGGCCTTGGCCACGGTGTCGGGCAGCACGCTCGGGCCGCCGTAGACCTCCAGGCGGGACAGGCCGGCGGCGTGCGCGGACAGGAAGCCGGCCGCGCTCGCCGAGAGCCCGGTCGGCGCGGTGAGCAGCAGCGGCGCGCCGGCGCGGGCGGCGTGCAGGCCGCCGGCCACCGCGTCGGCGAAGACCGTGCCGTTGACCAGCCCGGCCGCCGCGGGCGACCCGCCGCCGTAGAAGGCGGCGGCGACCTTGGCCGCCGTGGCGTACCGGTCGGCGCCGACCAGCGTGGCCGTCGTCCTCTGACCCGCTGCCTGCGCGGCCTGGGCCGCCTGGCCGCCGACCGCGTAGACCGATGCGGTGGGGTGCGCGGCCAGGTAGCTCCGCACCGCGGTCGGCAGGGTGCTGCCCTTGGTCAGGAGCACGACGCCGTGCGTGGCGGCGTCCGGCCCGGAGCCCTTGGACATGGCGTTGCCCGCGCTCAGGGCGTCGGCGAAGCCCGTGCCGGTGGCCAGGCCGATCCGGTCGACCGAGCCCACCTGGGCGGCCACCAGCAGCGCGGTGGCGTAGCGGTCGCTGCCGGCCAGCGGCCGGGGGTCGAGGCCCGCGTCCTGCACCGCCGTCGAGAGGGCGGCGGTGCCGCCGAGCAGGTAGACGGTGGCGCCCGGCGCGAGGATGCGCTGCAGCTCGGTCCTCACCCGGGAGTCCAGGGCGCCGGTCGCGGTGAGCAGCACCGGGCCGCCCTGGGCGCGGGCCAGCGGGGTGCCGGACAGGGCGTCGGCCCAGGCGGTGGACCCGGCCAGCACCGCCACCTGGGCGCTGTCCGCGGCCGGGAAGGCGTCCTGCGAGGCCGCGATCGAGGTCTCGATCCGGTCCGCGCCCCAGTGCCGGCAGAGGGTGCCGCCGGTCACAGTCGCGCAGGCGTTGCGCGGCCCGGTCGGGGTGCCGCTGCTCAGCGTGGTCGACGTCGTCCAGTACGAGGTCCGCGCCCAGGCGCCGTCGGGGGTGAGGGACACGTGCACGTGGTTGCGGTGGCAGGTGGTGTCGTACGTCGAGGTCGCCCAGCTGCTGCTGCCGCAGGAGAGGTAGGTCTCCCACGAGCCGGCCGGGTTGCCGTTGTGCGCGTAGGAGCGCCACATCCGGTTGTTCCAGATGACGTACATGACGCCGAGCCGGCGGGCCATCGCCGCCGGGTCGCCCTGCGCGTCCTTCGCGGTCAGCCAGGCGATGAAGGACTCCGCGGCGGCCTTCTGGGTGCTGTTCTTCGACGTCGCCATCCAGTCCACGGCGCGGTAGTCGTCGTGGCCGTCCTCGCTGGTGGCGTGGCAGGTGCGGTCGGTGCCGAAGCCGCCGAAGGTGCCCCAGGTGCCGGCGATCAGGTCGCTGAGCCTCTTCGGGCCGGGCTTGACGGTGCTGTCGCAGCCCTTCTCGCTGGTCCAGGGGGTGGGCCAGGACTCGATCGGGGCGGTGAAGGTCTTGGGCGGGGGAGCGGTGGCCGCGGTCGCGGCGGGGCCGGCGGCGGCCAGGCCCCCGAGCGCGAGGGCCGCGGCGGTGGCGGTGACGGCGGCGCGGCGCAGGGCGCGGCGCGGGACCGCGAGCGGGTGGGACAGCAGGGGGAGGTGCATCGGCTGGTGCCTTCCGGCGCGCCTGCGGAGCGTGCCGCTGTCGGGTTCGGGCGCCAGCTGCCCGGCCGCTCGCGCGGCTTCACCCCGAGGGGCGCCTGCTCGTCGTGACGAGCCGGGCGTCCCGGCGTGCTCTGCGGTCCCCCGCTCCTGCCCCGTCGCGTCGGCTGGGTCCGGGTCCGGCGGCGGCAGGATTCGGCGTGCCGCGGACCACCCCCGCGCCGGTTGGGCAGGGACCAGGGCAGCATCGGCCCTCCCGATCCCCTGCTTGAGCAGAACTCTCCGTGACGTAGGTCACAGCTTGCGCTGAATCGCCCGGCTTCGGACGTGACCGCCCGGACCGGCGCGGGATAGGCACGAGACCGGCACGAGAGGGCAGGAAGGGCGGTGCGGGAGGTTCGGTGGCGGAGGGCGTGGGATTCGAACCCACGAGGACGGGTGGTTACGCCCTAGCGGTTTTCAAGACCGCCGCCATCGGCCACTAGGCGAGCCCTCCTGGCCAGACCCTCGACCGGCCGCTGCCGGCGGGAGGAGCTGGGGCCTGCACGCTACCGGTGCGGACCCGGCGCGGGCACGTCCGTCCGCACCGGCTGCCCGGCCGGCGCTCCCTGGCGGCCCACCACCGGGCCGGCCGGGTCGAGCCAGACGGTGTCGACCTCGTCGCTGGTCCCGATGAGCTGCTGGAGGTCCAGAGCGGTCAGCCGCACCCAGCCGGCCTGCTCGCCGCAGCCGGCGAGCAGGGCGTCCAGGCCGGTGTAGGCGAGGACCGCTCGCCGGCCGTCCGGGGCCAGAGCCACCGGCAGCCGGACCGCTCCGCCGGGGTCCAGGACGGCCGGGCAGCACAGGAGCACGGCGGCCGGGTCAGCGGTCGGCACGGGCAGGCTCCCGACGTCGGACCGGCAGGCGGTGACGGTGGCGGATGCTCAGGGAGCCGAGCCAGGCGCACCAGCCGGCGCAGACCAGGACGACGCCCAGCCCGACGGCCAGCAGAAGGGCCAGCGCGAGCGGGGGCAGGACCGGCGCCAGGAGCACGCCGGCGCCGGCGCCGAGCGGGCCGGCCAGGCCCAGGACGCCGGCCCCGCGGGTGCCTGCCGGCAGGCCGGCGCGGGCGGCCCGGGACCAGCGCCGGACGAGGGAGAGGCAGCCCGCCGCGGTGGCCGCGGACACCCCGCTGAACAGGCCCCACACCAGGCGCGGGTCGGCGTCGCTGCCGGCGGTCGCGGTGCGGACGACCACGACGACGCCGAGGCCGAGCGCGAGCAGGGCGGCCGCGCCGGCGAGCAGCCGCGCGCCGCGCAGGACACGGTCGCGCGGGGTCTCCGCGCCGGCTGCCGCCCGCCGCAGCGCGAGCTGCCGACGGCTCGCCCGGCTCACGCCCACCCCGGCGAGCGCACCGGCCCGCGGGCGGCCGGCCGACCGACCGGCACGGCGACGAACCGGTGCCTCACCGGCCTGCGCCGCCTCACCCGGTCACCCAGCCCCACGCCGCGGCGACGGCGTCGGTGACGGCCTGGCCGACCTCGGTGTCGGCCAGCAGCTGCTGGGCTACGACCGCGGCGGTGAAGCCGACCACGGCCACCACCGCGACCTCGCCCACCACCGGCACCGCCACCGACGCGGCCAGCCACGGCGCCGCGGCGGCCGTCCCCTCGGTGATCAGCCCGGCCATGCCCACGCCGACGGCCCGCCCGACGCCGTAGCCCAGCACGGTCTTGGCGCCGGCGTGCCACCCGTCGTCGCCGGCCGCCAGGTCCAGGGCGAAGCCGGCGGCCGGCATCACCTTCTTCGCGGCGCCGGACAGCGCCCCCGCCGTCTGCACCAGGTCGTTGCCGACCACCGTCTGCGCGTGGCTGCCGGCCAGGGCCCGCGCCGCGCGACCGGCCGCGCGGGCGTCCTCGAAGGCGGCGCGGCTGGCGGCGCCGCCGTCGGCCCGCCAGGCCACCCGGGCCCGGGTCCACTCCTCCCGCGCCACCGCGGCGTGCCGGTCCAGGCCCTGCTGCCAGCTGCGCACCCCTCCGGCGGCCGAGCCGAGCGCGGTGAGCGCGTAGCCGCTCCAGGCCTTGGCCGACTGCAGCAGGTGGACGACCGCGTCCGGGTCGGGCAGCTCGTCGAGCACGGACCGCAGCGCGGCGGTCGAGGTGCGCTCGGCCCGCTCGAGGTCGCCGAGGGCGGCGCGGGCCCGGGCCCGGGCGGCCGCGCGCAGGGGGGACGGCTGGGGCGGGGCGGGAGGTCCGACCGAGGGCACGGCGTCGGCGCCGGCCGGGGACAGGGTCTGCCGGGCGGACTCCTCGGCCAGCGCCGTGTCGGCGAGGGCGCGCGCCGCCGCCCACTCGCCCTGCGCCGAGCGCGTCGCCCGGGCCAGGGCGGTCCAGGCGGCGGCCGCCCGCTCGGCGCCGCCGGCAGTCCTGGCGAGCTGGCCGGCCAGGTGCCCGAGGGCGGTGAGCGCCGCGTCCGCCGCGGGTCCCTGCCACTCCCGGGCGAGGGCGCCGCCGAGGACGCGCAGCGCTCCGGCCTGACGCCCCGCCTCCTGCCCGGCGGCGGCGTACCGGCGGGCCGTCTCCTGCGCCGAGTCCGGATCGCCCACCGGCGGGGTCAGGCCGTGGAGGGGGTCCAGCCCGACCCAGGGGGTGCCCGTCACCGGGTCCCGCCCGGCGGCAGCGGGCCGACGAACGGCTGGTGGGACGGTGCGGGGACGGCGCTCCGGTCGGCCGCGGCGTAGCGCTCGGCCGCGTCGGCGAGGCCGTCCCCGATGCCGTCGACGCCGTCGGCGACGGCTGCCAGCAGGCGGGTGACCCTGGCGGTGAGCTGCGCGGCGACGTCGTGCAGCGGCGCGCTGCCGACGTCGGGCACCGACCCCGTCACGCGCCCGGCCTGACCCGCGAGGTCCTCGGCCACCGCCCTGCACCGCGCGGCCGCGTCGCGCAGCGCGGCGGGGTCCGCGCGCAGCTGTCCCCCGCCGCCGTCGGCTGCTGCCTCGGCGTGCATCCCTACCGCCCCCCGGCGTCCGGCCGGCCCCCGCGGCCCGCCCGTGGGCGCACGGTACCGGCTCGTGCACGCACCGGACAGGCGTGCCCCGAGCGGCACGGGCTCCCGCCCTGCTCAGCCCCGGGGCAGCCGGCCGAGCCTCCCCAGGGTGCTGTCGCTGACGACAGCGGGCCCGCCGAAGGCGAGCAGGTCGCTCGCCCCGGCCTGCCGCACGTAGTCGACGAGGGCGGTCGGCGGGGCACCGGCCGGCAGCAGCAGGACCGGGCCGAGCGGGCCGAGGGCCGTCCCGCCCACCAGGGCGTCGGGGAAGGCCCGGCCGCTCGCCAGCCCGACCCGGCTGGTGGTGGGGAAGAACCGCCGGGCCAGCAGCACCGAGGTCTGCACCCGGTCGCTGCCGACCACCGCGGTGGCCGTGGGATCGGCCGCGGCCGACGGCCCGAGGGCGACCCGTGGGACACCCGGGTGCGCGGCCAGGTAGGCAGCCGTCGCGGCCGGGGTGGTGCCCCCGCGGGTCAGGAGGATGACCCCGTGCCGGGACACCGCCACCGGGCCGGCGGACAGGCCGTCGGCGAAGTCCAGGCCGCTGACCTCCATCACCACGCCCGGGTCGCCCAGGGCGCGGGCCACGGCCACCGCGGTGGCGTAGCGGTCCGCGCCCCCGAGCCGGACCGTGCGGTAGCCGAGCTGCTCCACGGCCGCGGCCAGCGCCGGTGACAGGCTGGCCGGTCCTCCGAGCAGGTAGACCGTCCGGCCGCGCGGGAGCACGCGCAGGATCTCCGCCCGCGTCGCCGGGTCGAGGCGGCCGGGTGCCGTGAGCAGGAGCGGGCCGTGCTCGGCCGCCGCCAGCGGGACACCGGCCATGGCGTCGGCGAAGGCGTCGGAGCGGGCGAGCACCACGGCCCTCGCCGAGCCGGCCGCCGGGAAGGCGTGCTGGGACACGGCGACGGCCGTCGCCACCCGGTCCTTCCCCCACAGCCGCAGCACCGGAGGCAGGGAGGGTGGCGTCGGTGGCGTCGGCGGCTGCGGCGAGCCCGTGCGCACCATCGCCACGTTCACGTCGGTGTGCTCGGGCAGCACCTGCAGCGCCTCGCTGTAGGTGGTGCGGTAGCCGTCCTTGTCGAAGCGGACCTTCCACCAGCCCTTGGGCACGTCCCAGCCGTAGGCGCCCTCGGCGTCGGTGGTCTGCGGGTTGGTCTGGCCGAACGCGGCGGCGTCCCACTCGGTCCACGGGCCGTCGGCCGACGGCGCGGTGAGCAGCGTGGCGGTCACCCCGGCCAGCCGGTGCGACGGGTCGCCCTCGTAGACGAAGCCGCTCGGGTCGAAGATGTAGGTGGGGTCGGCCACCAGCTTGTCCGGCAGCGGACGCACCGGGAACCCGGGCACGCAGTGGGCGGTGTACGTCTTCACGTAGGACGTGGCGTCGGCCACGGTGTCCTTGACGTACTGGCCGACCAGCAGGTCGTAGGTCTTGCCCAGCGCCGTGTCGGCCCCGAGCGCGACGACGCCCTCCAGGGCGAGCGCCTCGCCCATCCCCGTGCTCAGGCCGAGGGCGGTGAAGGCGAAGCCGAACCCGGTGTAGACCTTCACGTCCGTCTCGGCCTCGTCGAGGCGGCCGTTGAGCTGGTCCAGGAGGTCCCCGGTGCAGCCGGAGGCCTCCACCTGGGCGCGCAGCTTGTCCAGCGTGCGGAAGGATTCCGCCTCCGCGAGCGTCTTCGCCGCGCCCGCGACGTCCTGCACCTTGAAGTTGATGTCCAGCGCCTTGACCAGGACGGTCGGGATGCCGAGGGCTATCAGCTGCCGGCGCGCCAGGGGAGCGGCCAGCGGCGCCACGCCGGCCTGCGGCGAACCGGTCCAGTCGACCGGCACGAGGGCGTGGGCCCGCAGCTCCAGCCCGCTGTCGCTCTCGCTCACCAGCTGCAGGTCGAGGTCGTAGAACGGGACGCCGGTGGCGGCGATCCGGGCGTCGTCGGCCTCGGTGGGCGCGTAGGACTGGGCGTCCCCGGTGGTCACCGACGCTTGGTAGGAGCCGCCGGAGGCGGCGAAGTGGCCGGTGATCGTGTGGGCGGCCTCGGTGCCGGTGACACCGTCGAACTCCAGGTCGCTCCACAGGTCGGGCAGGGCCGCCCGCGCACCGTCGGGGGTGATGTCGGGGATGTCCGCGGCGGAGGCGACGCGGGCCGGGACGACGCGGTAGTCGGCGTAGATCGGGCCGACGCTGCCGAAGCTGCTGGGCACCGAGGCGGTGCACACGGTGGCCGAGCAGGTGGCCTCGGCGCTCTGGCTGCCCACCCGGAAGACCAGGTCCTGCACCCGCGAGGCGTCGGCGAAGGTGTAGGTCACCTTCACCGGCTCGGACCGGTAGACCATGGTGAACGCCGAGACTCCGGCGCCCGGGTCGAACGAGACCGTGCGGTCGCCCTGCTGCACGGTGGCGGACAGCGGCACCACGAAGCCGGGGTCGTACGTCACCCCGAGCGGCGCCGACCGCAGGGTCTGACCCTGCACCAGCGCCGACGCCGTGATGGTGTGCGGGAACGCCGGGACGCCCTCGTCCAGGCTGATGGTGGCGGTCCACCGGCCGCCGGGACCCGCGGTCGCCTCGCCCGCCACGCGGTCGTCGTCGATCACCGTGACGGCGGCGCCGGCGGGAGCGCTGCCGCCCACCCGGACCGAGCGCTCGGTCACGGTGGCCGGAGCAGCCACGGTGACGCCCTCCACCTGGACGACCAGGTAGCCGAGCGCCACCGGGTCGGCGGTGTCGTGGCGGAGGCGCACCGGTGCGGTGAGCGCCCCGGCGGCCACGTCGTCGGCCAGGGTGACGGCCAGGCGGACGACCACCTGTCGTCCGGCCGGCACGTCGCCGACGGGGACGGCCACCGCGCCGTCCGCGGGCGCCCCGACCGCGCGCGGCTGCCCGTCCACGGTGACGCTGCCCGGCTCGAGGACCGCGCCGGGCGGCAGCCCGACGTCCAGGACCGCGCCGCCGAGGGTCGCGCCGGTGGTGTTGGTGAAGGCCGCGCGCTCCTGCACCAGCTGGCCGGGGAGCGCCGGGTCCGGCTGCGCGGTCAGGGCCGCGCCGAGCGGCTGGGAGCCCGGCCGCAGGACCAGGTCGCCGAGGTCGGTCACGTCGCCGGCCTGGACGGTGGCGGAGTAGGGGGCCGAGTGCAGCGAGCCGCTCGCGCCCGCGGCGTCGACGGACACCTCGTAGGTACCGGCGGCCGGCACCCGCACGCTCAGGTCGCTCCCGACGCCGGACTGCCGGGCGGACCAGCGGCCGTCGCCGTCCACCTGGACGACGTGAGCGCTCCAGCTGCCGGTCGAGTCCGAGCCGTCGGCCTGCACGAGGTGCCCGACGTACCGGCCGCCTTGCACGAGGTGCACGGACAGGTCGATCTGCGGGTCGGTGCCCAGCTGCTGCGTGTCGCAGGCCGCGGAGAGGCCGCCCTCCTGACCGTCCGCGCAGAAGCTGATCTCGCCGCCCTGGGTGGCGTCCACCTGGTTCAGCGGGAGGACCCCGTTGCCGCTCCGGCTCCAGCCGGGGGCGGTGAGCCGGGCGCGGAAGTGGATCGCGGTGGTCCAGTCGAGCACCTGCTCGACCTCGGCGCCGCCGGCGTTCTGGGTGAACAGGTGGACGCTCACGCGGTAGCCCGGGATCCGCTGCAGGCTCAGGGCAGCGGCGGCGGAGCCGTCCGCGGGGACGTCGACGGTGGTGGCGTCGGTCAGGTAGTCGGGCATGACGGCGGCGACGTGGGCCTCACCGGCCAGGACCTCGAGGCTCGCGTGGCCGTCCGCGTCGGTGGTGCCGGTCCACGGCCACGACCGCCCGTCCACGGTCTGGGTCACGGTGACCGACGCCCCGGCGGCCGCGGTCGACCCGTGCACCACGGAAGCCTCCACGCGCCCACGGGCCAGCGCGTGCTGCGCCAGGGTCACGGTGTTCGCGCCGGCGGCGAGCGTGGTGGTGGTGCTCTCGTGCAGCCGCAGCAGCCGGTGCGGGTCGTCGAGGGTGGCGGTCACCGTGACCGTCTCGTGCGACGGCAGCGCGGGCAGCGCGACGCTCGTCTGGCCCGCCGGCAGGTCCGCCGAGGCCAGCTGCTTCCCATCGGCTCCGGTCACCGCGACGGTCACCCCGCCGCCCGGCTCCCCCTCCGGCGGGGTCACGTCCACGGTGAGGGTGGCCGTGCGGACCGGGAGGAGGTCGACGGCGACCGGGTCGTCGCCCACCACGATCCCGCGCTGCGCGGCCACCACCTCGCCGTCGCCGTTGACGAGGCTCACGCTCCACGTGCCCTGGTCGACGGACAGGTGGTACTCGCCCGGCGCGGTGGCCGGCCGGTAGTAGATGCCGTCGCTGTTGGCCACCTTCAGCTGGGCGTCCTGCAGCGGGTCGGCCCCTTCCTGCACGGTGACGTCCAGCCGGCTCCCGCCGTAGAGGGGGAAGTAGCTCGCGTCCATGTCCCTCGCGGCCTGGTGCACGCGGTCGCTGAGGACCCCGTGGACCCCGCCGACCTTGAGCCCCGGCTGGACCTCGAGGGCGCCGGTGTAGACGCCCGGCTGTCCCTCGGTCAGCGCGAGCTCGATGGGCTGCGCGTCCGGCCCCAGCCCGGCGAGCTCGGCGACCGCGGTCTGCCGCGGCGAGCCGACCAGGGTCACCGTGAGGTCGCTGCCGACGGCCGCGTAGCGCTCGCCCATGCCTCGCGTCACGTCGTAGTCGAGGCTGCTGATCGCGAGCGCGGGCGTGCTCACCTGGGCCTCGTCGGTCCACGGCTCGGCGGCGCCCGAGCGCAGCACGTCCACCCGGAACGTGTAGGTGGTCCTCGAGTCCAGGTCCGACATCTCGTAGGAGGTGGTGCCCGCGCCGACGTCGGTCACCGCGGTCACCGACGTCGACCCGTCGCTGCCGTGGTCGACCCGCTGGACGCGGTAGCCGGTGACGTCGTCGCCGGCTGCGGCGTCCCAGGACAGGTCCACCGTGTCGGTGCCGCGCGTGCTGGCCGACAGGTGGGCGACGGTCGTGACCGTGGCGCTGAGCGGGTCGCTGCTGTTGGCGGCGGCGTCGACGGCCACCACCGTGAACGTGTACGTCGTCCCGGAGCTCAGGCCGCTCGTGATCTGGTAGCTGGTGGTGCTGCTGCCGACGGCGGCGAGGGTCGTGCCGTTGCGGGTGATCCGGTAGCCACCCACGCCGACGTCGTCGGCCGCCTGCGGCCAGGACAGGTCCACCCCGTTGGTCCCCTGCACGGTGGCGGTGAGCGCGGCCTGCGCGGGCCAGGTCGGCGCGGTCGTGTCCTCGGAGTCGCCCCGGGTGGCTACGAAGATCCGGTCGTACGGGTAGCCGTCTCCGAGGGCCTTCGAGTCCGAGACGAACGCGATCGTCTTGCCGTCGCGGGAGATGGTCGGCTGCTCGTTGCCTGACGTGCCGCCCGCCGGTTGGCCGTCCACGTCCGCGCTCACCAGCACCGGGGTCCCGTCGGGCAGGGCGTTCGCGTAGACCTGGCCCTCGACGTAGGCGTCGGCGGTGTAGGTGATGGTCGACCCGTCACCCGACAGCGCCGGGTGGCGTGCCTCGGGGATGCCGCTCTCCCCCGGCTGGACCAGCACGGCCGCCGGAGCCGTGTCCGGGTTCTCCCGGTCCCAGACGGCCAGCTGGCCAGGGCGGTTGGAGCTGGCCTCGTCGTTGTAGGGCTGGTAGAGGAAGGCGACGTAGCGCCCGTCGTCGCTGAGGGACGCCGCGCTGTTGGCCGTGTCCTCGGACCAGTACTGGCTGCCCGCGAAGAAGGACTTCAGCTCCTTCCAGGGGTCCACGTCGACGACGTGCAGCGTCTCGAGCTGGCTGGCGGGGTCCTCGTAGGCGGCGTAGGCGAGCGTGGAGCCGTCGCCGCTGAGCCGCACGGTGCTGACGTCGAACAGGACCGGCTGGTCGTGCAGGACCCTCTCGGTCGTCAGGTCGACCACGACGACGCGGCTGGACGGGGCGGAGCCGTTTGAGCTGTCCGGGTCGGAGCGGACGGCGTAGGCGAGCCGGGTGCCGTCCGCCGACAGCGAGAGCAGGTCCACGTCGGCCGGGCCGCTGCTCAGGTCCGGGATCGGCGCTGCGGAGACCCCGGACGTGCGCCGCCAGACGTAGGGCAGCGGGACGCCGTCGCCGCCTGCGCCGGCCACCAGGTCGCCGGCGTCGGAGGCGAAGGCGACCACGCTCGCGTCCGCCGAGGGCGACGGGGACGTCGCGTGGCCCAGTGACGGCTGGTCGGGGCCGGCCGGGGTGCGCGTGAGCAGGGTGGTCGCGGCGCCGTCGGTGGTGCGCAGGTAGACCTGGGTCGTCTCCGCGCAGCCGTCGGGCAGCGGGGCGCTCGGGTCGTCCGGCAGCACGCAGTCGCTGCCGTCGGGCATGAGGTAGGTGGTCGCCGGGAACACGACCGCCGTGCCCGAGGCGCTCAGCTCCGGCCAGGGGGTCCCGTAGCCCCCGCTGACCTGCTCCTCCTGCGTGAGCTGCGTGATCGTGTAGGTGCTGCCCGCCGCCGCGGCAGCGACGGGGAACAGCCCCGCGAGCACCACCGTTGCAGCAGTCACCATTCCGGCCAGACGTGCCGTCGGCGGCATGAGCCTTCCCCGTCCCCACCCGTGCGCCGAGCGCCCCGTCCCCCGTCAGCCCGGCAAGATTCGGGAAAGATAGCGTCATGTGCCGGTAAGCAACAGACCTTCGGCACGATCAGTTGCAGGCTGCGCGCGATGGCACGAATCGGTGCAGGAGACCGGCGTTCTCAGTGCACGCCGCTCTGCGGCGGCGGCTCGTGCCGGTCGCCGTCGCGGGTGACCACGCTGATCCGGCCGTCGGGCTCCATGTGCGCGATGCGGACGTCGCGCAGGTCCTGGACCCCCTGCTCGCGCAGCTGGCTGGCCAGCTCGTCGTCGGTGACGAGCTCGCGGCGCAGGTTGCGGCGCAGCAGCCGGCCGTCGTGGACGAGGGGGAGGGGACTGGGGCGGATGACCCGTTCGACGCACCGGAAGCGGTAGGAGAGCGCGTCCAGGGTCCAGGACCAGCCGATGATGACGGCGACGAGGATGATGCCATCGGCGACGCTCGAGTAGCTGCCGGCCATGCCGTTCTGGGCGGCGTCGGCGATGAGCACGATGACGAGCACGTCGGTGACGCCCAACGTGCCGCTCTCCCGGCGCAGGATGAAGCGGAGCAGGAAGAACAGCCCGAGGTAGGTGCAGGTCCCGCGGACGAAGATCTCCAGCAGCGGGGTGTCCGGCAGGAAGGCCTTGCCCCAGTCGACGTGGCCGAACGGCCCGCTCCCGTCCTGCGCGAGCGGGCCCAGACCGGCCAGCGCCCGCGTCGCGCTGCTCGTGCCCACCACGCCCGACGCCCGCATGGTCGAGACCTGCCCGCGAGACCTCCGCCCATGCCTCCCGGGTCGCGGGTTGGTCCCCATGGGCCAGCAGGACGGACCGGCCTAGTACCCGCGCGCCATGCCCACCCGTGGTCGGGGTCCTCACTGTGCAGGACCTAAGTCATCACTTCCTGCGACGTGGCCTGAGCATCGTCTTCCACGTCCTAACGTTGTCCCAGGCCGATGGACGGCCGGCCGGTCACGCCGCTGGTGCGACCAGATGGTGCTCATGGAGTCTCGCCATGTTCGTGCTGTGCACCTGTCCGCTCTGCGGCGACGTCCGCCTCCCCGCCGGCGAGGTCGTGCTCACCGAGTACGCCAACCTGTCCTCGTCCAGCACCTACGTCTTCACCTGCCCCGGCTGCGGCGAGCAGGTCCGCAAGCCGGCCGAGCGGTGGGTGCTCGAGGCGCTGGCCAAGGTGCCGGTGCAACGCACCGTCGTCCGGGTGCCCGCCGAGGCGTTCGAGCTGCACAGCGGTGCGGCCATCAACGACGACGACGTCCTCGACTTCGCCCGGGCCCTGGCCGAGATCGACGACCTCGCCTCCATCGCGGACACCCGCTCGGTGCCCGTCGGCGACCGGACCGCGCTGCGGCGCACGCCGTCGTCCAGCCTCGCCGAGGGCGACCCGGAGCGCCGGCCGTCGGCCGAGCCGGCCGCCGAGCAGGTCCGTCGCCGTCCGCGCTGGCTGGCCCGGCTGCTGCGGCTGCTGGACCCCTTCGCCTGAGCCCAGCCAGCCAGCCAGCCCAAGATCATGAAGGCCTGGTGCCGCAACTCCGGCACCAGGCCTTCATGATCTTGGACCCGCGGGTCAGGACAGCGGAAGGATCCGCGCCGGGGTCGACAGCACGCGCCCCTCGCCGACCTCGCGCACCGGCCCCACCAGCTCGACGTCGGCGCGCAGCGGGGTGTCGGTGCTCGAGCGGCCGACGTGCAGCTCGACCCGCCCCGGCTCGACGACGCGCGTGCCGGCGGCGCCGGTGAACGAGAACCGGTCGGTGTGGACGTCGAGCTCCACCCGCGCCGCCTCCCCCGGGGCCAGCTCCACCCGGGCGAACCCGATGAGCTGGCGCACCGGCCGGGTCACCGAGGCCACCGGGTCGCGCAGGTAGAGCTGCACCACCTCCGCCCCGGCCCGCGCGCCGGTGTTGCGGACCGTGCAGGCCACGGTGAGGTCGCCGTCGGTCGGCACCTGCTCGCCGCTCACCGAGAGGTCGGCCAACTCGAAGCGGGTGTAGGACAGGCCGTGCCCGAACGGGAACAGCGGCGACGGGTCCAGCGCGGACACCCCGCTCGGGCCGCCCAGCGGCGGGTGCAGGTAGGTGGCCGGCTGCGCCGCCGCCGAGCGCGGGAACGAGACCGGCGTGCGCCCCGAGGGGCAGACCGCGCCGAGCAGCACGTCGACCACCGCGGCCGCGCCCTCCTCGCCGGGGAAGAACGCCTGCAGCACGGCCGCGCAGCGCTCCACGTAGGGGGCCAGCGCGTAGGGCCGGCCGGTCAGCAGCACGAGCACCACCGGCGTGCCGGTGGCCAGCAGCTCCTCCAGCAGCGCGCCCTGCTCGCCGGGCAGCGAGAGGTCGTCGACGTCGCAGCCCTCGCCGCTGGTGCCGGCGCCGAAGAGGCCCGCCCGGTCGCCGAGCACCGCCAGGCAGACGTCGGCGCCGCGGGCCGCCGCCGCCGCGGCCGCGAACCCCTCCTGGCCGGGGCGCCGGACGTCGCAGCCCGGGGCGACCGCCAGCTCGACCGCGGGGAGCGCGGCCCGCAGCGCGTCCAGGACGGTGGGCACCTCGACGCCCAGCGGCACCTGCGGGTGGCGCACGCCGACGTGGTTCGGGAAGGCGTAGCAGCCCATCAGCGCCAGCGGGTCGTCGGCGTTCGGCCCGACGACGGCGACGCGGCGCAGGGCGGCCGGCTCCAGCGGGAGGCCGGCCGGCCCGTCCGGACCCTGGGCGCCGGCGTCGGCGAGCAGCACCACCGACCGCTCGGCCAGCCGCCGGGCGAGGGCCCGGTGCTCGGCGGGATCCAGCTCGTAGGGGTCGTCGAGGGGGTCGAGGGGGTCGTCCCCGTCGAGGGTGGGTCCGGCCTGCTGGACGAGGGGGTCCCAGTCCTC
>JBQCIO010000319.1:0-5957 GCA_051953655.1 Motilibacteraceae bacterium
AAACATCGTGGTTCTTCTCCCCACCATAACATTCCCCCCCCCCCCTCTTTCTCGGGTGCGTCTTCACTAAAAAAAAAAACTTTTTTTTTTTTTTGCGCCCCCCCCCACGGCGCATCCGTCAGCTCACGCCCTGACCGACCACTGGCAGCCGCAGCACGTTCGGGGCGACCGGGTCCTGCGGGACGGTCACGGTGCCGACGAGGTCCGACGGGTTGTAGGCGGCGTCGGAGGCGGCGAGCACCAGCCGGATCCGGTGCCCGGCGGGGAAACGCTCGACGATGCCGGGCAGCTCGATCCGCAGCGGCTTGGTCACGTCGCTGACCCGCACCGGCGAGATCAGCTTGTGCTGCAGGTGCTCTGTGTCGTCCGGGGCGACGTCGTAGAGCTTGGCCATCAGCACCAGCCGGCCGGCCGGACCGGTCGCCTGGGCCGCGGCCGCCACCGGGGCGGAGAGCCGGACGTCCAGGGTCGGCACGCCGACGACGTCGACGTCGTGGTCCAGCGGCCCGCTGGTCCAGGCCGCGAAGGTGCCCGGGGCGTCGTAGGGCTGCTGCGCCGGGACGTAGGAGCCCTCGACGCCGGAGACCTCGGAGTAGCTGGTGGGCAGCGCGGGTGCCACCGACCACGAGGCCGAGCCCGGCTGCACCGCGGTGCGTGCGGTGACCAGGTCGCCGTCCCCGGACAGGTACAGCGGCTGCCCCGCCGACACCGGGTAGGAGGACGCCGTGCCGTACGCCGGTGCCGCGTTGCCGGTGTACTTCACCCAGTCGCGGAAGTAGGCGAACTCCGGGCCGGTCGGCGCGGACTTGACGCCCTTGAGCCAGTGGTCGAACCAGTCGCTGATCCGCTGGCCGAGGTAGGTGCTCGACAGGTCCGCTCCCGACAGGTCCAGCTCGCCGGGCGCCGGGGTCATCTCGCTGTGCCCCCAGTACTGCCACGCCATCGCCACCGGCGTGCCCTGCGCCTTCAGGGCCTGGTACGTCCGCGCCGCCTCCTGCAGGTCGAACAGCGTGTCCGCCTGGCCCTGGATGAGGAACGTCGGCGCGTGCACGCGGTCTACGTAGGAGGCCACGCTCGCGCCCCGGGCCAGCCGAAGCGTGGCGTCGTCGGGGTAGCCCAGCGCCTCCAGCTCGGCCTTGGCCTGGCAGGCCTGGTCGGTGAAGTTGGGGCAGCCGACGTCCCGGCTCGGGTCGACCTGCACGCCCTGCACGCCGTCGGCGATGCCGATCCCGAAGAACAGCGAGGTCCAGAAGCGCTTGTGCACCCCTACGCCCACCGGGGCGGCCGCCGTCGACCCGGCCGGCACCTGGTTCTGCGGGGCGAGCGAATAGGACAGGTCGTTCCAGGTGATCAGCGGCACCAGGGCGTCGATCCGCCGGTCCAGCGAGGCGGCGGCGAACTGCACCCCGCCGCCGTAGGAGCCGCCGATCATCCCCACCCGCGGGTCGCCGGGCCCGTCCAGCCTCACGACGTCGACCTTCGTGCCGTCGGCGGCTGCGCGCGTGCCGGCGAGGACGTCGACCAGCTGCTGGGCGGCCCGGCCGTCGTGCTGCGGGTCGTCGAGGGTGATCTTGCAGCCGCTGCCGCCGAAACCGAGGCCGGAGTAGGACAGCACCGCGTAGCCACGGCGGGCGAAGGCCTGGCCGATCCCGGCCTGGTCGGCCTTGCTGCCGCCGAACCCGTTGGTGGTGAGGATGGCCGGCACCCGCCGCGAGGGCGAGGCCCAGGACGGGGTGTAGAGGTCGGCGGTCACCGAGCAGTGCTGGTCGTCGAGCGCGCCGACGGTGACGTCGACGGTGAGCGGCCGGACGAGCACGCCGTCGCCGTCGGCCGCGCCCGCGCCGCCGGCGGGGGCGACGAGCAGCCCGGCCGTGGTGGCGCCCAGGGCGCCGGTGAGGGCGACGGCGGCCAGTGCCCCGCGACGTCGCGAGCGGGGCCTGCGGGGGTGGTCGGGGGCGTCGGTCACGGGTCCTCCTGCTCAGGAGCGCGGACGGGCGGGCGCGGTGCCCGGGTGACCCACCAACGACCACGCCCCCGCGCCGGTCACGGGCCGAGTCGCGTCGTCGTGCGCTCGTGCACCCTGCATCGGACCGCCACCCCGGTTCGGCCGAGGCGGCGGGCGGCGGCTAACCTCGGGCCGGGAGATCCACCGCGACGAGGCGGGCTCGCCGCGGCCGGACCACTCTGCTCAGCACGACGCAGCAACAAGAGGCATCGGCCCGACCACCCGCGACGACCGCAAGGACGGCAGACCCGTGGACCTGTTCGAGTTCCAGGCGAGGGACCTCTTCGCCAAGCACGGCGTACCGGTGCTCGACGGCGCCGTCGCCGAGACCCCCGACGAGGCCGCGGACGCGGCCGAGAAGCTGCTGCCGGCCGGCGGCGGCAAGGTGGTCGTCAAGGCGCAGGTGAAGACCGGTGGCCGCGGCAAGGCGGGCGGCGTGAAGCTGGCCGACTCCGTGGACGACGCCCGGGCCAAGGCCGAGCAGATCCTCGGCATGGACATCAAGGGCCACACCGTCCACCGCGTGATGATCGCCCCCGGTGCGCAGATCGCGGAGGAGTACTACTTCTCGGTGCTGCTGGACCGCGCCAACCGCACCTACCTCGCCATGGCCTCCCGCGAGGGCGGCATGGAGATCGAGCAGCTCGCGGTGGAGAAGCCCGAGGCGCTGGCCCGCGTCCCCGTCGACGCGATCGAGGGCATCACCCCGGAGAAGGCCCGCGAGATCGTCGAGAAGGGCGACTTCCCCGCTGAGGTCGCCGACCAGGTCGCCGAGGCCGTCCAGAAGCTGTGGGACGTCTTCGTGAAGGAGGACGCCACGCTGGTCGAGGTCAACCCGCTGGTGAAGACCGCCGACGGGAAGATCATCGCGCTGGACGGCAAGGTGACCATCGACGGCAACGCCGAGTTCCGCCAGCCGGACCACGCCGCGCTCGCCGACAAGTACTCCGCGGACCCGCTCGAGGCGCGGGCCAAGGAGAAGGACCTCAACTACGTCAAGCTCGACGGCCAGGTCGGCATCATCGGCAACGGCGCGGGCCTGGTCATGTCCACCCTCGACGTCGTCGCCTACGCCGGCGAGGAGTTCGGCGGCATGAAGCCGGCCAACTTCCTCGACATCGGCGGCGGCGCCAGCGCCGAGGTGATGGCCAACGGGCTCGACATCATCCTGTCCGACCCGTCGGTGCGCAGCGTGTTCGTCAACGTCTTCGGTGGCATCACCGCCTGCGACGCGGTGGCCAACGGCATCGTGCAGGCGCTGGAGATGCTCAAGGCGCGCGGCGACTCGCTCACCAAGCCGCTGGTCGTCCGGCTGGACGGCAACAACGCCGCCGAGGGGCGGCGGATCCTCGATGAGGCCGAGCACGACGTCATCGAGATGGTCGACACCATGGACGACGCCGCGCGCCGCGCGGCCGAGCTGGCAGCCCAGGGAGCCTGAACACCGATGGCCATCTTCCTCACCGAGAACAGCAAGGTCGTCGTCCAGGGGATGACCGGCTCCGAGGGGCGCAAGCACACCCAGCGGATGCTCAAGAGCGGCACGAACATCGTCGGCGGCACCAACCCGAAGAAGGCCGGCCAGACGGTCGAGTTCGAGGGTGCGAACCTCCCGGTGTTCGGCACCGTCGCCGACGCGGTCAAGGAGACCGGCGCCGACGTCTCGGTCGTGTTCGTGCCGCCGGCCGGCACCAAGGCCGCGGTCTACGAGGCCGTCGACGCGGGGGTGCCGCTGCTGGTCGTCATCACCGAGGGCGTGCCGGTGCACGACACCGCCGACTTCTTCCAGTACGCGCAGAACTCCGGCACCACCCGGATCATCGGGCCGAACTGCCCGGGCCTGATCAGCCCCGGGAAGTCCAACGCCGGCATCATCCCCGCCGACATCGCTCCGACGGCCGGTCGGATCGGGCTGGTGTCCAAGTCCGGCACTCTGACCTACCAGATGATGTACGAGCTTCGGGACATCGGCTTCAGCTCCGCGGTGGGCATCGGCGGCGACCCGGTCATCGGCACCACTCACATCGACTGCCTCCAGGCGTTCCAGGACGACCCCGAGACCGACGCGATCGTGATGATTGGCGAGATCGGCGGCGACGCCGAGGAGCGCGCGGCGGCCTTCATCAAGGAGAATGTCACCAAGCCGGTGGTCGGCTACGTCGCCGGCTTCACCGCCCCCGAGGGCAAGACGATGGGCCACGCCGGCGCCATCGTCTCCGGCTCGGCCGGCACCGCGCAGGCCAAGAAGGAGGCCCTCGAGGCCGCCGGCGTGCGCGTGGGCAAGACCCCCTCCGAGACCGCGCGGCTCATGCGCGAGGTCATCGCCGGGCTGTGACCCTGAGCTGTCACAGCGCGCGCCGGCCCGCCGATGAGGTGGGGCCGGGCCGCGTCGACACGACCACGGGCCCGTGATCCTTGCTCGCCCACCGAGGCAGATCTGCCTGGGTCGGCGAGGAGAGATCACGGGCCCGTCGTCGTTCCCGGGCGCAGCGGGGGATCCAGCTAGCGCCCCTCACACCACCGCGGAGCTCAGCGCGCTGCCGACCGTGCCGCGCAGCACCCCGGTGCCGCCCATGACCCGGCCGGTCACCAGGCCCGCGCGGACCGCGGCCAGGTAGGTGGCGACGTCGGGGGGCAGGGCGCCGGTGGGGCGGACCAGCAGCAGCGGGCCGTGCAGCGCCGCGGCGAGCGGGCCGCCGGAGAGGGCGTCGGCGAAGCCCGTGCCGCCGGCCACGGTGACCGACGTCGGGGCCGGGAAGAAGCGGGTGGCCCCCGCGGCCGCGGTGGCGTAGCGGTCGGCGCCGACCACCGGGTCGGCCGCCGGGTCCGCCGCCGCCGCCGAGCCGCCGACCGCGTAGTGCTGGCCGGGGTGGGCCGCGAGGTAGGCGGTGGTGACAGGGGCCGGGACGTCGCCGGCGGTCAGCATCACCGCGCCACGGAGCCGGGCCGCGGCCACCCCCGCCGAGAGGGCGTCGGGGTAGTCCAGCGAGCTGGCCTCCAGCACCGTCGAGGGCGAGCCGAGGGCCTGGGCCACGGCCACCGAGGTGGCGTAGCGGTCGGCCCCGCCGAGCCGGGAGACGACGTAGCCGGCGTTGCGCACCGTGGCGGCCACCGCGTCGCTGAGCGAGCCGGTGCCGCCGACGAGGTAGACGGTGCGGCCCTGGCGCAGGATCGCCTTGAGCTGGGCGAGCACCCGCGGGTCCAGCCGGTCGCTGCGGGTCAGCATGATCGGACCGCCCTTGGCCGCAGCGAGCGGCGTGGCCACCAGGGCGTCGACGAACTGGTCGGCGCGAGCGAGCACCACCGTGCCCGCGCCCTTGGACCACTGGTTCTTCGCCGCCAGCACCGAGGTCGCGATGCGGTCCTTGCCGCCGAGGCGCACCAGCCGGGGCAGCGTGGCGGCGGCGGGCGCGCCGTCGAGGGTGGCGTCGAGCGCGGCGAGGGGGTCGACCAGCCCGGCGCCGAACTCGGGGTCCTTGCCCGGGGCGCCCAGGTCGTCGGCGTTCTGCTCCAGCCGCGCGTCGGTCTGCGCCGCGGTCAGGCTCGGGTCCGCGGCGCGCACCAGCCCGGCGGCGGCGGCCACGAACGGGGCCGACATGGAGGTGCCCGAGAGCAGCACGTAGGGGTCGCGCCCGGCCGCGGTGAGCGCCTGCGGCCAGGTGCTGAGGATGCGCACGCCCGGGGCCACGAGGTCGACGAACGAGCCGGTCTCGCTGAACGGTGCGCTCGCGTCCACCGCGTCGGTGGCGCCCACGCCGAGGACGCCGGGGTAGGCGGCCGGGTACTCGACCGGGTTGCCGCACCCCTCGGAGTCGGCGATCGTCCCCGTGCACGCCTCCCGCGCGTTGCCGGCCGCGGCCACAACGAGCACGTCCCGGCTCTGCGAGTATGATATAGCCGCCTTCAACACGGAGGAGTCGACGCCGTCGCCGAGCGAGATGTTGAGCACCTC
>JBQCIO010000320.1:0-3501 GCA_051953655.1 Motilibacteraceae bacterium
GGGGTGGGGCCCCATTTCATATTTGTTGGGTTTTGGTCCCCCCCTCACCCCATCGCTCTGATCTTGCTCCTCCTCGCCGCGTTCACCCTCGCTGGACATATACATAAGACACCTATGTATCCTGGTCCCATGAGCGAGCGCCCGACGACCACGGCCCCGGCGGCCGACGTTGACGCCGACCTCGCCCTGGTCCTCGAGCGGCTGGTCCGGGTGGTCCGCCAGCTGGCCAGCGCCGGCGGGCTCAGCGTCCCCGCGGCGAGCACCCTGACCCGCGCCGAGCGCGAGGGCCCGCAGCGCCTCACCGACCTCGCCGTGAGCCAGGGGGTGAGCCAGCCCGGCATGACGCAGCTGGTCGGGAGGCTCGAGCGCGACGGTCTGGTCCGCCGGGTGCCCTCCCCCGACGACGGCCGGGTGGCCCTGGTCGAGGTGACCGCGGAGGGCCGCCGTCTGGTGGCCACCCGCCGCGCCGAGCGCGCCGCCGCGCTGGGCGCCCTGCTGGCCGAGCTCGACCCGGCCGACCGCACCGCGGTGCACGCGGCGGTCCCGGCCCTCGCCCGGCTCGCCGAGCTGGCCCTGCGCCCGGACGCCCAGCCCCCGCCGACGTCGGACGCGCCCCCCGAGGCGGTCCCACCGGCACAGTCCACCCGCACATCCCGCAGCACGTCCAGCAAGCGCTCTTCCCAGCGCACCGAGGAGAACTCCGGATGACCGCCCACGCCCACGGGTCCTCAGCCCCGGCGAGCCCGTTCAAGCAGCCGCGCGCGGTCTGGGCCGTCGCCTTCGCCTGCGTCATCTCGTTCATGGGCATCGGCCTGGTCGACCCGATCCTGCCGACGCTGCGCGGCCAGCTGAACGCGACCCCGGCGCAGATCTCGCTGCTGTTCACCAGCTACCTGGTGGTCACCGCGGTGGCGATGCTGCTCGTAGGCGCGGTCTCCAGCCGGATCGGCGCCAAGAAGACCCTCGTGGTGGGCCTCGCGATCATCGTGGTGTTCTCGGCGCTGGCCGGAACCTCTGACACCATCAACGGGATCGTCGGGTTCCGCGCCGGGTGGGGCCTGGGCAACGCCCTGTTCATCGCCACCAGCCTGGCCGTCATCGTCGCCTCGGCCAGCGGCGGCTTCGGCGGGGCGATCATCCTCTACGAGACCGCGCTGGGCCTGGGCATCGCCGTCGGGCCGCTCCTGGGCGGCGAGCTGGGCAGCATCAGCTGGCGCGGCCCGTTCTTCGGCGTCGCCGTGCTCATGGCCATCGCGCTGGTCGCCACCGCGCTGTTCGTCCCGACGCTGCCCAAGCCGGCCACGAAGACCTCGGTCGCCGCACCGCTGCTGGCCCTGCGCCACCGCGGGCTGCTGACGATGGCCGTCACCGCCCTGTTCTACAACTGGGGCTTCTTCACCATGCTGGGCTACGCGCCCTACCCGATGGAGCTCGGACCCCACAAGCTCGGCCTGGTGTTCTTCGCCTGGGGCATCCTGGTCGCCGTCTTCAGCGTGTTCGTGGCCCCTCGCCTGCAGAACCGGTTCGGCACGGCCCCGGTCCTCTACGCCAACCTGCTGGGCCTGGCCGTCGTGCTGGCCGTGGTCGCCGCGGGTGTGCACACCCCGCGCACCGTGATCATCGCGGTCATCGTCAGCGGCGCCTTCATCGGCATCAACAACACGCTCACCACGCAGGCAGTCATGCTCGTCTCGCCCGT
Source organism: Motilibacteraceae bacterium (assembly GCA_051953655.1). GTDB lineage: Bacteria > Actinomycetota > Actinomycetes > Motilibacterales > Motilibacteraceae > JBQCHF01. The sequence continues at coordinate 1,700 of JBQCIO010000320.1, forward strand.
GGAGCGACCGATCGCCTCCTCCGCCTACGGCTTCGTGCGCTTCATCGGCGGCGGCCTGGCCCCCTACGTCGCCGGCAAGCTGGCCGACGCCCACGGCCTCAGCCTGCCCTTCTACGTCGGTGCGGCGGCCTTCGCGCTCGCCATCGTCGTGCTGGCCACCGGGCACCGGCTGCTCGCGGCGGCCGAGGCGCAGCCGCAGGCCGAGGTCGTCCGGCCCCGCCTCGAGCGGGTCGGCGCGGCGCTGACGCCCGGCACCCGACCGCTCGTCGTGGCGGTGGGCGCCAGCACCGACGCCACCGGGGTCGTCGACGCCGCCGCCCGGCTCGCTCGCGAGACCGGCAGCGCCATCGAGGTCGTGCACGTCCGGCAGACCACGGTCGTCGAGGAGCTCGCCATCGACGCCGAGGACGAGGACGCCGCACGCGCCGCCCTCGCTGCGCACCTCGACCGCCTGGCCGAGCGAGGCATCGCCGCCACCGGCGTGCTCCTGCACAGCGTCGGGGACCGTGGGGCCGCCGGGCGGGTGCTCGCCCAGCACGCCGCCGACGTCCACGCGCGCAGCGTGGCGGTGGGCGCCTCCACCCACGGGACGGCCGTGCAGCTGGCCGAGGGCAGCCTGACCAGCACCCTCACCCGCACCGCGCCGTGCACGGTCCTGCTGCTCCCGCCGGACGGCCCGGCGCGCGAGCTCACCCCCCAGACGCTGGCCCGGTAGCAGCGCTCACCCGACGGCCCCGGTGCGCGCGCCCGGCCCGCCCGCGTCCGGTCCCTCCGCCGGCCGAGGACAGGACCTCGGTCCTCAGCACCGGGCTCGCCGCTGCCGATAACAGCGGTGCCAGCATCGGCGTCCGTCTGGGAACCAGGTGAGCCTCATGGCCACGCACACCGTCCACCAGCACCACCACCACGACGTCTTCGAGAGCCCGGTCTCGACCGGGGTGCTCCTCGCCGTCACTCTCGCGGTCCTCACGCTGCTCGCCGTGCTCACGAGCAGCCTGACCGGGTGAGACCGTTCCAGCCGTGCCCGGCATGCGCGTAGCGTGCCGGGCATGACTGGACGCTCCCTCGGGCTCTCCGACGCCCTGCAGGACTACGTCGTCGCGCACTCCGAGCCGGCCGACGTCGTGCTCTCCGACCTCGCGTCGGAGACAGCGGCGCTCGGCAGCATCTCGTCCATGCAGATCGCGGCCGACCAGGGCGCCTTCCTCACGCTGCTGACCCGGCTGGTCGGCGCGCGGCGGGCGCTGGAGATCGGCACCTTCACCGGCTACTCCTCCATCTGCATCGCCCGTGGGCTGGCGGAGGGCGGTCGACTGCTGTGCTGCGACGTCAGCGAGGAGTGGACCGGGACGGCGCGGCGCTACTGGGACCGCGCCGGCGTCGCCGACCGGATCGAGCTGCGGATCGGCCCGGCGCTGGACACGGTCCGTGCCCTGCCGGCCGAACCCGACTTCGACCTCGCCTTCATCGACGCGGACAAGACCGGCTACCCGGACTACTGGGAGGAGGTCGTGCCCCGCGTGCGGCCCGGCGGCCTGGTCCTCGTCGACAACGTGCTGCGGCACGGTGAGGTGGCCGACCCCGCCATGGACGACGAGGGGGTGCGGGCCGTGCGCTCGATGAACGACCGCGCGGTGGCCGACGACCGGGTGGACGTCGTCCTGCTCCCCCTGGCCGACGGCCTCACCGTGGCCCGCCGTCGCTGACCGGAGCGCCACCAGCGCACGGAGGTGACGGGCGGCCCTGGAGCCGCCCGTCACCGCGACGGCAGAAGGCGAACCCGAGCTCGGTGAGCGCCGCCT
>JBQCIO010000321.1:0-34765 GCA_051953655.1 Motilibacteraceae bacterium
CTAACCTATGGGCTCTGGGTGCCCCTGACCCAATGCGGATGATCTTCGGGAGCGGGGCCGGCGCCCGGCAGCGCAAGCCGGCGCCGCACCCGCTCCCGCCGTCATCAGCGCCGTTGACCGTGGTGCAGCGTGACCGGAGCCGCCGGGCGGACCGCCGCGACGACGGACGCACGCGAGGATGCGAGCGCCCCCTCACCCCCGCAGCAACGTCCGGATCGTCCGCAGCGCCACCGACAGCGTGGCCAGGTCGAACGTCTCCCCGGCCACGATCTCGCCGAGCGTGCTGCGCGCCCGGGCCAGGCCCTCGGCGTTCTCCTCCTCCCACTGCGCGAGCCGCTCGGCGGGCGTGCCGGGCGCGGTGGTGGTCAGGACGTTGGCGGTCAGGCCGGACAGCGCGCTGTAGAGGTCGTAGCGCAGCGCGGAGCGGGCCAGCGAGGACCAGCGGTCGCCGCGGGGCAGCGCGGTGATCCGGGTGAGGGTGCGGTCGACCTCGAAGAGCGCGGACAGGTGGAAGTAGAGCTCGGCCACCTCCTCCACCGGCAGGCCGTCGGGGGCCTGCTCCGGGCGCACGGTGCCGGCGATCTCGACGACGTCGAGCAGGCTGAACCCGTCGAGCAGCGCGGCGCAGCGGGCGGCGAGCTCCTCGGGCACCCCCTCGGCCTCCAGGGTGGCGATCCGGTTGGCCAGGCGTTCGGCCTCACCGCCCTGCAGCAGCTCGGGCAGCCGGGTCGAGAGCGCCAGCACCGGGTCGTGGAAGCGCGCGATCTCCGCGCCGGCGTCGAGGGCGCTCTTGCGGTTCTGCAGCAGCCAGCGGGCCACCCGGTCGATGAGCCGGCGGCCCTCGAGGTAGAGGGTGGACTGCGCCGTGGTCGGCACGACGTTGTCGAGCTTCTCGATGGCGGCCCAGTAGTCCTCGAAGTCGAAGACCTCGCGGGCCACGGTGTAGGCCTTGGCGACCTCCACCGCAGACGCCCCGGTCTCCTCCTGGGCGCGGAACACGAAGGTGATGCCGGCCCGGTTGACCAGGTCGTTGACGACGCAGGTGACGATGATCTCCCGGCGCAGCGGGTGGTCCGACAACCTGTCGGAGTAGCGCGCGCGGATGGCGTCGGGGAAGTAGCCGACCAGCGCCCGCTGGAACCACGCGATGTCCGCCAGCGAGGAGCGCAGCAGCTCCTCGGTCAGCGTGATCTTGGAGTAGGCGACGAGCACGGCGAACTCCGGGCTGGTCAGCCCCTCCCCCATGGCCGCGCGCTGCTCGATCTCGCGGTCGCTGGGCAGGAACTCCAGCGCCCGGTCCAGCTCGCCGCGACGCTCGAGCTCCCTGATGAAGCGCTGGTGGACCGACAGCATGGCCGGCGCCTGGACGCGAGCGTTGCCCAGCAGCACGTTCTGCTCGTAGTTGTCGCGCAGCACCAGGTAGGCGACGTCGTCGGTCATGCTGGCCAGCAGCTCGTTGCGCTGCTTCACGGTCAGGTCGCCGTCGGCGGCGATCCGGTCGAGAAGGATCTTGAGGTTCACCTCGTGGTCGGAGGTGTCCACGCCGGCCGAGTTGTCGATGGCGTCGGTGTTCACCCGGACGCCGTGCCGCGCCGCCTCGATCCGCCCGAGCTGGGTGAGGCCGAGGTTGCCGCCCTCGCCGACCACCCGGCAGCGCAGGTCCGCGCCGTCGACCCGGATCGGGTCGTTCGCCTTGTCCCCCGCGGCGGAGTTCGGTTCGGAGGAGGCCTTGACGTAGGTCCCGATGCCGCCGTTCCAGAACAGGTCGACCGGCGCCCGCAGGATCGCGCTCATCAGCTGTGCGGGGGTCAGGCTCGTGGTGCCCTCGGGCAGCCCGAGCCGCTCGCGCACCTGCCGGCTGACCGGGATGGACTTGGCGGTGCGCGGGTAGACCCCGCCGCCGGCCGAGATCAGCGAGGTGTCGTAGTCGGCCCAGGACGAGCGGGGCAGGTCGAACAGCCGGCGCCGCTCGGCGTAGGAGACGGCGGCATCCGGTTCGGGGTCCAGGAAGATGTGCCGGTGGTCGAAGGCGGCCACCAGCAGGATGTGCTCACTGAGCAGCATGCCGTTGCCGAAGACGTCGCCGCTCATGTCGCCGATGCCGACGACGGTGAAGTCCTCGGTCTGGGTGTCGACGCCCATCTCGCGGAAGTGCTTCTTCACCGACTCCCACGCACCGCGGGCGGTGATGCCCATCGCCTTGTGGTCGTAGCCGACCGAGCCGCCGGAGGCGAACGCGTCGCCGAGCCAGTAGCCGTCGGAGATGGCGACCTCGTTGGCGATGTCGGAGAAGGTGGCCGTGCCCTTGTCCGCCGCGACGACGAGGTAGGTGTCGTCGCCGTCGTGGCGCACCACGCGCTCGGGCGGGACGACCTCGCCGCGCACCAGGTTGTCGGTCACGTCGAGCAGACCGGAGATGAAGGTGCGGTAGCAGGCGATGCCCTCGGCCAGCCACGCCTCGCGGTCGACGGCCGGGTCCGGCAGCCGCTTGCCGACGAAGCCGCCCTTGGAGCCCACCGGCACGATGACGGCGTTCTTCACCATCTGCGCCTTGACCAGGCCCAGGATCTCGGTGCGGAAGTCCTCGCGCCGGTCGGACCAGCGCAGCCCGCCGCGGGCCACCGGGCCGAAGCGCAGGTGCACGCCCTCGACCCGCGGGGAGTAGACCCAGATCTCGAAGCGCGGTTTGGGCAGCGGGAGGTCCGGCACCTGCTGCGGGTCGAGCTTGAACGAGACGTAGGGCTTGGTCTTGCCCTCGGCGTCGAGCTGGAAGTAGTTGGTGCGCAGCGTGGCCCGGATGACGCCGAGGAAGGAGCGCAGGATGCGGTCCTGGTCCAGCGACTGCACCGAGTCCAGGGCGCCCTCGATCTCCTCGACCAGCCCGGCGGAGATCTCGCCGCCGTCGCCGAGGTGGCCCGGGCTGAAGCGCGCCTCGAACAGCCGCACCAGCAGCCGGGCGATGCCGACGTTGGCCACCAGGCACTGCTCGACGTAGTCCTGGCTGAAGGTGCTGCCGGCCTGGCGCAGGTACTTCGCGTAGGCGCGCAGCACCATCGCATGCCGCCAGGTGAGGCCAGCGCGCAGCACGAGGGCGTTGAACCCGTCGCTCTCGGCCGCCCCGGACCAGACCGCGGCGAAGGCGTCCTGGAACAGCTCCTTGAGCCGGTCCGCGGCCTGCTCGGCCGCGGCGTCGTAGCGCAGGCCGAAGTCGTAGATCCAGAACAGCTTGCCGTCGGCGCGCTGGATCTCGTAGGGGCGCTCGTCGACGACCTCGACGCCCATCCGCTGCAGCGCGGGCAGGACGTCGGACAGGGACATGGGGGCGTCGCGGTAGACCTTGAACCGCCGCTCGCCCGGGAGTGCGGCGTAGGGCTGGTAGAGGCTCATGGCCAGGTCGGTCTCCTGGGCCAGGCCGTCCACCCGGCGCAGGTCCGCCACCGCGGTGCGCGGCGGGAAGTCCTCCTTGTAGGCCTCAGGGAACGCGTCGGGGTAGGTGCGCAGCAGCCGCGCACCCTCCTCCTCGCCGGCCAGCGAGACCAGCGCGTCGGCGAAGTCGTCGGTCCAGGACCGGGTGGCGTCGACCAGCCGCTGCTCGATCTCGCCGGAGTCGACGTCGGGGATGCTCTGGCCGGGTGCGACCCGCACCACGAAGTGCAGACGGGCCAGCACGGACTCGGACACCCGCGCGGTGTAGTCCACGCTCTCGGCCCGGAACGCGTCGCGCAGGATCCGCTCCATCCGCAGCCGGACCGCGGTGGTGTAGCGGTCGCGAGGCAGGTAGACCATGCACGAGACGAAGCGGCCGTAGGCGTCGCGGCGCAGGAACAGCCGCAGCTGGCGGCGCTCCTGCAGGTGCAGCACCGAGCGCATGACCGGCACGAGGTCGGCGGTGTCGACCTGGAACAGCTCGTCGCGCGGGTAGGTCTCCAGCACCTGCAGGAGGTCCTTGCCGCTGTGGCTGTTGGCCGGGAAGCCGAGGACGTCGAGCACCTCGCGCACCTTGCGCCGCAGCACCGGCACCCGCTGCACCGACTCGGTGTAGGCGGCGCTGGTGAACAGGCCGAGGAACCGCCGCTCGCCGATGACCGCGCCGGCCTCGTCGAACTTCTTCACCCCGACGTAGTCGAGATAGGCCGGGCGGTGCACCGTGGAGCGCGAGTTCGCCTTGGTGAGGATGAGGACCTTCTGCTCGCGCGCCTTGGCGCGGACCTCCGGCGGCAGCTCGCTGAAGCTGTGGCTGACCGCCTGGTCCGAGCGCAGCACCCCGAGGCCGGTGGCGGGCACGGCGCGCAGGGCGTCGACGCCGTCGACGGTCTCCAGGGAGTACTCGCGGTAGCCCAGGAAGGTGAAGTGCTCGTCGGCCAGCCAGCGCAGCAGCTCGATCGCTTCGGCGACCTCCGCCGGTCGCACCGAGGAGGGCGAGTCGTCGGCCAGCTCGTCGGCGACCCGGACGGCCACCTCCTGCATCTTCTCCCAGTCCTCGACGGCCTCGCGGACGTCGCGCAGCACCCGCTGCAGGTCGGCCGCGACGACCTCGAGCTCCTCGCGGTCGGTCTCCCGGTCGATCTCGACGTGCATCCACGACTCGACCCCGGCCTTGCCGGCCTTCACCCGGTCGGCCTCGTCGGCGCAGTCGATCCGCTGCAGGTCGCCGGTGACGGTGCGCTCGACGGCGAAGGTGGGGTGGACGACCAGGTGGATGGCGCGCCCCTGGCGGGACAGCTCGGCGGTGACCGAGTCGACCAGGAACGGCATGTCGTCGGTCACCACCTCGACGACGGTGTGCCCCGACGCCCAGCCGTGCTCGTCGACCGTCGGGGTGAAGACCCGCACCGCGGCGGTGCCCTGGGGACGGTGGGCGGCCAGCGCCCGGTGGCTGGTGGCCGCGCCGAGAACATCGGCGGGGTCGCGCCCGAGCAGGTCCTCCGGGGCGACGTGCTTGTAGTAGCGCTCGAGGAAGGCGCGCAGGTCGCCGTCACCTAGGCGAGCGTGCTCGCCGAGCTCGGCCGCCCGGACCAGCAGCTCGGCCTTGACCTCCTCCAGCCGGGCGTCGCGCAGCCGCGCCGCCACGGCGCCCGGGCGCTGGTCCAGCGGGGAGCCGACGGCGCCGTCGCCCCCGCCGTCCACGCCACCCGGCTGCGGACCCCCTGGCTCCTGCGCGGACCGCGACGACCCCGACAGCACCTGCTCGGACACCCGCTTCGACACCCTCTCGCGTCTCGTTGTCTCGTCTCTCGTCCGGTCCCGCGCCCGGCGCTACAGGCCGCCGCGCATCTCCCACAGCAGCGGGTAGTAGCGCAGGTCCAGCCGGGAGCGCAGGTAGGGCGCGCCGGTGGACCCCCCGGTGCCGGACTTCGTGCCGATCTGCCGCTCCACCATGGTCACGTGCCGCGCCCGCCAGCGGGCGGCGGCAGCATCGTGCTCGAGCAGCCGCTCGGCCAGCTCCCACGCCTCGCCGTAGCTGTCGCGGTCGACGGCGACCTGGCGCAGCGAGGCGAGCACGGCGGCGTCGTCGTGAACTGGCAGCCCGGCCGCGGCCAGCACGCCGAGGTAGGCGTCCCAGAGCGTGGGCTCGGCCAGGCGCTGCTCCAGGCGGGCGCGCTCGGCGTCGGTGAGGCCGCGGAAGCGCTGCAGGAAGCCGGGGTCCTTGGCCCCGGAGAGGAACTCGAGCTCGCGGAACTGCACCGACTGGAAGCCGCTGGCCGGGGCGAGCCGGTCGCGGAAGGCGAGGAAGTCCTGCGGGGTCATCGTCTCGAGCACGTCGATCTGCTCGACGAGCACCCGCTCGATGACCGCCACCCGGGACAGCAGGTGCCGGGCGTGGAAGAGCCGGCCCGCCGTCATCGCCGCGCGCGCGGCGGTGAGCTCGTGCAGCAGCTGCTGGAACCAGAGCTCGTAGACCTGGTGGATGGTGATGAAGAGCAGCTCGTCGTGCGCCGGCGGGTCGGACTCGAGCACCTGGGCCGAGAGCAGCTGCTCGAGCCGGAGGTAGGAGCCGTAGGTGAGGCGGGCGCCCTCCTCGCCGAAGTTGCGCTCGGCACCCTGGCCGACCAGGGAGGCGGACGACGTCGTGCCGCCCGGCGCTGCGGGGGCAGGCGAGGTCGCAGGTGCTGGCTCCGTTGCCGTCACGCAGGTCAGCCTAGACCTGCCCGCCGGTTCCGATCACGGACTGCGACATGGGCCTGACGAAACTTTGAGCAAGCGCGGGGCGACGTCGCGATCGCCGATGGGGAGGGTTAGAGCGGGTCGAAACGTGACAGAGGTCATGTGGGCAATCAGCCAGCGGGTCAGCTGAGGGCGCGGCGACGTCGCCGCGCCTCGGACGCCCGGCGGGTCGGGAGGCGCGATGGCGAGCACAGGCACCAGCACCACGGCGGCGGCAGCCGGTACCGGCCTGCGCCGGGACGTCGGCCGGATCGGGCTGCTGTTCACGAGCATCGGGTCGATCATCGGCTCGGGCTGGCTGTTCGGGGCGCTCAACGCCTCCAAGCAGGCCGGCCCCGCGGCCGTCGTCTCCTGGGCGCTGGGCGGGGTGATGATCCTGCTCATCGCCCTGGTCTACGCCGAGCTCGGCGCGATGCACCCGGTCTCCGGCGGCGTCGTCCGCTTCCCGCACTTCGCCTTCGGCTCGTTCGCCTCCTACACGGCCGGCTGGATCACCTGGCTGGCGGCGGCGTCGGTGGCGCCCATCGAGGTGGAGGCGGCGCTGCAGTACGCCACCAACTACGTGCCGTGGCTGACCCACGAGGTCGACGGCGTGCAGGTCTTCCAGGCCGGCGGCTACGTCGTGGCCGTGGTGCTCATGGCGGTGTTCTGCGTCGTCAACTTCTACGGCGTGCGCTGGTTCGCGCGGTTCAACACCGCGATCGTGTGGTGGAAGCTGGCCATCATCACGCTGGTCATCGTCGCGTTCCTGCTCTCCACGTTCCACGGCGACCACTTCACGGCCTTCGGCGGCTTCACCCCCAACGGCTGGCACGGGGTCTTCTCCTCCATCGCCACGGCAGGGATCGTCTTCTCCTACCTCGGCTTCCGGCAGGGCGTTGAGCTGGCCGGGGAGAGCAAGAACCCGGGGCGCAACGTGCCGATCGCCGTCGTCGGCTCGGTGCTGGTGTGCACGCTCATCTACATCGGCCTGCAGGTGGCGTTCATCGGCGCGGTGCCGGACTCGAGCCTTGACAAGGGCTGGTCCGAGCTCAGCTTCGCCGGCGACTTCGGCCCGCTGGCCGGCATCGCCACGATCCTCGGGATGGGCTGGCTGGCCGGGCTGCTCTACGCCGACGCGATCATCTCCCCCGGCGACACCGGGCTGATCTACACCACGGTCACCTCGCGCATCTCCTACGCGATGGGCAAGAACGAGAACGCCCCGCGCGGTCTGACCCGCCTGAACGGCAACGGCGTGCCCTGGATCAGCCTCATCGTCGCGTTCTTCGTGGGCCTGCTGTTCTTCCTGCCGTTCCCCGGCTGGCAGAAGCTGGTCGGCTTCATCACCTCGGCCACCGTGCTGTCGTTCGGCTCCGGCCCGATCGTGCTCGCCGCGATGCGCCGTGAGCTGCCCGACGAGCGCCGCCCGTTCCGGCTGCCAGGCGGCGACGTCCTGCCGTTCCTGGCCTTCTGGTCCTCCAACCTGATCGTCTACTGGACCGGCTGGGAGACGAACTGGAAGCTGTTCGCCGCGATCGTGCTCGGCTACGTCCTGCTCGTGGTGCACAAGGCGACCGGCGGGCACCCGCACGGCTTCGAGTGGCGCTCGGGGTCCTGGGTCTTCCCGTGGCTGGTCGGCCTGGCCGTCATCAGCTGGATCGGCAACTACGGCGGCGGGCTCGGCCTGCTCGGGTTCGGCACCGGCTTCATCGCCACGTTCCTGCTCTCGCTGCTGGTGTTCGTCTGGGGCGTCACCGTGCGCCTGCACCGCGACGCCATGACCGAGCACATCGCCGACTCGCGCTACGAGGAGCCCGACGACTCCCCGGAGACGGTCGACCTGCGCCGCTGACGCCGGCTCAGGTGCGGGCGGCGTTGGCCACGATCGAGTCGTGGACGTAGGCGGCCAGGCCGGGGGCGCGACGCTCGTAGTGCTCGGTGAAGCGAGGGTCGGCCAGGTACATCTCGGCGAGGTTCACGTGCATGGCCGGTGAGAGGTCGTAGAAGCGGCGCGTGATGAGCTGCCGGTGCTCCTCGGCCGCCGCTCTCGCCTCCGCGCCGTCGGCGGACGCCCCCGTGGCCAGGAGCGCGGCGAACCGCTGCTCCACCGCCTCCTGCTCGGCCTTCACCTCGAGCCAGTCCGACTTGCCATAGGAGCTGGTCCGCCGCTGCGACTGGGCGTAGGCGTCGGTGTCGCCCCACCGCTGCTCCGCCTCGGCCGCGTGCCGGGCCGGGTCCTCGTCGCCGAAGACCTCGAACATCTCCTCCGGGCTCAGCCTGATGCCCATCTGCACCGCCTCCATCGTGCGTTCCAGGTCGGCCGCCACGACGAGCATCCGCTCGATCCGGGCGGTGAGGAGCTCGTGCTGGCGACGCAGGTGGCCGATCTCGTCGACGTCGGGGTCGTCGACGAGCCGGGCCACCTCGTCCAGCGCGAAGCCGAGCTCGCGGTAGCGCAGGATGCGCGCGAGCCGGTCGACGTCGGCGGCGGCGTAGCGCCGGTAGCCGGCGGCCGTGCGGCCGGTGGGCCGCAGCAGCCCCACCTGGTGGTAGTGGTGCAGGGTGCGCACCGTCACCCCGGCCAGCCGGGCCAGCTCGCCCACCGACCAGCCTTCCGAACGCGCCTCGCCGCCGTCCTCGCTCCTCATGGACAGGACGCTAGGGACTGACGCGACGTGAGGGTCAAGCCTTTGACGTGGCGCAGCGGGGAAGACGCGGGTGACGGGAGGGCTCCCGCCGTCACCAGCGGCTTGAGGCAGACGCAACGACCCGCCCGACCACAGCCCAGACGGGGGCCTGTGAAGGGGGCCGGACCCAGGGAACGACTCGCCCACCCAGCCGAACTCTCCTGGGTGGGCGAGTGAAGATCACGGGCCCGTGATCGTTCCGTCCGGGGCCGGGGGGCCTCAGCCCATGTACGGGTAGCGCCAGTCGGTCGGCGGCACGAAGGTCTCCTTGAGCGCGCGGGTGCTGGTCCAGCGCATGAGGTTCTGCATGGCGCCGGCCTTGTCGTTGGTGCCGGAGGCGCGGCCGCCGCCGAAGGGCTGCTGGCCGACGACCGCACCGGTCGGCTTGTCGTTGACGTAGAAGTTGCCGGCGGCGAAGCGCAGGGTCTCGGTCGCCTCCACGATGGCGCGGCGGTCCTGGGAGATGACCGCGCCGGTGAGGGCGTAGGGGGCCACGTTCTCCAGCTGGCGCACCACGGTGTCGTACTGCGCGTCGTCGTAGACGAACACGCCGAGGACCGGGCCGAAGTACTCGGTGGTGAAGATCTCGTTCTCCGGGTCGGTGCCCTCGAGCACCGTGGGGCGCACGAAGAAGCCCTGGCTGTCGTCGGCCTGGCCGCCGGCGAGCACGGTGATGCCGTCGTCCGCGCGGGCCCGGTCGATGGCGCCGCTGACCCGGTCGAAGGCGCGCTGGTCGATGACGGCGCCCATGAAGTTGGAGAAGTCGGTGACGTCGCCCATCGGGATCGACTCGACCTGCGCGAGGAAGTCGTCGCGCATCCGGTTCCACACCGAGCGCGGCACGTAGGCGCGCGAGGCGGCCGAGCACTTCTGGCCCTGGAACTCGAAGGCGCCGCGGATGAGCGCGGTGCGCAGCACGTCGACGTCGGCGCTCGGGTGGGCCAGCACGAAGTCCTTGCCGCCGGTCTCGCCGACCAGGCGCGGGTAGGTGCGGTAGCGGTCGATCCGCTCGCCGACCGAGCGCCACAGGTGCTGGAACACGCGGGTGGAGCCGGTGAAGTGGATGCCGGCCAGGCCCGGGTCGTCCAGGACCACCTCGGACACTGCGATGCCGTCGCCGGTGACCATGTTGATGACGCCGGGCGGCATGCCGGTCTCCTCCAGCAGCCGCATCACCAGGTGGGCGGCGTACTGCTGGGTGGGCGCGGGCTTCCACACCACGGTGTTGCCCATGAGCGCCGGGGCGGTGGGCAGGTTGCCGGCGATGGCGGTGAAGTTGAACGGCGTGATGGCGTAGACGAAGCCCTCGAGCGGGCGGTGGTCGAGCCGGTTCCAGGTGCCCGCGGCCGACTGCGGCTGCTCCTCGAGGATGCGGCGGGCGAAGTGGACGTTGAAGCGCCAGAAGTCGATGAGCTCGCAGGCGGAGTCGATCTCGGCCTGGTACGCCGTCTTGGACTGGCCGAGCATGGTGGCCGCGTTCAGGGTGGCGCGCCACGGGCCCGCGAGCAGGTCGGCGGCCTTGAGCAGGATCGCGGCGCGCTCGTCGAAGGGCATCGCGCGCCAGTCGGCGGCGGCCGCGGCCGCCGCGTCGACGGCGGCGCGGGCGTCCTCGTGGGTGCCGTTGCGCAGGGTGCCGAGCACGTGGTGGCGGTCGTGCGGGGCGACGACGTCGACCGGCTCCCCGCTGCCCGGGCGCTGCTCCCCGCCGATGGTCATGGTGAGCTCGCGTGGCTCGCTCGCCATCCGCTTGAGCGTGGCCTCGAGCTCGGCCCGCTCGGGGCTGCCCGGGGCGTAGCCGAGGACCTTCTCGTTGGCAGGGACCGGCACGCTGGTGACGGCGTCCATCGTCGTGTCTCCTTGGAGCGCTGGGCCGCCGGATGCTCGACGGCGTCGTCGTAGGAACGTCCCCCACTCTGTCACGTCACCAAACGATGCAGCGAGGGACGGTCCGCCGGACGGCGCCGCCGGTCAGCCCGCCGCGGCGCTGCCGAGCAGGTCGGGAACCTCCTGCACGCCGAACCACAGCAGCTCGTGGTCCTCCACGGCGTCGACGGTGAACTGCGCGTCGTCGTCGCCGGCCTCGGCGGCGGCAAGGGCCGCCACCGCGGCCCGGACGTCGTCGACGGCGTCCTCGTCGTCGACGTGCACGCTGGCCAGCCGGCGCCAGGGCACCGGGGCCTGCAGCCGCACCGCCGAGCGGCCGAGGGCCGCGTCGGGACGCGCCGCGGAGTCGTCGACGTCTGCGGCGAGCACGACCCGGCGGGCCACCTGGCCCGGGTCGCGGCCCAGCAGCCCCAGCGAGGCGCGGGCGGCGTCGGTGAGCGCGGCGTACTCGAGCTCCTCCTCGTCGCCCTCGACGTACCACTCGCGCAGGGCGGGGGTCACGGCGAAGGCCGGCAGCCCGGCCTCGTCCGACGGGCCGGCGCCGGCCACCTCGCCGGCGGACAGGGCCCGGGCCAGGCCGGGGAGGGTCGTCGGCAGGTAGACGCGCACGGGCGTCAGCGTGCCAGACGCCCGTCGCCCGGCTCGCCCGGCTCCCGCGCGGCGGCCCGGGGCTCCCCCCGGCGGGACCTGCCGCGCACCCCCCGCGCCGCGGGCAGCCGGGCCAGGGCCACCCGGTTGGTGCGCAGCGAGGTCTCCAGCACGTCGAGCCGGCGCGCCGGGTCCATGAGGTTGGCCCCCATGGCGGCCAGGTCCTCCGGGCCGGGGGTGAGCAGGGTGACCCGGGTGCCCGAGGCCTCCACCGCAGCCACCTCCCGCAGCAGCCCGCCGGTCACCCGCCGGCGCCACCGCCGCTCCAGCCGGGCCGGCACCGACGTCGGGGAGTCCGGGTGCAGCGAGGCGGTGGGGGCCAGCACGACGACCTCGTCCAGGCCGAGCCCGGCCAGCAGGTCGGCCGAGGCGGGCGAGTGCGAGCCGCCGTCGACGTACTCGCGCCCGCCCACCACCACCGGCGCGTACCAGCCCGGGATGGCGCACGAGGCGGTGACCGCCTCGGCGAGCCCCGCCGGCGGCGCCCCCTCCCGGCCGAACACGGTCCGGGCCCCGCTGCCGTAGTCGACCGCCACCACCCACACGCCCTCGCGCGGGGCCCACTCCCCCTCCGGCACCACCGAGCGCACGGCCCGGGCCAGCGGCTCCAGGCTCCCCCGCCCGCGCGGGAGCAGGCCGACCAGGGTGACCAGCGGTCGGACCTGGCCGGGGTGCAGGGCGCTGGTGCGCAGCAGGTTCACCGAGCCGGGACCGGGCCGCGGCAGCGGCGGCAGCGCCGGGCCGGAGCCGCGCTCGTGGTCCCAGGCGATCTCCCGGCCGGGCAGCGGCTCGCCGAGCTGGTGCCGGTGCAGCTCGTCGGCCGACAGGCCCGCGCCGACCAGCGCAGCGAGCACCGAGCCGGCCGAGGTGCCGACGACGACCTCGCTGGCCCGCGGGTCCTGGCCGCGCACCTCCTCCAGAGCGCGCAGCGCGCCGACGGACCAGGCCGCGCCCAGCACGCCCCCCGCGCCCAGCACCAGCCCCCGACGCACCGCCACCCGCCCCCTCGCCCCCTCGCTACCGCACCGGATTGATCAGCCGCTACCGCACCGGATTCATCAGCCGCTACCGCACCGTGTCCACGAGCTCGGCCAGCGCGTCGAGCAGGCACTGCCCGAGCACCTCGACGTCGGGCATCGCGTCCCGGTCGGCGTTGAGCCCGTAGTAGACGCCGCCGTCGTAGGAGGTGAGCGCCACCGCGACGGCCTGCCCGGCCGCCAGCGGGGTGACCGGGTAGGCCGACACCATCCGGGCGCCGCCGGCGTAGAGCGGCACCTGCGGACCGGGCACGTTGGTGACCACGAGGTTGAACAGCCGGGCCGAGAGGCCGTTGGCCACCCGGGCGGCGAGGCCGTGCAGCGTGGGCGGGGCGAATCCCGCGACGCCGGCGAGGGTGTCGGCGGCCACCGCCTGCCCGGACTCGCTGTGCGCCCGCATCTGGTAGGACACCTGGTGCAGCCGCATCACCGGGCTCGGCTCCCCCACCGGCAGGTCGACGACGACGGCCGAGAGCCGGTTGCCGACGTCGAAGCCGCCGGCGTGGGAGTCCGCCCAGCCGTCGCCCGGGGCGGGGGTCTCGCCGTGGCGCACGCTCACCGGCACCAGCGCCCGCACCGTGCTGGCGCCCTTGACCGACTCGCCGCGGGTCATCAGCCAGGCCCGCAGCGCGCCGGTGACGGTGGCCAGCACGACGTCGTTCACGCTGCTGCCGTGGGCCTTGCGCACCCGGCGGTAGTCGTCGAGCGCGGTGTCCACCGTGACGAACCGGCGGGCCTCGCCGATGGGGGCGTTGAGCGGGCTGGTGGGTGCCGAGCGGGCGGCCACCCGGGCGATCCGCAGCGCGCTGCCGGCAGCGCGGGTGGCCGAGCTGCGCACGTCGCCCAGGCCGGTGCGCAGGGTCTCGACCACGGCGCTGGGCCGGCCCAGGGCCTCGGCCACCGCGCCGGCCACCAGCTCCAGGTCGCTGGGCTCGCGGGCCGGCTGCCAGCTGCCCGGCGGGGCGTCGGTCGGCTCGGGGTCGGTGTCGAGCACGACCTGGCCGATGTCGACGGCGTGCACCCCGTCCACCATCGCCTGGTGGGTCTTGGTGACCATCGCCCAGCGGCCGTCCTCGAGGCCCTCGACGACGTAGAGCTCCCACAGCGGGCGGGTGCGGTCCAGCCGCCGGCTCTGGATGCGGGCAACGAACTCCTCGAGCTGGGCGCGGGTGCCCGGTCGCGGCAGCGCGCTGCGGCGCACGTGGTAGGTGATGTCGAAGTCCTCGTCGTCCACCCACACCGGGTTGGCCAGCCGGCCCGGCACCTGGCGCACCCGCTGCCGGTAGCGCGGCACGAAGGCGATCCGCTCGGCCACCAGGTCCTGCAGGGCGTGGAAGTCGAGCCCGCCGGAGGGCGGGTCGAAGACGCTCACCGAGCCCACGTGCATGGCCGTGGTCGGGGACTCGAGGTAGAGGAACGAGGCGTCGAGCGGGCTGAGCCGGTCGGCCACGGGCGGGTTCACCTCCGGCGGGCTGGTGCGCCAGCGTTGGGGCCTCATCGTCGCACGGGCGGGTGGGGCGGAAGGCCCGGTCGCCGCGACGTCGGGCACCCCTAGGCTTTCCGTGGCCGCTCACGCACGGAACGTCCAGCACCTGCCGCACGTCGGGCAGGCAGGGGCGTCGACCGCGGGTCGGACCGGGCGGCCGGGCGAGAGGCACGAGCGAGGGCTCCCGCGGGGAGTCGCGAGAACGAGGTGGGGACCGTGGGCAGGCTCGGGGTGACCCGGCGACGGGGGACGCGGGCGGTGCTGGTGGCGTCCGGGCTGGTGGCCGCAGGGCTGCTGACGGCCTGCTCGGCCGGCGGCTCGGGGACGTCGGGCACCGGGACGTCGGGGGCGTCGCCGACGGCGTCGACCGGCGGCAGCACGGTGTCGGCGTCCGCCTCGGCGTCGTCGGGCGGCTCGGCCGGCGTGACCGCCAGCGCCTCCGCGTCGGCCGGCTCCTCCGACGGCGCGTCGGTGGCCGCCATCTCGGTGAGCATCGCCGGGGGCAAGGTGAGCCCGGCGCCGGACCGCATCCAGGTCAAGACCGGCACGACCGTCACCCTCACCGTGACCAGCGACGTCGCCGACCAGGTGCACGTGCACGGCATCGACAAGGAGTTCGACGTCGGCCCGGGCGTGCCCGGGAGCATCACCTTCACGGTGACCGACCCGGGTGTCTACGAGGTCGAGACGCACGAGTCCGGCAAGACGTTGTTCCAGCTCGTCGTCCGGTGAGCGGCTCGCCCGTCTCCCCGTCGCTCGCCGACGGGCTCGTCCTCGCGCACGGCATCGGCGGCCGCCAGGACCTCCCGATCCCGTTCTCCTACGCCCTCACCGGCGCGGCGGTGGCGATCGTCGTCAGCTTCGCCGCCCTCGGGTTCCTGTGGAAGCAGCCGCGGCTGCGCGGCGACGAGGCAGGCCGGCCGGTGCCCGGGCTGGAACGCTTCGCCGACGCCCCGGCCACCCGGGTGGCGCTGCGCGTGCTGGGGCTGATGCTCACCGGCTACTGGCTGGTCGGGCTGGTGCTGGGCCCGGACCTGGCGACCAACCCGAGCGCAGGCGTGGTCTACGTGCTGTTCTGGGTCGGGCTGGTGCCGGCCTCGCTGCTGTTCGGGCCGGTGTGGCGGCTGCTCAACCCGCTGCGGACCCTGCACGCCGGGCTCACCGCGCTGCTGCGGGTCGACCGCCGCAACGGCGTGCTCGAGCTGTCCCCGCGGGTCGGCTACTGGCCGGCCGCGGTCGGGCTGTTCGCGTTCGTGTGGCTGGAGCTGGTCGAGCCCGACCGCGCCACGCTGCCGGTGCTGCGCACCTGGTTCGGCCTCTACGCCGGGCTGCACCTGCTGCTGGCGCTGGTGTTCGGCTCGCGCTGGTTCGACCGCGGCGACGCCTTCGAGGTCTACAGCGCCTTCATCGGCCGGCTCGCCGTCGTCGGGCGGCGGGCGGACGGACGGCTGGTGATGCGCTCGCCGCTGGACGGGATGGCCGGGCTCGCGCCGGCGCCGGGCATCGTGGCGATGGTCGCGGTGATGCTGGGCTCCACCGGGTTCGACAGTCTGAGCAACGCGCCGGTGTGGTTCCGGTTCGTGCAGTCCGGGCCGCTGCCGGCCGAGCTGGCCGGCAGCCTCGGCCTGGTCGCCACCATCGTCGTCGTCGGGCTGCTGCTGACCGCGGCGTCGATGGCCGCCGGCTCGCTGGGGCACGCCGGCCGGCGCGGGCTGCCCGGCCAGTTCGCGCACACGATCGTGCCGATCGCGGTCGGCTACGTGGTCGCGCACTACTACTCGCTGTTCGTGCTGGAGGGCCAGCGCACCGTCATCGAGCTCTCCGACCCGCGGGTGACCGGCACCGACAACTGGCTGGGCACGGCCGAGCGCGGGGTGAGCGGAGCCCTGGTGCCGGCCACCGCGGTGGCGGTGCTGCAGGTCGTGGCGGTGGTGCTCGGGCACGTCGTGGGCACCGTGCTGGCGCACGACCGCGCGGTGCGGCTGTTCCCCCGGGCCGAGGCGGTGCGCGGGCAGATCCCGCTGCTGGTGCTGATGGTCACCTACACCGTGGGCGGGCTGTACCTGCTGTTCAGCGGGTGAGCCGCTCCCTCATCCCTACTCGGCGAGGGTGATCCCGAACAGCGCCTCGAGCTCGGCGGCCGTGGTGGCGTAGCCGGTGTGCCGGACGCCGACGAAGCCCAGCTCCACCGCCGCCGTGACGTTGGCCGCCAGGTCGTCGACGAAGACGATCCGGCTCGGCTCCAGGGCGAGCAGGTCGGCCACGTGGTGGTAGATCTGCGGCTCGGGCTTGCGCATCCCGACCTCGCCGGAGATGACGACGACGTCGAACATCTCGTCCCAGCCCTCGCGCGGGTACTCGTTGCCCCACGAGTTCGACAGCAGCCCGGTGCGCAGGCCCGCGCGACGTGCGCGCAGCACCAGCCCGGCCATGTCCGGGGCGTGCAGGAAGTGCTCGAACATCCGGTCCAGCAGCCCGACCGGGTCGACCGGACCGCCGCTGCGGGTGCGCAGCCGGGCGGCGAGCTGCTGCTCGAAGTGCGGGTTCTCGATCTCGCCGCGCTCGAGGGCGAAGACCGGGTTGTGCTCGGCGATCCTCCCCTCGGACAGGCCCAGCAGCTCGCGCATGGCCTGCCGGAAGCCGTCGAAGTCGATGTCGTCGGCCTCGGCCCACCGGCCCATCGAGTCCTCGAGCGTGCTGGTGAGCACCCCGCCCCAGTCCACGACGAGGCCCTTCAGGCCGTGCTGGCTGGTCCCGTCGTCGGCGGTGGTCACGGGGGTCGATGGTAGGGGGCGTCGCCCTTCCGGCTTAGGTCCGGTCGCGCTGGCCGCCGCGGCTGCCCCGATTGGGTGAAGGGGCCCTTCATACGAACCTATTGGCCGAAAGCGCCCTTCATCCGAAGGTTGATCTTGGGAACCGGCGGCCGGCCGCGAGGCCCAGCAACCCACCCGCTCCCGCCGTCACCAGCGCCTCTCAGTGCGCAGCGCAGCCGCCGGCCGCCGACGCGAGGCGGCCCCCAGGCGGGATCGGGCGCCTTTCACGACGCGCCGGGCCGCCAGCCCGCCGTCGAGGACGCAGCAGCGCATCGGCTCGCGTCCCTCGTTCAGCTCCGCGCCCGCCGCCGTGCCCCCCGCCGCGGCGCCGAGGCCTCCACCCCCGCCAGCCGCGCCGCCAGCGCGGCCAGGACCTTGCGCGCCGGCGAGCCGGGAGCGACCTCGGCCAGCGGCTCACCGCGACGCAGGGCGAGGTCGAGGGCGCCCCGGTCCTCGGGCACCAGCACCGGGTCGTGCAGCCCGGCGTAGCGCTCGAGGGCCTCGACCAGCTGACGCTCGTGGTCCCGGCCGACCGGGCCGCTGCGCACCCGGTTGAGCACCACCACCGGAGCGACGCCGGGCAGCGCCTCGCGCAGCTCGGACACGCCGCGGACCAGGCGCTGCAGCCCCACCGGGTCGGCCGCCCCCACGGCGACGACGACGTCGGCGGCCTCGAGGGTGGTGAGCGTGGCGCCGTTGCGTCGGGGGGCCACCGTGTCGAAGGACAGCTCCTCGTCCTGCTCGAGGCAGAAACCGCAGTCGACCACGGTGAGGGTGGCCAGCGAGCGCGCGAGCGCCCACACCGCCTCGAGCGGGCCGGGCCGCAGCTCGGGCCACCGGTCGGCGCGGGCGATGCCGGTGAGGACCCGCAGCCCCGGCGGCACGACCGGGGCCAGCCGGGCCAGGGCGGGCAGGTCGAGCGAGCCGGTGGTGGCCAGGCGCACCGCGGCGGCCAGCCCGGGCGCCTCGTCGAGCAGGCCGAGCACCTGGGCGACGACGCCGCCGTAGACGTCGGCATCGGCGAGCAGGGCGGGCACCCCGAGCCGAGCCGCCTCGCTGGCCAGGGCGGTGGCGACCGTGGTGCGTCCCGGCGCCCCGGTCGGCCCCCACACGGCCACGATCCGGCCGCAACCGACCGGCAGCTCCCCGCCGTCCTGCGAGCCGGCACGGTCCAGCGCGAGGTCGGTCTCGCGCAGCGGCCGGGCCGGGTCCGCCCACGCGCTGGCCCCCGGCCCCGACAGCGGCAGCACGCCGTCCAGCGCACGCTCCACCGCATCGACGAGCGGATCGACGAGCGGATCGACGAGCGGGTCGGCGAGCGGGTCGCCCGGTCCGTCGTGGGGACCGGGCGGGCGGTCGCCCGGCGGGCGCTGGAGGTCGAGGTCGTCGATGAGGCCGAGGACGTCGTCCCGCGGCTCGGGCGGCTGGCCGGCCATGGCCGCGGCGACCGCGGCGGCGAGCACCTCCACCTCGGCGTCGGCCGGCAGCACGTGCAGCACCCCGAGCTGGCGCAACCGGCGGGCGGCCTCGACGTCGCCAGGGGTCACCAGGCCCACGACCGCCACCCCGGCCAGCGCCAGCCGGTCCAGCGCCTCGCGGTCGAGCCGGCGCAGCTGGGCGCCGAGCAGCACCGCGCGGGCGGTGCCCGCGGCAGCGGCCGCCAGCAGGTCGGGAAGGTCGACGCAGCGGCGGACCACGGTGAGCGGGCGGGTGCCCTGCTCGAGGGAGGCGATGAGGTCGGCCTCCCAGGTGGTGCCCGGGACCGCGGTGAGGACCGGCACGCTCACGACGGGCCGCCTCCGGAGCCACCGGCTGTGCCGGCACCTCCCCCGGCGCCGAGCGGCACCTGGACCAGCCGCAGGTCCCCGGCCGCCTGGGCGTCGAGCACCCGCTGGGCGTCGTCGGGGCGCAGGGAGAGCACGACCACCGCGGTGCGCCGGCTGCCCAGGCCGCCGGCGTCGGCGCTGACGTCGAGCACGGGGACCCCGGCGAGCACCGGACGGGTGGGCGCCTGGGGCTGGCCGGCGACCTTGGCCGGCACGACGTAGAGGTCCACCGCCGACCCGGCCTCGAGGCCGGTGACCCCAGCCCGGTCGACCTCCACCGCCAGCCGGCGCAGGTCGCTGGGCGCGCGGACCACCGCGGCCGCAGGCAGCAGCTCGCCCGCCCCCACCGGCCGGCTCACCACGCTGCCGGACAGGTCGCGGGTGACCGGGAGGTAGCCGGCGCCGTGCCGCGGCAGGACGACGTCGACGCGGACCAGGTCGGCCGCGGTGAGGGGCGCCCCGGCCGCGAGGTCGTGCGCGGCAGCCCACACCCCGGTGGTCCGGTCGGCCGCCGCCACCACGCGGGCGCCCACGACGACGCTGACCAGCACCAGGAGCACGCCGACCAGCAGCCGGGCGTCGAGCCAGCGGGCCCGCGGCAGCCGGCGCGCCGCCGGGGCGGGCAGGGCCGGGCCGCCGGCCGGCCGGCTCGACGGCTCGCGCTCGCTCACCCCGACGGTGCCGGCGCTCCCGCCGGCGCCGTTCCCCCTGACCCGCATGGTCGATCGTCCCCCATCACCCAACCGTTCGGCGTGCACCGGGGGACCACGAGACGTACCGGTCCCCCGCGCAGGGGTGATGGTGCCAAAGGTGCAGGGCACGACGGAACCGGCTGTCCACAGCGCGGGCGGACGACCCGCTCGCAGCGGGCTGTGGACGGTGCGCGGCACGGTCCACAGCCGCAGTGCGATCATCGGTGCGGCCGGTGCTGGAGGGCGCTCGCCCGGGAGGGAGAAGACGGTGGCTGGTCCGCGGTTCCTGCAGCTCAGCGACGTCGCCGAGGTGCTCAACATCTCGGCCGCCCAGGCCTACGCCCTGGTCCGCTCCGGCGAGCTGCCCGCCATCAAGGTCGGCGGTCGCGGCCAGTGGCGGGTGGAGGCCAGCGAGCTCGAGGGCTACATCCAGCGCAAGTACGCCGAGACCCGCGAGTTCGTCGCGGCCCACCCGTTCGGCCGCGGCGACGACACGGACGCCCTCGCCGGCGAGCTCCCGGAGGAGTGACCCTCCGGCTCCCGCTGATCGTGAAGGACCGGTGCCCGCTCCGCGTCACCGACCCTTCATGATCCCGGATCGGGCCGGCTAGAGCGCGGGGCGGACCGCGCCGACGGCGGCGAAGGGGACGGTGCTGACCCCCCGCACCTCGCGCGCCCGGCGCAGCTCTCCGGGGGCGTGCTCGGCGAGGTCGAGGTGGTCCGCCCCCACCCGGTCGATGGTCCCGCTGAGCACACCTCCGTCCACCAGCACCAGGGACACCGGCGCGCGGTCGCGCGCGAGAGCCCGCAGGGCGACGCCCAGCCCGAGCCTGGCCGCGACCGCTCCTTCCCCGGTCGGGTCCTCGGCCCGGGCCCCGAGGCCGCAGACGGCCAGGACCGCGGCCAGCGGCACCAGCGTGGAGACCCCGATCCGTTCCTCGACCAGCAGCCACTCCGGCGCGACGTCGGTGAGGCGCCCACCCAGCCGGCCGGCGCCGCGGACGCTCAGCTCCACCGGCCGGTCGACGACGGCGCGGAGCCGGTCGACCAGGCGGATCCGGGCCAGCTCGCGCCGGCTCCGGTCGGCGACCTCGCCGGCCAGCTCGGCCCGCTCGGCCTGGGCCAGCTGAGCCTCGAGGTCGGCGAAGAGGTCCTCCCAGCGCATGCGTCCCCCTCCCTCGCCCGGCGGCCGGCGCTCTGCATCGTCGGCCTCCCCAGCCCGCGCTCGCACGCTGCCACCCTTCCCCATCACTGCGCAAGAGCACTTGACCGGAGTCATCGGGACGAGTACGAAGGCAAACGCAAGCAAACGCATGGATCAGGAGGTCACGTGGAGACCGAGGTGGCGGCGGGGGCCGGCAGCACCGGGCGCGGGCGGGTCGGGCGGACGCTGGCCCTGGTCATGACGGCCGTCGCCGCGCTCGCGGCGGGGCTGCGCGGCCTGCAGTGGCTCGCCGCCCCGGCCCGGGCCGGGGTGGGCGCTCCGGGCCCGGCCGCCTTCGACGACCTCGCCACCGTGGCGGCAGCCGTGGCGGCCGGCGCGGTGCTGCTCTGGCTGTGCACCGGCGTCGTCCTCTGCGCCCTCGCCGAGCTGCTCCGCACCCGGGCCCGCGGGGGCACCCGGCTCGACGCCCTCGTCCGGGCGACCGCCCCGGCCCTGCTGCAGCGGTGGGTCGCCTCGCTGCTCGGAGCGGGAGTGGTGGGCGCCGGAGCCCTCGGCGTCGGCGCGGCCCCCGCCCTCGCCGCGCCGCTCGACCTGCACCGCGCCCAGACCCCCGCGCTGGTGCGCGTGCTCGAGCTCCCCGACGTCGACCGGCCGATCGACGCCGGCCGAGCCCTCCCCGACCTCGACCGTCCGATCGCCCGGCAGCCCGCGGCCCAGGACGCGGGCGGAGCCGGCACCGGCGCGGGCGGCGGCGCGCTGCCGGCGTCGTGGACGCCGGACCGGCCGGCCGCACCCGCGCGGGTCGTCCGTCAGCCGCCGGTGCACCTGGTGGCGTCGGCCCCCGGGGCCGCGGCGGCCCTGGACCGGGAGGACGTCGTGCCGGTGCGGCCCGGCGACACCCTCTGGACCCTCGCCGCCCGGCACCTCGGCCCGGGCGCCACCGCCGCCGAGGTGGCCGACGCCTGGCCCCGGTGGTGGTCGGCCAACCGCGACGTGATCGGCGCCGACCCGGACCTGCTGCTCCCCGGGCAGCTGCTGCGGCCCCCTCCGTGAGGCCGGTCCCCACCCGCTGACCAACCGGCGCCGACGTCCCCGACCCACCGCGCCCGCACCCGACGGCACCCGTGCCGCCCGGCTGCCCTCCGCAGCCATCGAACGACTGCTGCCCCACCGACCACTGCCGCTGACACCCACCGCTGCCACCGCACCCGGAAGGACGACCCACCATGAGCCCGAGCAGCGCCGCAGCCCTGCAGGACGCCGACGCCCCGCGCCCCGCCGGTGCTGAGGGGCCGCGGCTGCGCCGCATCCCGACCCCGCAGTGCGAGCCGCCCTACGAGCGTGAGGTGGCTCAGCTGCCGACGGCGGGCGGGCTGCGCCCGGCGGCCGACGAGGGTGCGGCGGCCCCCCGGCAGGGGACGCTCGCCCTCGCCTTCGCGCTGCCCGGCGGGCTGCCGGCCCGGCCGGCCCCGCTCGGTCCCCGGCCGACCCTGCGCCTGGTCACCAGCGCCGCCCCGTCCGGCGGCACCGGCGACGACGAGGAGGACGAGGAGTTCGTCGCCACTCCTCGCTGCGACCTGCCCGACCCGACCGGCTGGGCGCGGCGGCTGACCCAGGCGGTCCTGGAGGTGCTCGCCGGCAACCGCCCCGCCGCTCAGCTGGTCCGGTGGACCAGCGCGGAGGTGCTGGCCGGGGTCACCGCCCGCGTCGGGGCGCTGGCCCACGGCGCGCCGGGTGGGTCCGCGGCGGCGTCGGGGCGGCGGCCCACCGTCCGCAGCGTCCGGGTGAGCGAGGTCTGCGACGGCGTGGCCGAGGTGAGCGCGGTCGTGGTGCGCAACGGCCGCGCGGGCGCGCTCGCCCTCCGGCTCGAGGGCCGGGACGGGCGGTGGCAGTGCACGGCGTTCGAGGCGGGCTGAGGCTCGAGCCGGGGCTGCGCACGCGCCGAACGCCGATGCCCCTCCCACCCGGCGGGTGGGAGGGGCATCTCGCTGCTGACCGGCCTCGTCGAGGAAGGGCTCGGGTCGGCGGGGCCAGGTCCTACCTGCGGCGCTTGCGGTTGGACCGCTCCGCCCGCCGGCGCTCGGCCCGCGGCGCGTCGTCGGCGACCGGTGCGCCCTCGACCTCCTCGGCGAGGTGGGTGACCCCGCCCTCGCCGTCGACGGTGGGTGCGCTGTACTCGAGCCGGGCCGGCCGCGGCGCCTCCAGGCCCTTGGCCTGCACCTGGGGGGCCGGTGCCGCGCCGGTCTGCGCGCCGATGGCGAGCGCGGCACCCGCAGCCGCCTCGGCGTCGAGAACGGGAGCCGCCGGGGCCTGCTCGACCTGGACCTCCAGGTTGAACAGGTAGCCGACCGACTCCTCCTTGATCGCGTCCATCATCGCCTGGAACAGCTCGAAGCCCTCGCGCTGGTACTCGACCAGGGGGTCGCGCTGCGCCATGGCGCGCAGGCCGATGCCCTCCTGCAGGTAGTCCATCTCGTAGAGGTGCTCGCGCCACTTGCGGTCCAGCACCGAGAGGACCACCCGCCGCTCGAGCTCGCGCAGCGCCTCCTCGCCGAGCTCGCTCTCGCGCCGCTCGTAGGCGGCCTGCGCGTCGGCCCGCACCTCCTCGACGATGAAGTCGCTGGTGAGCCCGGTGCGGCCACCGCCGGAGGCCTCCTCGAGCTCCTCGACCGTGACGCCCATCGGGTAGAGCGTCTTCAGCGCCGTCCAGAGCTTGGGCAGGTCCCACTCCTCGGCGTAGCCCTCGGTGGTGGCGGCCCGTACATAGCCCTCGACGGTGTCGTCGATCATGTGCAGCACCTGCTCGTGCAGGTCCGCGCCCTCGAGCACGCGGCGGCGCTCGGCGTAGATGACCTCGCGCTGGCGGTTCAGGACGTCGTCGTACTTGAGGACGTTCTTGCGGATCTCGAAGTTCTGCGCCTCGACCTGCGTCTGCGCCGAGCGGATGGCGTTGGTCACCATCTTCGACTCGATCGGCATGTCCTCGGGGATGTTGAACCGGGTGAGGAACGACTCGACCATGCCGGCGTTGAACAGCCGCATCAGGTCGTCGCCCAGGGACAGGTAGAACCGGGACTCGCCCGGGTCGCCCTGCCGGCCCGAGCGCCCGCGCAGCTGGTTGTCGATGCGCCGGGACTCGTGCCGCTCGGTGCCCAGCACGTAGAGCCCACCGAGCTCGGTGACCTCCTCGTGCTCGGCCGCCACCGCCTTCTTGGCCTTCTCCAGCGCGTCGGGCCAGGCGGCCTCGTAGTCCTCGGGGGTGTCCACCGGGTCCAGCCCGCGCTGGCGCAGCTCCGCGTCGGCCATGAACTCGGGGTTGCCCCCGAGCATGATGTCGGTGCCGCGACCGGCCATGTTGGTGGCCACGGTGACCGCGCCCTTGCGCCCGGCCTGCGCCACGATCGCGGCCTCGCGCTCGTGGTACTTGGCGTTGAGGACCTCGTGCGGGATGCCGCGGCGGGTGAGCATGCGGGACAGGTGCTCGGACTTCTCGACGCTCACCGTGCCGACCAGCACGGGCTGGCCGCTGGCGTGCCGCTCGGCGATGTCCTCGACCACGGCGTCGAACTTGGCCTGCTCGGTCTTGTAGACGACGTCGGCCTGGTCCATGCGCTGCGCCGGCCGGTTGGTGGGGATCGGGACGACGCCGAGCTTGTAGATCTGCGAGAACTCGGCGGCCTCGGTGAGGGCCGTGCCGGTCATCCCGGAGAGCTTGTCGTACATGCGGAAGTAGTTCTGCAGGGTGATGGTGGCGAGGGTCTGGTTCTCGTCCTTGATCGCCACCCCCTCCTTGGCCTCGATGGCCTGGTGCATGCCCTCGTTGTAACGGCGGCCGGCGAGGATGCGGCCGGTGTGCTCGTCGACGATGAGGACCTCGCCGTTCATGACGACGTAGTCCTTGTCGAGCTTGAACAGCTCCTTGGCCTTGAGCGCGTTGTTGAGGTAGCCGACCAGCGGGGTGTTGACCGAGTCGTAGAGGTTGTCGATGCCGAGGTAGTCCTCGACCTTCTCCACCCCGGACTCCAGGATGCCGACGGTGCGCTTCTTCTCGTCGACCTCGTAGTCGCCGTCGACGCCGTTGTCCGGGTCGCCCCGGCGCAGCCGCGGCACGATCTTGGCGAACTCCTCGTACCACTTGGTGGCCTGGTCGGCCGGGCCGCTGATGATCAGCGGCGTGCGGGCCTCGTCGATGAGGATGGAGTCGACCTCGTCGACGATGGCGAAGTTGTGGCCCCGCTGCACCAGCTCGTCGCGGCTCCACGCCATGTTGTCGCGCAGGTAGTCGAAGCCGAACTCGTTGTTGGTGCCGTAGGTGATGTCGCAGGCGTACTGCTCGCGGCGCTCCTCCGGGCGCATGTGGGCGAGGATCACGCCCACCGTGAGGCCCAGGAAGCGGTGCACCCGGCCCATCCACTCGCTGTCGCGCTCGGCGAGGTAGTCGTTGACCGTGATGATGTGGACGCCGTCGCCGGACAGCGCGTTGAGGTAGGCCGGCAGGGTGCCGACGAGGGTCTTGCCCTCACCGGTGCGCATCTCGGCGATGTTGCCCAGGTGCAGGGCCGCGCCGCCCATCAGCTGGACGTCGTAGTGGCGCTGGCCGAGGGTCCGCTTGGCCGCCTCGCGGACGGTGGCGAAGGCCTCGGGGAGGATGTCGTCGAGGGTCTCGCCGTCGGCGAGGCGCCGCTTGAACTCGTCGGTCTGTCCGCGCAGCTCCGCGTCGGTCATCGCGACGAAGTCGTCCTCGATCGCGTTGACCTGCGCGGCGATGGACGAGAGCTTCTTGAGGATCTTGCCCTCGCCGGCGCGGAGGATCTTGTCGATCAGAGCGGGCACTCGTTCGGCTCCCCACGAATCGGGTCCGGTCGCGGCGCCGGTGAGGGCGCGCGGACGGAGGTGCGGGTGCTTCCCGCGCCACTGGCATGGTAGGCGCTCCGGCGCGGAGCGTCGGATCGGTCGAGGCGGTCGGTCGCGTCGAGTCGGGCGGGCCGCCCGTCGGGACGAGCGCGGGCGGTGGGCGCAGAGGGAACGCCCGGGCGCGCCCTGCGGTGCCCGCGCCGCCGGAGGGAGCCCAGGCCCCGGGCGTGGCCGGGGCCGGTTACCCACCAGGCCGGGACAGGCGGCAGGATGGGAGCAGGCACCGGACAGCAGGCAGCAGGCGCCGGCAAGAGGCACCCGCTAGAGGCGCCGGGTAGAGGCACCGGGTAGAGGCATCGGACAGCGGACGTCGGCACGCAGCCGCGACGTCGAGAGGTGGTCGGACATGGTCGAGAACAGCCCGCGCGGCCGCGCGAGCTCGTGGGGCATCGCCGCGTTCATCTTCATCGGCTTCCTGGTCGGCGCGCTCGGCCTCGTCCTCGGGCCCACCTGGTGGCTGTTCTTCGTCGGCGTCGGGGTCGTCCTCGTGGGCGTCCTGGCCGGCTGGGCCACCGGGATGATGGAGGACGTGCACTAGGGGCGGTCGCCCCGCGGCGCGTCAGGCGACCAGCGCGGCCACCTCGGCCCGCAGCCCCGGCGCGAGGTCGCCGCGCGGTTCCACGACGACGTCGGCCAGCCCCAGCCAGCCGGCCAGGTCGGCGAGCTCGGCGGCCAGCTCGCCGGCCGTCTCGGCCGGCGCGGCGAGCTCGGCGAACGCCCCCCGCACCCGCAGGGCGCCGGTGACGCGGTCGGCCTTGAGGTCGACGCGGGCCACCAGCCGGTCCCCCAGCAGGAACGGCAGCACGTAGTAGCCGTGCACCCGCTGCGGCGCCGGCACGTAGATCTCGATGCGGTAGCGGAAGCCGAAGAGGGCCTCCACCCGGGCCCGCTCCCACACCAGCGGGTCGAACGGCGCCAGCAGCGCCCGGGCCGCCACCCGGCGCGGCACCCGCGCCTCGCGGTGCAGGTAGGCCGGCCGGGACCAGCCGTCCACCCGGACCGGCAGCAGCTCCCCTGCCTCGACCAGCTCGGCGACGGCCGGGCGGGAGTCGGCCGGCTTGAGCCGGAAGTAGTCGCGCAGGCAGGGCTCGCTGGCGACCCCGTGGGCGCGGGCGGCGATCCGCACCAGCTCCCGGAACGCCTCGTCCTCGGTGGGCTCGGGTGCCTCGAGCACCTTGCGGGGCAGGACCCGCTCGGGGACGTCGTAGCGGCGCTCGAACGAGCCGGTGCGCCCGGCCGAGGTGACCTCGCCGGCGTAGAAGAGGTGCTCGAGGGCCTGCTTTACCAGCGACCAGTTCCAGCCCCAGTGGTCCTTGGTGCGCGGCGCGTCGTGGGCCAGGGCCGCCTCCACCTCACCGGCGGTCAGCGGGCCGCCGGCGCGCACCTCGGCGAGGACGGCCGCGACGAGCTGGGGGTGCTCGTCGGCCACCCGGCGCATCGAGCCCCAGGCGTCGGTGCGCCACCGGCGCATCCGCCAGCGCAGCAGCGGCAGGGTGTCCGGGGGCACCAGGCTGGCCTCGTGCGCCCAGTACTCGGCCAGCCGCCGGGGCGAGCGGGAGAGCGCCCGGTCCAGCAGCGCCGGGTCGTAGGGGCCGAGCCGGGAGAACAGCGGGAGGTAGTGCGCGCGGGTGAGGACGTTCACGCTGTCGACCTGCAGCAGCCCGATCCGCCCGACGACGCCGGTGAGCTGGCGCATGCCCGGTGCGGCCGGGCGCGGCGCGGCCAGGCCCTGGGCAGCGACGGCCACCCGGCGCGCCTGCGCGAGGGAGAGGGTCTGCGTGCCGCCGCTGCGTGGGGAGCTGGGGGGGCTCGGCACGCCCGTCAGGTGATCTCGAGCAGCTTCTCGCGCACCGCGTAGACCACGGCCTCCATCCGGGAGTGCAGCTGCAGCTTCTCCAGGATGTTGCGCACGTGGTTCTTCACGGTGTTCTCGGAGATGAACAGCTCCTTGGCGATGTCGCGGTTGTTCAGCCCGCGCGCCACCAGCTTGAGCACCTCGAGCTCGCGGTCGGTGAGCCGCGGGGCGGGCACCTGCTGACGCTCGTCGCCCCGCTTGATCATCGTGGCGAACTCGGTGAGCAGCTTGGAGGCCATCGACGGGCTGATCAGCGACTGGCCGCCGGCGACCGCGCGGATGGCGGTGGCGACCTCGTCGATGGAGATCTCCTTGAGCAGGTAGCCGCTCGCGCCGGCCTTGATCGCCTCGTAGAGGTCGGCCTCCTCGTCCGAGATCGTCAACATGATGATCTTGGTCGAGGGGACGACGTCCTTGATCGCGGTGCACGCGTCGATCCCGCCGGCGATCTTGCCGCGCTGCGGCATCCGGATGTCCATCAGGACGATGTCCGGCGTCAGCTCGCGGGCGAGCTCGACGGCCTCGGCCCCGTCGCCGGCCTCGCCGACGACCTCGATGTCGTCCTCCTGGGCGAGCACCATGAACAGGCCGCGCCGGAAGAGCGCGTGGTCGTCGACGACGAGCACGCGGATCGGCTCGCCGTCGGCCGGCGCCACGCCGCCCACCACCTGTTGCCCCGTCCCCGTGCCCGCCGGCTGGTCGCCGCTGGTGCCCGCAGCGACCCCCGCCCGCGGTCCTTCCTGCTCGTTCACCGTCCCATCCTGGCATGCGCGACCCCGCTCGCCCCTCCGGTTGGGCGGGACGAGCGGGGCCGGGCGCGACAGCGGGTGCGCGGGCGGGTCCGCCGGGCGGTCACCCGTCGGGCCGGACGCCGACCCGGCCCGGCTGTCGCGTGCTCGCGTCGTGCCGGTGCTCAGACCTCCAGGCGGATGACGCCGTAGTCGTAGCCGCGGCGGCGGTAGACGACGCTCGGGCGGCGGTCGGCGGCGTCGACGAAGAGGAAGAAGTCGTGGCCCACGAGCTCCATCTCGTAGAGCGCCTGGTCCAGCGTCATCGGCTCGGCCTGGTGCACCTTCTCGCGCAGCACCAGCGGTCCGTCGCCGTCGACCGCCCCCAGGGGGCCGTCGCCGTCGCTCCACGGCGCGGTCTCGGGCACCCCCTCCTGCGGCGCGCTGGGCGCCTGCGCCTGCGCCGGCGCGGCGGCGGCCTCGGCGAGGCTGGCCCCGACGGACACCGGCGTCTTGGCCCCGTGGTGGACCCGGCGGCGGTCGGCGGCGCGGCGCAGCCTCGCCTCGAGCTTGGTCCAGGCCAGGTCCAGCGCGGCGTAGGGGTCGTCGGCGGCGGCCTCGGCCCGGATGACCGGACCGCGGGTGCGGCAGGTGATCTCCACCCGCTTGCACCGCTCGGACAGCCGGGGATTCGGTTCGTGCGACATCTCGACGTCGACCGTGGTCACCTTGGGATCGAGCCTCTCCACCTTGGCGAGCTTCTCCGCGACGTGCCTGCGGAAGCGGTCCGTGACCTCGCAGTGGCGGGCCTTGACGACGATGTCCACGAGGTGCGCTCTCCTTCGTTGGGGGCGATGGCATGCCGGCCGTGCTGCCGAGCAGGACGTCGGGGCTCCGGGGGGGCGGGGACGTCCGGTCGAGGGAGTGCACGCCGGTGCGGCGGGGAGCGGGCGGCACCCGCCCGGCCGACCTGGTCTTCGTCCCCACATCCGCCTGCTGAGGGTCTCGCAGCCTGCGCCACTACCCCCCTTCTCCCGGACCGGGCGGCATCTGACCACCCGGCGGGGCAGGGCTTACCTCTAAGCCGCACCGTGATCGGACGACGAGAAGTCGCCTTACGTGGACCGCTTCGCCTGCGGCTGGCATCGGCTTGCCGGCCTGGAGAATCGCCCGTAGGCGAACCCAGACCGACGCAACCACGGACCCGGACGGGTGCCATGACGGAACGCTAGTCCCCTGCCCTGCCGTGGTTCCACCGTCTCGGTGCATCCGTCCACCCCGATCGGCCCGGGCACCGATCCAGCAGGCGTCGCGGGCACAGGTCAGGTCACCGGACTCGTCATGCGTCACGGGGTCGCCGCGAGCACGGCGACGGCGGGCACGGGGACCCCGGCCACCCGCAGCGCGCGGGCCGCCTCACCGAGGGTGGCGCCGGTGGTGAGGACGTCGTCGACGACCACCGCGGCCACCGGCGGCCCGTGGGCCAGCAGCCGCTCCAGCCGCCCCGGGCGCACGCCGAGCGCGCCGGCGAGGTTCTCGGCCCGGTCGGCGGCGTCGAGGCCG
Source organism: Motilibacteraceae bacterium (assembly GCA_051953655.1). GTDB lineage: Bacteria > Actinomycetota > Actinomycetes > Motilibacterales > Motilibacteraceae > JBQCHF01. The sequence goes on from JBQCIO010000321.1 coordinate 29,446, forward strand.
GCCTGGTCGCGGACCCGGCGGACGTGCCGCAGCACCGGCGCGAGCAGGACCTCGCCACCACCGGCCTCGGTGTGGCCGGCGGCGCGCAGGTGGGCCAGGGCCAGCCGGGCCAGCCGCCCGGTGGGGTCGAACCCGCGGGCGCGGCGGGCGGCGGCGCGGGACGGGACCGGGACCACGAGGACGGTCGGCGGGTGGGTCGTCGGGTGGCTGGACGGACCGCCCGTCTCCGGCTGGGCGGCCTGCAGCGCGACGTCGAGGGCGACGTCGAGCGCGACCGCCAGCGGCACGGCGAGGGTCAGCCCCAGCGGCCGGCCGAGCGAGAGCCGCCCGCGCTCCTTGTGCGCCAGCACCGCCGCGCGGGCCGGGCCCTCCCACGCGGCGGCGGCGAACACCGGGGGCACGCCGCGCCGTCGGACCACGAGCAGCGGCCGCCGCAGCGCCGCCCCGCACGCACCGCACAGGGGTGCGGAGTCCGGCCCGGGGAGGCCGCAGCCGGCGCACTCGGCCGGCAGCACCAGGTCGGCGAGCGCGGCCAGCACCTGCCGGGTGGCGGCCCACGCCGCCGCCGGCCGCGACCGGGAGCCGACCTCCCGCGCGGGGGTGACGGGTGCGCCGGCCGTCGGCGGACCGGCCGGGGTCGGTGAGGTCACCCCACCGAGGATCGGGGACGGGCGGTGGCCCGCGCCGACGACGGCCCGGCCGCTGTGGAAGGTGCCGCACCGCCGCCCGTGCCCTGTGGACGGTGCCGGACGGTGGCGGCCGGTGCCGGCCGGTGTCGGCCTGCGCCGGTCGGACCTCGGGTCAGCCGGGGTAGACCGGGTCGCGGCCCGTGCCCACGGGCAGCCAGGCCCGCCCGGAGGAGGACCACAGCCGCCCGTCCACGGTCTGCACCAGCAGCGGGTGCGGCGCCGGGGCCGCGGCCACCGCCACCGGCGGCGCGCTGAGGGAGCCGGTGGGGGTGGACGGCTGGCCGAACAGGTCCGTCACCAGCACGCCCTCGGCGCCGTCCCCGGCGTCGCCGCCGGCCGCCGCCCCGGCGTCGGGCCCCACCGCCAGCGCCACCTGGTGGTCGTCCACCCAGGCCGCGTCGCGGACCCGCACCGCCTCCGGGTCGAGCAGGTAGAGACCCTGGATGCGCGGGCCGTCGCCCCGCTCGACGACCACCCCGAGCTCGAGCCGGTCGTGCCCCGCCGCGTCGCGCACCACGACCAGCGCCCGGGTGCCGTCGCGGGCCACCCGCACCGCCCGCACCCGGCCGCCGGGGTCCTCGACGGTCACCGCCTGCGCCTGCTGCCCCAGGCGCAGCCGCCACACCGCGCCGCTGCGCCGGTCGACCGTCCAGAGCCGGTCCTGCGGGTCCCACGACGGCCCCGCGAGCTCGCCGCCGCGCAGCACCGGGGTGAGCTGCTCGCCGGGACCCACCTCGCCGGCCATCAGCGTGGTGGCCCCCGCGGTCGTGCCCGCCACCAGGCGGCCGTCGAGGGAGAGCGCGGGCCGGGCCAGCGGCGTGCGCCCGTCGCCGGCCGGGCCCGGCACCGGGCTGAACTGCCCCTGCACGAGGGTGCCCAGCCGGTCGCCGCGCACCACGTAGGCCGGCACGCCGGAGGCGAGGCCCACCGGGTCGTAGCCGTCCCAGGAGTCCACCGGCTGCTCGGCCGGCACCCCGGGCACCTGCAGGTCCTGCTCGTGCACGGTGAGGTGGACGGCGCGGACGTCCGGCAGCTGGCGCAGGGTCCACACCAGCTGGGCCGAGAGGCCGGCCAGCGCCGCGGCCGGAAGCCCCAGCACGCTGTCGTCGAGGTCGACCTGGGCGACGCCGTCGACGACCGGCACGCTGGCCACCGACAACCGGGCCCCCGACGGCAGCGCCGAGACGACCGCGGGGGCGAGCCACGGCGACGGCCCGGCCAGCACGCGCTGGGTGAGCACGGTGGCCAGGGCCGGCCGGCGCGGCAGCAGCAGCGGGTCGGGCACCACCCGAGTGCGGTCCGGGGTGAGGAAGTAGGCCGACAGGGCGGTGAAGGCCCGCCCGACGTCGAAGGCGGTGAGGAGCAGGCCGTCCTCGAGCCGGGAGATGCGCCACTCGCCCCGCTCCCTGGCCAGGGTGAGCGCGACGCTGCTGCTGGTCGGCTCGGCCAGCTGCCGGTACTGGCCGGCCGCGTCCACCTGCCCGACCTCGCGCACCGTCAGCCGCGCCGTCGCCCGCTGCCCGGACGCGTCCGGCACGACCTCCAGCTGGAGGGAGTCGGACTGGTAGACGGTCACGCCGCGGTCCGGGCGCCACGCCGTGGCCGCGGCCTGGGTGAGGTAGAGGCGGGCCGCGGCGCTGTCGTTCTCGAAGCTGGCCGAGGCGAGCAGGAAGCCGCGCACGACGTCGGCGGCGCTCGCGCCCTCGCGCGGCGGAGCGGCCACCACGCGCACCGCCGGCTCCTCGGACCCGACCACCGTGAGCGGGCCCTCGTGCACCGCCCCGGCGCGCGGGATGGAGGTGCACCCGGACAGCGCCAGCGCACCGAGCACCGCCACGGCCGTGAGCCGGCGCCGGCCGGCCCTGCCGGCAACCCTGACCGCGGCCCCGCCCCTCACCGGAGCACCTCGCCCGACGACGGCCCGATCCGCCGGTAGGGCGCCCCGACGGCCCGGGTGCGCCGGCGGGCGTCGGCGGGCTCGAGCGGCAGCGGGCTGCCGTCGAGGCGGTCCCCGGCCACCCGTGGCACGGTGAGCCGGAACTGGCAGCCGTCGCCGGGCTCGCCCCAGGCCTGCAGCCAGCCGTGGTGCAGCCGGGCGTCCTCCAGCGCGATGGACAGGCCGAGGCCCGTGCCGCCCACCGTGCGGGCGCGGGCGGGGTCCGCGCGCCAGAACCGGTTGAACACCAGGGAGGCCTCCCCGGGCTTGAGCCCGACGCCGTGGTCGCGGACGGCGACGGCCACCGCGTGCTCGTCGCACCCGAGCAGCACCTCCACCGGGCGCCCCTCGCCGTGCTCGAGCGCGTTGACCAGCAGGTTGCGCACCACCCGGTCGATGCGCCGCGGGTCCACCTCGGCCGAGCACGGGACGGGCGGCAGGTGCAGGGTCACGGCGGTGCCGCGGGCATGGGCCAGGGCCTCGGTGGCCTCGACGACCCGGCGGACGACGTCGCGCAGGTCCACCCGCTCCGGCTCGAGCTGGGCGGCCCCGGCGTCGAAGCGGCTGATCTCGAGCAGGTCGGCGAGCAGGGACTCGAAGCGGTCGAGCTGAGCCTGCAGCAGCTCGGCGCTGCGGGCGGTGACCGGGTCGAGGTCGGCGCGGGCCTCGTGGATGACGTCGGCGGCCATCCGCACCGTGGTGAGCGGGGTGCGCAGCTCGTGGGAGACGTCGGAGACGAAGCGCTGCTGCACCCGGGAGAGGTCCTCCAGCTGGCGGATCTGTCCCTGCAGGCTGGCGGCCATCTTGTTGAAGGAGGCGGCCAGTCGGGCCAGGTCGTCCTCCCCGCGCACGTGCATGCGCTCCTCCAGGCCGCCGGCGGCGAGGCGCTCGGAGATCCGCGCGGCCATCCGGACCGGTGTGACGACCTGCCGGGTGACGACGAAGGCGACCAGCCCGACCAGCAGCGCCAGGCCCAGGCAGGCCGCGGCCAGGGTGCGCTGCACCAGCGCCAGGGTGTCCTGCTCCTTGTCCAGCGGGAACAGGTAGTAGAGCTCGTAGAGGCCCGCGCCGGGCACCGACACCCGCGAGCCGACGGCGAGCGCCGGCACCGAGGCGCCGTCCGGGCCCGGCATGCTCGCGTAGCGCCAGGCCTGCTGGGTGCCCGCCTGCACCGCGGCCCGCAGGTCGCCGGGGACCTGGCAGGGGTGCTCCTCCTGGCAGGAGGACAGGTCCGAGCTGACCGGGCTGAAGGAGTCGCTGGGCGAGCGCAGCAGCAGCACCTCGTTGAGGCCTGCCGGCCCGCTGCGCGCGGCCAGCCGCTGCACCACCTGGGTCGCGACCTCGGTGGTGGTCTGCGGGTCGGTGCCGTCGGTGGCGTCGAAGCTCTCCTGCGCGTCGCGGGCGCCGGTGGAGGCCTCCACCAGGGCCGCGCTCACCTTGGCCTCGAGCAGGCCGGAGCTGATCCGGCGGACCAGGAACGAGCCGATGACGGCGAGCACCACCAGCGTGAGCACGATCGTGGTCGTGACCACGCGCAGCCGCAGCGACCGGCGCCAGGCCGCGCGCCCGCGGCGGCCGGCCCGGCGCAGCGGGGCGACCGGGCGGGACAGCCCCCGCACCGCCGTGCCCAGCGCCCCGGCGACCTCGTCCGGCCCGGCGAGGGGGACGCGGCCGCGCGCGCGCCGCTGCGCCCCGCGGCCGGGCAGCGGGGCGGACGGGCGGTCGACGGCGGTCAGCGGTCCCTCGTGTTCCTCTGGGCTTTCCTCGGGGCTGTCGTCGGGGCGGCTTCGGGGCGTCGGGGGCGGCTTCGGGCGTCCTCGCGCGCCTCTGCGGCCCGACGCTAGGCGGGCCCGGCCTTGTAGCCGACCCCGCGGACGGTCACGACGATCTCCGGCTTCTCCGGGTCGCGCTCGATCTTGCTGCGCAGCCGCTGCACGTGGACGTTCACCAGCCGGGTGTCCGCCGCGTGCCGGTAGCCCCACACCTGCTCCAGCAGGACCTCGCGGGTGAAGACCTGCCAGGGCTTGCGGGCCAGCGCCACGAGAAGGTCGAACTCCAGCGGGGTGAGCGCGATCGGCTTGCCGTCGCGCCGCACGCTGTGCCCGGCGACGTCGATGCTGAGGTCGGCGATGGCCAGCGTCTCGGGGGCCACCTCCTCGGTCCGACGCAGGCGGGCGCGGATGCGGGCGACCAGCTCCTTGGGCTTGAACGGCTTGACCACGTAGTCGTCCGCGCCGCTCTCCAGCCCGACGACGACCATCATCGTGTCGCTGGTGGCGGTGAGCATGACGATGGGGACCCCGGACTCGGCCCGGATCTGCCGGCACACGTCGATGCCGTCGGTGCCGGGGAGCATCAGGTCCAGCAGCACCAGGTCCGGCCGGTTGTCCCGGAACATCGCCAGGGCCTTGGAGCCGTCGGAGCAGAACACCGGCTCGAACCCCTCGGTGCGCAGGACGATCCCGAGCATCTCGGCGAGCGCGGTGTCGTCGTCGACGACGAGGACGCGGCCCTTCACGTCCCTCATGGTGGCACCTCGCGCCTCGAGACGACCGGCCCCGGCGGCCGGCACGGACAGCCGGCGCAACGGCCGGGCGGTGACCGGCGGGCGGGCGCCGCGAGCGGCACCGCCACCGGTGGAGCGCGCCGTCGCGCTCCGGGGCGCAGCGTAGGACGCGCGAGGCCCCCGGGTCGT